>QHSZ01000128.1 GCA_003220595.1 Candidatus Rokuibacteriota bacterium | reverse complement strand
CGTGGAGGTCTCGCGGGGCCGGGCGGTGGCGATCGGGAACGTCGACGCGACGACGTTCGAGAAGACGACGAAGGAGGCCATGTCCGCGGAGGTGAAGCGCTGCGTGGATGCGGCCGCGCGGCACTCCGGCTTCATCCTCTCGACCTCGTGCGAGATTCCGCCGCGCTCGGACCCCGAGGCGGTGCGCTGGTTCATGGACGCGGCCCACGAGTACGGCCGCTCCGATCGCATCTTCGACGGCGCCTAGCTCGCCGCCCGAACACACGAAGGGGCCAGCCGGTACCGGCTGGCCCCTTCGACGTCGCGTCTCACCTCTCGGATCAGATCACGCGGCTCTCACCGCTCGCCTCGGACGGCGGGGCCCCAGCCCCGCGTTGTCCAAAGGTCCGCACCTCGCGCACGATTTCACCGCTCGCCTCGGACGGCGGGGCCCCAGCCCCGCGTTGTCCAAAGGTCCGCACTACCACTTCACGGGTTTCGAGGGACGGTGTGCATAGCCGCTGTCGCGGCCGCCGCCGCCTCCCGGACCGCGTCCGCCACCCCCTGGCCTGCCGCCACCGGGCCGCGGACCGCCGCCCGAGCGGGGCGCCTGCGGGTTCGAGATCTCGACCGTGATCCGCCGGCCGTCGAGCTCACGCCCGTTGAGCTGGGAGATCGCGGCCTGCGCCTCCTCCGAGGTGGCCATTTCGACGAAGCCGAAGCCCCGCGACTGGCCCGAGAACCGATCGGTGATGACCGTCGCGGAAAGCACGTTGCCGCACTGGGTGAAGAACTCTCGAAGTCCGTCGCTCGTGGTCGAGTAGGCGAGACCGCCGATGTACAGTTTCGACGCCATGTGAACCCCCTGGGACTGGTCTTCCGCTGTCGTCTACGCCCCGCGAACCGGAAGAAACGTTGCGTCGGAGGCGAGGTCCGGGCAATCCGGCCGACTCCTGACAGTGTACACGCCCGGTCAGCGTGCGCAAGCGAAGGACGCGCTCAGGGCAGCGCGGGCGTCTTCTCGACGAGGTCCTGCGCGTCCACCGGGCGCGTCAGCACCCGGAAGCCGGCGAGCTCGAAGGCCGCCCGCGCGTCGAGTGGCGCGTCTGGACGGACGGTGACCACCACGGGGACGCCCGGGGCGACGCGTTCGAAGAGCGCGGCGTGCTCGCCCGGCGTGAGGTTGAGCAGCGCGCCCTCCACCGCGATGAGGGATACCGGCGTCGAGAGCAGGACGCGGACGCCCTCACTTACGTTCTCGGCCATCGCGACGCCGACGCCCGCGGCCAGGCAGCCGAGGCCCAGCCGCTGCGTTGCGACGCGGTCTTCATCGATCACGAGCACGCGGACCATTGGGTTCTCCTTCTCACTGGGAATTTCGCAAACACCAATGAGGGACGCAAGGCTGATGCCATGCAGGGCGAGGAGACTAACTCTGCGATTCCTCGGCTGGAACGCCGCGGCTGCTGCGGACGCGAGCCGCGGAAACCGGACAGAACGCCCGATCGAGCGTCAGTCCAGTCCGAAGCCGCGGAGGTGGCGAATGGTCATTCACGCTTCAGCGGATAGCCGAACAGCATGCCGAACGAGACGCGGTTCTGATCGGCTCTGGCGCCCACGGCCGTGTTGGGCAGCTGCTCGTAGAACAAGTAGCCGAAATAGACAGACATCCACGTCTTGGGTTGGTAGACGAGACGCACCCCGCTACTCAACGTCTCCAGATCGATGCGCCGCTCGGACGACCGGACGATCGAGGATCGAATGTGCCCGTAGGCGATGGTGAGGTCGGCGCTCAGCCCCCTCACGAGCCCCGTGAGCCCGAACCGTCCCAAGATCAGGTCGTTCTCGGTGGTTCCACCGAGCCCGCCCGCCGTCCCGACCCCGCGATCGTAGTCGAGGCCGATGTAGCCCAGCTGAAACGCCTGCCGGAGCCAGGCGGTGATGGCCACCTCGGTGCGGTCCTTGCCGTCTGCGCTCGTCTCGAACGTCGGCCCGACGCTCACGGAACCGCTCAGGGTCGGGTTGAACCAGTAGCGCGCACCGACCCGCGGGGTATTCGTCGTGACGTTCGGCTCCTGCTCGACGTCGAAGTCGCCGAACTCGTAGGCTGCCACACCCGTGAGGCTCTGGGTGATCCTGCGCTCAATGCTGGGAGTCAGCCGATAGATGTCCGAGTCGATGAGGCCGCGTCCCTCGTACCGCAGCGCCGTGTGCGTCCCTGAGAGGCGCGCCGTCCACAGCGGGTTGATCTCCCAGGCGACGCCCGGTGTGAGCGTGTTACTCGACGACCGGGTGCGGCCGGTCGCGACGCCGGTCGGCGAAATGTCGAGCGTGTCCAAGCTGCTGATGAAGTTGTCCGTCAGGGTGAGGGTCACCTGCTGTGCGGGCCTATACATGGCGTCCACGTTCGCGTTCTGGCGGCTGAATGCGTCTCCGAAGCTCGATCGACGCGAGAACGTCTCGGCCACGAAGTCGTAGGCGAGCGCCAGCCTGTGAGTGTTGCCCCGCCAGTCGAACGCGAAGCCCGGCGCGAACCCGGTGATCCAGTCCGAGACCCGGCGACGGTTATCGAGGAGGACGTTGTCGTTGTACTCCTCGAACACGGTGATGGTCGGCGTGAACGTCAGGCGCACCGGTCGCCCTGGCAGGAGCTCCTGCGGACCCAGCACGGGAGTCGCGGGGGGCACCTGTATCACCGGCTCGGTACTGATCCCCGGGGCAGGCGCCGGCGCCTGCTGGGCCCCAGCACCCGGCGCGGGAGTCACCCCCGGGACCGGCGCAGGCCCTGGACCTGGAGCCGGCGCGGGGCCGGGCCCCGGCACCGGTGCCGGGGCGGGCGCCGGAACTGGCAGCGGCACAGGCAGCGGAGCCGGTGCTGGGGCTGGTGCCGGAGCTGGCAATGGCGCGGGCAGCGGAGCCGGCGCTGGGGCTGGCGCCGGAGCTGGCAGTGGCGCGGGCAACGGTGCTGGCAGTGGGGCGGGCAGCGGAGCTGGCAGCGGGGCGGGCGCCGGCGGCAGGCGAGGTACGGGAACCGGAAGCTGCGCCCACGCCGGAATCACCAAGCTCAACGCCAGCGCGGTCGGGCACACGGCCAGCCTCAAGAGCCGAGCCGACATGCGTTGACTTCTATCACACCCGCGCCGACGAGTAATCAGGTGTATCCAGGCCGAGCGGGCCGGAGTATCCCCTACGCCCACTCGTCGTGCGCGATGCCGTAGGCGATGATCTTCCTGTAGAGGGTCTTCGGATCGATCGCGAGCAGCGCCGCCGCCTTGCCGCGATGGCCGCCTACCTGCCGGAGCGTCGCGACGATGTGCTGACGCTCCATCTGCTCGAGGCTCCCACCGGGCGACGCCGCCGCCGCCGGCGCGCCGAGGACCTCGGGCGGCAGGTCCTCGGGCTGGATCTCTTCGCCCTTCGAGAGGATCACGGCGCGCTCGATCGCGTGGAGGAGCTCGCGCACGTTGCCCGGCCAGTCGTACGCCTCGAGCGCGGCGAGGACGCGCGGGGAGAGCCGCTTCACGCCGTAGGCGGCGGTCGTCCCGACGAAGTGCGTGGCGAGCAGCGCGATGTCCTCGCGCCGCTCGCGGAGCGGCGGCAACTTGACGGCGATCGTGTTGATCCGGAAGTAGAGATCCTGGCGGAACGCCCCCGTCTTCATCGCCTCCGCGAGGTCGCGGTTGGTCGCCGCGACGAGCCGCACGTCCACGCGCCGCGGGCGCGTGCCGCCCACCCGGAAGAAGGTCCCGGTCTCGAGCGCTCTGAGGACCTTGACCTGGCTGTCCGGCTCCATCTCACCGATCTCGTCCAGGAAGAGCGTGCCGCCGTCGGCCAGCTCGACGAGCCCCGGCTTGGTGCCCACCGCGCCCGTGAAGGCCCCCTTCTCGTGGCCGAACAGCTCGGACTCGAACACCTCGCGCGGGAGCGCGCCGCAGTGGATCGGGACGAACGGCCGCTGGGCCCGGTGGGAGAGCTCGTGGATCGCGCGGGCCACCAGCTCCTTGCCGGTGCCGCTGTCGCCCAGGATCAGCACCGCCGAGTCCGTCGGCGCCACGCGGTCGATGATCCGCAGCGCTGCCTGCATCGCCGCGCTCTTCGTCAGGATGCCGGAGGCGGGCTCCCCGCCCGGCGCGTGGGCGCGCAGCGCCTCGTTGTCGCGGACGAGCTGCCCCTTTTCCGCGGCCTTGCGGATGACGATGTCGAGCTCTTCGATCTTCGTGGGCTTGGTGAGGTAGTCGTACGCGCCGAGCTTCATGGCCTCGACGGCCGTCGACACCTCCTGGAAGCCCGTCATCACGATCACCTGGGGCGGCTCGGCGAGCGCCTGGAGCTCGCGCAACACCTCGATGCCCTCGCGCTTCGGCATCTTCATGTCGAGGACCACGACGTCGTACGACGCTTCCTGGAGCCGCGCGAGCGCCGCCTCGCCGTCGCCGACGTCGTCGACCTCGTGCCCCTTGCGCCCGAGCTCCCGGACCATCAGCTCGCGGAGGTTCCGCTCGTCGTCGGCGACCAGGACGCGGATCCGGCGGCTCACAGCGGCACCACGACCCGGAAGAGGCTGCCCTTGGCGACCCGCGAGGTGACCTCGAGCCGGCCCGCGTGGTCGGCGACGATCCCCTGGGCGATCGCGAGCCCGAGCCCCGTCCCCTGTCCCGGCGGCTTGGTCGTGAAGAACGGGTCGAAGACGCGCCCCAGGATCTCGTCGGGGATCCCCGGCCCCTCGTCCTCGAACTCCATCTCGACCTCGCCGCGGCGGACCCGCGAGCGCAGGGTCAGGGTCCCACGCCCCTCCATCGCCTCGAGGGCGTTCGCCGCGAGACCGATGAAGACCTGGCGCAGCTGGCCCTCGTTGACGGCGACCAGCGGGAGCGCGGGATCGAGCTCGGTCGCGAAGCGGGCCTCGGCGAAGCGGGACTGGTGGGAGAGGAGCTCGAGCGCCTTCTGGACGAGGGCGTTGAGGTCGGTCGGCGCGCGGCGCCTCCCCGGGTCGCGCACGAACTGCAGCAGGCTGCCCGTGATCTCCTTGCAGCGGAACGCCTCCTCCTCGATCAGGCGCAGGTAGTGCGGGAAGTCGGCGAGCTCCGCCGAGCGGGCGAGCTCGCCCTCGGTCAGCCGGCTCTGAAGCGACTCGGCGCAGCCCGCGATCGTCGCCAGCGGGTTGTTGAGCTCGTGGGCGACGCCCGCCGCGAGCCGGCCCGCCGTCGTGAGCCGCTCGGTGAGGAGCATCTGGCGCTCGAGCCGCTTCGCGCGCGTGACGTCCTCGACGACGACGACCGTGTGTCGCACCTCCTCGTCGGACGACTCGAAGGGCGCGGTCGTCAGCCGGAAGATCTTCACCTCGCCCGCGACCGTCGTCTCCTGCTCCAGCGCGCTGCCCCGCCGGGTCGCGAACGCCTGGCGCAGGAACGCCTCGACGGCGTCCGCGCGCTCGGCGCCGAGCAGGGGCGCGAAGGGCGCGCGCGCGTCCGGCGGCGCGCCGAGCGCGCGCGCGCCCTCGCGGTTGGCACGGACGACGCGAAGCCCGGCGTCGAGGACGAAGACGCCCAGCGGCAGCGTCTCCAGGACGACCTCGACGAACCGCTTCTGCGTGTCGAGCTCGCGCGTGCGCTCGGCGACGCGCACCTCGAGCTCGGCGTAGAGCCGGGCGTGCTCGAGGGCGATCGCCGCCTGATCGGCGAGCGCCAGGAGGAGCTCCTCCTCCGCGCCCGAGAACTCGTGGACGTCCGTGCGGAAGACGCTGATCACACCGACGACGCGCTCGCCCACGCGGAGCGGCGCCGCCAGCATCGAGCGGAAGCCGGTCGCGCGCGCGAGCTGCGGGTAGCGGGCGCGTGGGTCCGCGTAGAGGTCCCGGCTCTGGATGGGCCGCCGCTCGCTCACGGCGAGGCCTCCGATGCCCTCGCCCACCCTGATCCGGATGTCCTTCACCATCGCCGACGGCAGGTCGAGACTCGCCACCGTGACGAAGTCGCCCGTCGTCGGGTCGAGCGTCGCGAGGCCGCACGAGTCGGCGCCGACCACCCCGCGCGCCGCGTCGAGGATCACGCGGATCGTCCGGTCCACGTCGAGGCTCGCGCTGACGGCGCGCCCGGCCTCCAGCAGCGCGCGGGTCTCCCGCGCGCGGCGCACGCTCTCCTCGAAGAGCTGGGCGTTCTGGATCGCGATGCCCGCCTGCTCGCCGAAGGCCTCGAGGACGCGCTGGTGGTGGGACGTGAAGACGCCGGGTCGCGTGGAGAAGGCGGAGATCACCCCGATGACCCCGCCGCCGACCTTGAGCGGCACGCAGAGCATCGAGCGGATCCCCTCGCGCTCGTCCACGTCGCGACGGGCCGAGCGCGGGTCGGCCCGGACGTCGTCCACCCGGATCGCCAGACCGCTCTCGGCCGCGCGCCCCATGATCCCCTCGCCGACCGGCATGGAGAGGGCGCGCCACTCCTCGCTCTCGAAGCCGTGGGCGGCGACGTGGGTGAGATGCGCGCGCTCGCGGTCGAGGAGGCCGATCCCGCAGCCCGTGCTCCCGATGAGCGCGGTGACCGAGCGGCTGATGCGGTCGAGCACCGACGCCAGGTCGAGGCGGGAGGTGATGAGCTGGCTCGTCGAGTAGAGCGCCGCCAGCTCGTCCGTCCGCCGGCGCCCCTCCTCGTTCAGCCGTCGCTGCTCGATCGCCGAGGCGAGCGGGCGCGCCAGCTCGGCCAGGACGTCGGTGTCGGCCGCGTCGAAGGCGCCGGGGCGGGCCGCGGCGAGCGTCACCGCGCCGAAGACGCCATGCCCCGCCGCCAGCGGCACCAGCAGCGCCGCCCGGTACCCGTGGGGCGCGAGCACGCGCCGGCTCGCGTCGGGCACCGGGTCGCGCTCGACGTCGTCCACCCTCACGGGGCCCGCGGTCCGGACGACCTCGGCGACCAGCGTCCCCGCCAGCGGCATCCTCCCGTCGCGCCGGAAGGCGGGCGGCAGCCCGCGCGCCGCCACGTCCACGATCTCGAGCTCGCCCCGCTCGGCGTCGAGCAAGGCGACGGCGATCGAGTCGAACGGGATGAGCCGGGACGTGCCCTCGGTGAACGCGCGGAAGACCTCGTCGAGCGAGTCGCCCGAGGCGAGCAGCTGCGTGAGCTCGTTGAGGACCGACGTGCGGAGCGCCCGCCGGTGAATGTGCCAGACGAGATCGATCGCGGTGCCGAGCTCCTTCGGGAAGCCCGCGGGGAGTGCCTTGGGCGTGAGCCGCCCAAGCCGGCCGAGCAGGAGGAGCGCCCCCGCCGGACGGCCCGGCACGCCGAGCGGAGCCGACAGGAGCGCCGCGGCGCGGCCGCGCGCAGAGCCCGGTGGCCGGACGCGCGCGAGCCTCACCCCGCGCCGACGCGACGCGGCCGCGGCGCCGAGCCACTGGCGGAGCTCGGCGGGAAGCCGCCGCCCGCCCTCGACGACGACGACCGGCGCGCCGCGCTCCGGGCTGAAGGCGAGCGCACCGGCGGCGGCGCCCGTCAGGCGCACGAGGCGCGCGAGCATCCGGGACAGCGCCTCCGCGACCGAGTCCGCGGTCGCGAGCGGCGTCAGGAGATCGGGAAAGACCCGCCCGATCTTCATGGCGGGGTCAGGAGCTTGCCCGGGAGGCTGCCGGTGTGCTGGCCGTCTTTGACGACGAAGCGACCGTTGACGACGACGTGCTCGATCCCGACCGGGTAACGGTGCGGCTCCTCGTAGGTCGCCCGGTCGGCGATGCGCTTGGGGTCGAACACGACGAGGTCGGCCTTGGCGCCCGGCCGGACGATGCCGCGGTCGCGCAGACCCAGGCGCCGTGCCGGGAGCCCGGTCATCTTGTGGATCGCCTCGGGGAGACCGAGGACCCGCTGCTCGCGCGTGTACTCGCCGAGCACGCGCGGGAAGGTGCCGTAGCTCCGCGGGTGCGGCTTGCCGGCGGCGAGCGGGCCGTACGGCGCCAGCGACGAGCCGTCGGAGCCGATCATCACCGCCGGGTGGGCGAGCGCGCGGCGCAGGTCCTTCTCGTCGAGCTGGAAGAGGATCATGTAGGCCTTGCCCGCCTCGTCTGCGATCAGCTCGAGCGCCGCGTCGAGTGGGTCCATGCCGCGCGCGGCGCCGATTTCCGACAGGCGCCGGCCCTCGGCGTCCTTCCGTCGAGCGCAGAAGGCGATCATGATGTTCTCCCAGCCGATGCGGTCGAGGACACCCTGGCCCGTGACGGGCGCCATGAGCTCGGCGCGGATCCGCGCGCGCGCCTCCGGGTCGCCGAGGCGCTGCTGCATCGCCTCGATGCCGCCCTCGAGCGCCCAGTCGGGCAGGAGCGTGCGCACGGTCGTGCTCGAGGCCGTGTACGGGTAGACGTCGGCCATGACGTCGAGGCCTTCGCCCCGCGCCGCGTCGATGAGCGCCAGGGCGTCGGCGACCCTGCCCCAGTTGGGCCGGCCCGCGGCCTTGACGTGGCTCACCTGCACCGGCAGGTCCGCCTCCCGCCCGACGTGGATCGCCTCCCGCACCGCGTCGAGCAGGGTCGCCCCCTCGCCGCGGATGTGGCTCGCGTAGAAGCCGCGGTGGCGGCTGGCCACGCGCGCGAGCTCGACGATCTCCTCCGTGGTCGCGTAGGAGCCCGGCGCATAGATGAGCCCCGTCGAGAGCCCCCAGGCGCCGTCTTCCATCGCGTCGGCGAGCAGCCGCTGCATCCGCGTGAGCTCCGCCGCCTCGGGTGCGCGCCGCGCGAAGCCCATGGCGGCGATGCGCAGGGTGCCGTGGCCGACGAGCTGGACGACGTTGAGCGCGGTGCCCTCCTGGTCGAAGGCGCGCAGGTAATCGCCCACCGAGCGCCAGGCGAAGTCCATCCCTTTCGGCAGGTACAGCGCGAAGCCTCGCAGGTCGTCCAGGAACTTGTCGGAGACGGGTGCGGGCGAGAAGCCGCAGTTGCCGACGACTTCCGTCGTCACGCCCTGGCGGATCTTCGACTCGGCGCGCCGGTTCTCCCAGAGCCGCCAGTCGGAGTGCGAGTGCATGTCGATGAAGCCCGGGGCGACCACGCGGCCCGCCGCGCGGAGGGTCGAGGCGGCCGACTCGCGGGAGAGGTCGCCGACCGCGGCGATCGCGTCGCCGCGGATCCCGACGTCCGCGCGGCCGCCGGTCACGCCGGTACCGTCGATGACGGTGGCGCCCTCGATCTTGAGGTCGAGCACGTCAGGCCTGGGGGGCGTGCGTGAACGCGAGCTCGCGCTCGCACCAGGCCGCGACCGCGAGCAGCCGCGCCTCGGCGCCGGCGGCCTGGACGAGCTGGATCGCGAGGGGCAGCCCGGAGGAGGCGAGCCCGCTCGGCAGCGACACCGAGGGCACGCCCGCGTAGCTCCACGGCGCACAGTGCCAGGCGTCGCCCGTCGTCGACAGGTCGGGCGCGGGCGCCGGCGCGGTGGGCGAGAGGAGCGCGTCGTGGGCGTGGAGGAGCGGCATCACCTCGTCGCGGAACGCGAGCCGGAGGCGGTTGGCGGCGAGGTACGCCGTCGCGCTGAGCGTCAGCCCCGCCTCGATCCCCTTGCGGATCTCGGGGCCGTACTCGCCCGCGTGCGCGCCGAAGTCGTGCGCGTGGTAGGCCGCAGCCTCCGCCTCGAGCACGACGTGGCCCGCCGCGTGGAGCTCGCCGAAGGCGGCGGGCAGCTTCACCTCCGTGACGCTCGCGCCGGCGCGGGCGAAGGCGCGCGCGACCGTCTGCACGTGCTCGGCGACCTCGGGCGCGGCGCGGCTCAGCAGCTCGGCCGCCAGCGCGAGGCGCGGCGCGCGCGCCGGCCCGGGCGCCAGGTTGCGGCGCGCCAGCACGCCGAGGACGAGCTCCGCGTCGGCGACCGACCGGCCGAAGACGCCGACGTGGTCGAGCGACCACGCGAGCGGGATCACGCCCGTGACGGAGATGAGCCCGTGCGTGGGCTTCACGCCGACCACCCCGCAGTACGCGGCGGGCCGCAGCACCGAGCCGACGGTCTGCGAGCCGAGCGCCAGCGGGACCATGCGCGCGGCGACGGCGGCCGCCGAGCCCGCCGAGGACCCGCCCGGCGTGTGGCCGGCCTTCCACGGGTTCTTCGTCGGCGCCGGATCGCGATACGCGAACTGGGTCGTGTGGGTCTTGCCGAGGACGATGGCCCCCGCGGCGCGCGCGAGCTCGATGCACGCGGCGTCCCGCGTCGGAAGGCTGTGCGCGAACGTCCCGGCGCCCGCCCGCGTCGGCATGCCGGCGACGTGGAAGATGTCCTTCACCCCGATCGGCACGCCGTGGAGCGGGCCGCGCAGGCGCGCGGACTTCGCCTCGCTCTCGAGCTGCCGCGCAGCGGCGAGCGCCCCCGGGGCGTCGACGTGCACCCACGCCTGGAGCCGTCCGTCGAGCGCGCCGATCCGCTCGAGGCAGGCCTCCACCAGCTCGACCGGGCTCAGGGTCCCGGCGCGGATCCGCTCCGCCGCCTCACGCGCCCCCAGCTCAAACGCAGCCACGGCGCACCCTTCTCGGGCCACCCACGGTCTGACCCGGCCTCGCCCTCCGTTTAATGCATGGCATCGAGGACCTCGGCGACGACCTCGAAGCGGCCGAACGAGGGCATGAGGTACGCGCCGGCGTAGCGTCCGCGCACCTCGCGGACGAGCTCCTGCGCCATCTCGATGCCGACGCGAAGCGCGCCGTCCCCCGCGTCCTTCAGCCGGCGGCGCACAGGCTCGGGGATCGAGATGCCGGGCACCTCGTTGTGGAGGAACTCGGCGTGACGGAAGCTGTGGAGCGGGAGGACGCCCACCAGCACGGGCTGAGGCGAGCCACCGGCGCGCTCGAGGAATGAGTCGAGCGCGGCCAGGTCGTACACGGGCTGCGTCTGGACCCAGCGCGCCCCCGCCTCGAGCTTCCGGTGGAACCGCTCGACCTCGCGCCCCACCTCGGCGGCGGCCGGGTTCAGCGCCGCGCCGACGAAGAACGACGTGGGCTCGCCGATCGACGCGCCCGTCGCGTCGAGCCCCTCGTTCATCCGCCGGATGATCTCGATGAGGCCGATCCCGTCCACGTCGAAGACCGCCGTCGCGTCCGCGTAGTCGCCCGCGCGCGGCGGGTCGCCGGTCATCGCGAGGATATTCCGGACGTCGAGCGCGTAGGCGCCGAGGAGGTCGGCCTGGATCCCCATGAGGTTCCGGTCGCGGCAGGTGAAATGCATGTTGACGTCGAGCCCCGTCGCCTCGCGGACGAGGAGCGCCGTCGCCAGCACGGCCATCCGGACCCGGCCGAGCGACCCATCGTTGATGTCCACGATCTCGACGCCGCGCTCCTTGAGGAGCTTCGCTCCCTGGACGAGCTTCTCGACGGTGTGGCCGCGGGGCGGGTCGAGCTCCACCGTGACGACGAACTCGCGGTCGCGCAGCCTGCGCTCGAGCGTCGTCGGCGCCCGGAGCGTGCGGAGGCCCGTGGCCTCGCGGACCGCGGGGGTGCTGACGCTGACCACCGGGCGGCGCGTCTCGCGTCGCACGCTGGTCTTCCGATCGAGCACCTCGCGCATGGCCGCGATGTGCTGGGGCGTCGTGCCGCAGCAGCCGCCGACGAGACGCGCGCCCGCGTCCACCATCCGGCCGGCGTACTCGGCCATGTAGGCGGGCGACGAGAGGTAGATGAGACGCTCGTCGATGCGGCTCGGGAGCCCGGCGTTCGGCTGGACCGCGAGCGGGATGCCGCCGGCCGCCGGCAGCATCTGCTCCAGCACCTCGTGGAGCGTGCTCGAGCCGACCGAGCAGTTCGCACCGAGCGCCTGGACGCCGCGCCCGGCGAGGCTCCGCGCCACGTCGACCGCCGAGCGGCCCGTGAATGTCACGCCCTCGTTCGTGAACGCCATCTCTGCCACGATCGGCAGGTCGGTGATGGACCGCACCGCCTCGAGGGCGAGCGCGATCTCGGCGAAATCGGAGAACGTCTCGACGACGAACGCGTCCACGCCGCCCTCGAGGAGCGCCTCGGCCTGCTCGCGGAACGCGACGCGCGCCTCCTCGGCCGTCACGGTGCCGAGGGGCGCCAGGTACTTGCCGAGCGGACCGATCGAGCCCAGCACGAAGACGTCGCGCCCGGCGCTCTCGCGGACGTCGCGGGCGAGCCGCACGCCCCGGGTGTTGATCTCGCGCACCCGATCCGCGAGCCCGTGGACCGCGAGCTTGAAGCGGTTCGCGCCGAAGGTGTTCGTCTCGATGCAGTCGGCCCCCGCGGCGATGTAGTCGGCGTGGATCGCCTGGACGACCTTCGGCTGGTGCAGGTTGAGGACGTCGAAGCAGGCGTCGAGCGACACGCCGCGGGCATAGAGCATCGTGCCCATCGCGCCGTCGCAGAGGAGCGGCCCCGCGTCGAGCCGGCGGCTAAACGCGTGCGGCATGCACCCGCCGGAGGACCGCGAGCACCCGCGCCACGACCTGGTCCGGGCCGAGCCCGCTCGTGTCCACGCTGACGTGGGCCCGCTGGTAGTACGCCTGGCGGGTGCGGTAGAGCTCCTCGAGCTCCGCCGGGGCGCGACCGGCGAGCATCGGCCTCCCCCCGGTGCGGCCCGCGCGCTCGTGGAGGTCGACGAACTCGCCCGCGAGCCACACGACCGTGCCGAGGTCGCGCAGGGCCTCCATGCGCCCCTCGTGGCACGGGAAGCCGCCGCCGGTAGCGATCACGTCGCCCGCCTTGAGCCGGAGCGCCTCGAGCGCCTCGGCCTCGAGCTCGCGGAAGCGCACCTCGCCGTGCTCGCGGAAGATCTCGGGGATCGGCTTCCCCTCGCGTGCGACGATCATGTCGTCCGTCTCGACGAAGCAGCGGCCGAGACGGCGCGCGAGCAGCCGCCCGACGGACGACTTCCCGGCGCCCATGAAGCCCACGAGGATAACGTTGTCCGCCGGCATCCCTGCATCGTATCAGATCGCGCGTTTCAGAGACCCGAGGGCCGGCTGGCGAGCCCACCCCGACCCGCGCGGCCTACCGGTGCACGGTATGACCGGCGGGGACGCGGCGGTAGGCGCAGTCGCGCATCCAGCAGCGCGCGCACTGGCTGAAGTAGTGGTCCACGCGCGCGGCCGGACCCGCGCCGGCCAGGAGCGAGATGGACTTCACGGGTGTCATGAAGCAGGCCGCGTTCAGGCCGACGGCGATCGCGTCGGCCGGGCACAGCCGGAACAGCTCGCGCTGCTGGGCCACGTCCCAGTCGCCGTAGCCCGGGCTGATCCGGTTGGTGACCTTGAGGCCGCGCGCGATCCCTTGCTGACAGAGGACGTCGTTCACGTACTCCGCGAGGCTCTCGACGGCGCCCGAGCCGACGCTGTCGAGCATCGAGGCGAGCGGGAGCTCGCGAGCCTCCCAGAGCTCGGCGACGCGCCGCTCGAGGCGATCGCCGATCGTGCACAGCGCGGCGATGACCTGCTCGACCGCTCCCCAGCGCTGTCGGATCTCCGGGATCCTGAGCGCCACGCCACTGGCCTCGAGGAGGTCTCTGTCCTGGCGGGTGACGGCGAGCCAGCACACGACGGCGCGCGGTTCCATCAACGCGCGCCCGAGGGCGAGCGCCTCGTCGAAGAGCCGCCGCACCTCGGCGCTGGGGAGGTCCGCGTCGCGCTTGTAGCCCTGGAAGCGCAGGACCTCGACGGGGTCGATCTCGAGGGCGATGTCCGTGAGGACGCTGGGCTCGGACGCGGTGCGCTGGCCCGTCACGCCCCGCGACGCCCTGCGGCTCGCACGACTGCCGCGATGCGCTCGATGTGCTCGGGGTTCGAGCCGCAGCAGGCGCCGACGATGTTGCAGCCGGCGTCGAGCAGCGCCGGGTACTCGCGCGCCATCTCCTCGGGCCCGAGCTCGTACGTGACGGTGTCGCCCTTCGTCACCGGGAGGCCCGCGTTGGGGTAGGCGATCAGCGGCGCGTCGGTCACCTTCCGCATCTCGCGGATGATGACGATCGCGCGGTCGGGTCCGCGCCCGCAGTTCATCCCGACGACGTCGGCGCCCGCCGCCAGGAGGCTCCGGGCGGCGTCGGCCGGGCTCTCGCCCCACATCGTGCGGTCGCGATCGTGCAGCTCCTCGAACTGGAAGAACATCGTCGCCATCACCGGCAGGTCCGTCGCCTTCTTGCAGGCGCGGATCGCGGCCGTCGCTTCCTGAGGGAACATCATCGTCTCGACGGCGAAGAGGTCCACGCCGCCCTCGGCGAGCGCCTCGGCCTGCTCCAGGAACGTCGCCTCGTATTCCTCGTCCGTCACGCCCGCGTCGAGCGCGTAGTCCTGGGGTAGCCGGCTCGTCGGGCCGATCGAGCCCGCGATGTAGCCCGCCGGCGGCGCCGCGGCGCGGGCCAGGCGCGCGCCGCGCTCGTTCAGGTCGCGCGTCCGCTCGCCCAGCCGGTACTCGACGAGCTTGAGCCGCGTGCCGCCGAAGGTGTTGGTCTCGACGATCTGGCTGCCGGCGTCGAAGTAGCCCTTGTGGATCGAGCGGACGACGTCGGCGTGCGTGTCGTTCCACAGCTCCGGGCAGGCGCCATTCAGGAGCCCGGCGGCGAAGAGCATCGTGCCGTAGCCGCCGTCGAAGATCAGCGTCTCGCCGCCGCGGATGCGCTCGAGGACTTCCCGCCCGCGCGCGCTCACGACGGCACCGCCTCCGCCACGCCCAGGAGGGCCTTCGCCCTCACGACCGCGAGGGTCGAGTCCTTGGCGTACCCGTCGGCGCCGATCTCGTCGGCGAACGCCTGGCTCACCGGCGCACCGCCGATCATCACCTTCACCCGCTGGCGGAGCCCCGCCTTGACGAGCGCGTCGATCGTCCGCTTCATCGCGGGCATGGTCGTCGTCATCAGGGCGGAGATCCCGACGATGTTCGCGCCGTGCTCCGTGACCGCCTTCACGAAGGCCTCCGGCGCCACGTCGCGGCCGAGGTTCACCACCTTGAAGCCGGCACCCTCCAGCATCATCGCCACGAGGTTCTTCCCGATGTCGTGGAGGTCGCCCTGCGCGGTCCCGATGACGACGACGCCGTAGTAGTCGTCGCTCTTGGCCGCCGCGGTGATGAGCGGCTTCAGCAGGTCGAGGCCCGCGTACATCGCCCGCGCGGAGAGCAGGACCTGGGGAACGTAGTACTCGTTTCGACGGAACTTCTCGCCCACCACGTCCATCCCCGGGATGAGCCCCTTGAAGATGAGCGCCTTGGGATCGATGGAGAGCGCGAGGCCCTCGTGGGTCTTGCGCGCGACCGTGTCCTTGTCGCCCACGATCAGCGCCCGCGCCATCGTCGGGTAGTCGAACGTCGCGTCGCTCATGGAGTCATCTTACTATTTTTCTGTGCTAGTATCCGGTGCTGTGAGGATCCGGGTGCTCGGCGCCTTCGGGGGCGAAGGGCTCGGGCATCGCCCCTCCGCGTTCCTCATCAACGACCACACGCTTCTCGACGGAGGCACGGTCAGCGGCGCGCTGACCGTCCCGGAGCAGCTCTCGATCGAGCAGGCCCTCATCTCCCACTCGCACCTCGACCACGTCGCGGGCCTCGTCTACCTCACGGAAACGCTGGGCTTCTGCGAGACCGGCGCCGCGGTCACGATCAGCAGCGTCGACCCGGTCGTGAACACGCTCCGCGCCGGGGTCTTCAACAACATCCTCTGGCCCGACTTCACCAAGATCCCGCACGCCGACGTCCCGGTCGTGAAGTATCGGACGCTCGTGGACGACGTCGAGCAGCGGGTCGGGGACCTATGGGTGACGCCGATCGCCGTGAGCCACACGGTGCCGACGGTGGGGTTCATCGTCCACGACGGCTCGACCGGGCTGATCTACTCGGGCGACACCGGGCCGACGAGCGCGCTCTGGCAGGCGGCCCGCGGGCTCCGGGGCCTCCGCGCGGTGATCCTCGAGTGCGCCTTCCCCAACCGCCTGGGCCCCCTCGCCGCGATCGCCAAGCACATGACGCCCTCGCTCATCGAGCGCGAGCTCGACAAGCTCGCGCCCGAGGTGCCCGTCTGGATCTTCCACGTGAAGCCGCAGTTCGAGGAGGAGATCGCGGAAGAGCTGGGCCGCGTCGGCTCGGGCCGCGTGTCCCTCCTCGAGCAGGACCGCGTCTACTCGATCTAGCCGCGATCCGACAGTGGCCCCGGCTCACCGGACGATCAGGAGGATCGATAGCGCGAGAAGCGCGCCCATCGCGATGTTGAAGATTCGCAGCCGGCGACGACTGTGAAGGACGTGCTGGACGGCGGCTCCGAACGCCAGCCACAGAAAGCAGCTCGGCAAGGCAGCCAGGACGAAGAGGCCCGCGAGGGAGGCGGCCTGCGCGATCGGGCTCCCCGCGTGAGCGCCGAGAAAGGTGCCGGCCGCGCTCGCCGTCACCAGCCACGATTTCGGGTTGACCCACTGAAAGATGAGAGCGCCCAGGTAGCCGACGGGCTCCCGCTCCGGTGCCGAGTCGATGCGGCTTCCGGACGTCGCGATCTTCCATGACAGCCAGAGCAGGCACGCAGCGCCGCCCCAGTGGAGCGCCGTGAGGACTAGGGGGTGCTCGAGCACAAGACTCCCGAGCCCGAGAGGCACGACGAACATCATGACACCCATTCCGGTCGTGACGCCGAGCAGGCAGGGCAGGCCGCTGAGGACGCCTGCCCGCGCGCCGGCCGCGGTCAGCATGATGTTGCTCGGGCCTGGCGTGACGGCGGCCACGACGGCGAAGAGAAGGAACGCCACGATCTGTTCCGTCGTCGTACGCTATCCTCCAGCGATGCGTCTGAATGAAACCAGATCGGCCGGCGAGGGTCTTGAACGATCGTGCCAGGGCACGGTCGCCGGCTGGCTCGACAGCTCCGGGCCGGCCGGTGGCGTCGAGCTCTTCAGCGCGTGGTTCGCCGGCGAGGCCTATCAAAAACATCGCCACGACACGTATGCGATCGGTGTGACCGACTCCGGCGTCCAGGTCTTCGACTACCGGGGCTCGGTCCATGCGAGTACTCCCGGGCAGGTGGTCGTGCTGTATCCGGACGAGGTCCACGACGGACGCGCGGGCACCGGCGAGGGATTCGGCTATCGGATCGTCTACGTGGAACCGTTTCTGCTTATGGACGCGGTACGGACCCTCCGCGGAAGGCCCCATCCGCTGCCGTTCGTGAGCGAGCCCGTGTCGACGAACGCGATGCTGTCGCGAACCATCGACGCGGCGTTTCGCGCTCCGCTGGACGCGCTGGCCGTGGACAGCCTCATCGTGGACCTGGCGCAAGGGTTGATAGCCGGGGAGCGGGCTGGCGCCAGACCCGTGAGCTCCCGACGCGTCGACGTCCGGGCCGTCGAGCGGGCCCGGCAGTTCCTGGATGCCGAGAAGACCCGGGTCGTGCATTCGCGAGAGCTGGAGTCGATCACGGGATTGACACGCTACGATCTGGCGCGGCAGTTCAGGATCACGTTCGGGACCAGCCCATACCGCTATCTGCTCATGCGCCGTCTCGAATTCGCGCGGGAGCGGATTCACCGGGAGCGCCCGCTGGTCGAGGTCGCGCTCGACGCGGGATTCGCCGATCAGGCGCACTTCACGCGAGCCTTCAGATCGGCGTTCGGACTGACTCCTGCGCGGTACCGTGCGTTGAGGGCGGCTCAGCGTTCGTCAGCCGCGCCGGTCTCCGACTAGCCCTCGTCGGGCACGGGGATCAGCACGACCGTGTCGCTCGACACCTCCACGCGCACGCGGTCGCCCAGACGGAAGATGCGTCCTTCGTCGAGCGAAGGCACCTCCACCCGTACCGGGTCCTTTCCCCCGATCTCGATCTCGTAGAGGTGACGCGCGCCCTCGAACACGCGCAGCGCCACCTGCCCCGGGATGCCGGGACCCTGCGCCATGGCCGCCTCGACGAGCGAGAGCGTCTCGGGTCGCAGCACCATGAGGCCGAGGCTGCCCTTCCTGAAGCTGCCGATCCCGGCGACGGGCACCTGGTGGCCGGCCTCCGTCTCGACGACGACGCCGAGCTCGCGGACCTCGACCACGCGCACGGGGAGGAAGTTCGCCGGGCCGAGCGCGTCGGCGACGCTGCGGCTCGACGGCCGGCGGTACAGCTCGCCCGGATCGCCGACCTGGAGCACGTCGCCCCCGTCCATCACCGCCAGCCGGTCGGAGAGGGCGAGCGCGTCGGCAGCGTTGCGCGTGGCGTGGACGGTCGTCACCGCCAGGTCGCGATGGAGCTTCGCCAGCTCGAGGCGCAGCGCCTTGCGCGCGATCGGGTCGATGTTCGCGAGCGGCTCGTCGAGGAGGAGCAAACGGGGCTCGGGCGCGAGCGCGCGGGCGATGGCGAGCCGGCGGCGCTGGTCGACGTTCAGGCTGGTCGGGCGCGCCCGCACGAGCCCGGCGAGGCCGAGCCGGCCGGCCACGGTCGCGACCTTGCGCTCGAGCTCGGCCCGCGCGAGGCCTCGCAGCTCGAGGCCGAAGGCGATGTGCTCGCCGACGCTCATGTGAGGCCACAGGGCGCCGTCCTGGAAGACGTAGCCGATGTCCCGGCGCCCCGGCGGCAGCGTCGAGATGTCCTGGCCGTCCACGAGGACGCGGCCGGCCGTCGTGGGCAGGAAGCCCGCGACGGCGCGCAGGACGTCGGACTTCCCCGACTTCGGCGGGCCCAGCAGCGTGAAGAACTCGCCGTAGCGGACGTGGATCGAGACGTCGCGCACGCCGGGCGCCACGCCGCCGCGCGTGGCGAGGCCCTCGATGCGGACGTCGACGAGCGGGCGGGCGCTCACGCGCGGGTCCGCGGGGGCGTCAGCGCCGCCATCGGCAGGCACGCCGTGCCCATCGCCGCGAGGACCAGGTAGAGCGTGAGTGGCGACGTCCAGGAGAGCAGCGTCGTCGCGATCACGGGCCCGACGAACGAGGCGCCGATGCGCGCCGCGTTGATGAACCCGACGGCACCGCCGCCCGCGTCCTGGACGAGCCGGGCGACGACGAGCGGGAAGACGGGCGCGATGCAGAGCACCTGGAGGAACCGGAGGAGCCCGTAGAGCCAGACGGAGCCCGGAATCGCGAGCGTCGCCTGGAACACCGACGCGGCGAGGAGGAGCCCAACGATCAGGCGCTGCTCCGAGAAGAGCTCGGTCAGGCGCGTGGTGAGCAGCGCCCCCACCGCGGCCGCCACGCCGGAGACGAAGATGAGGAGGCCGCCGATCTCGAGCGTCTGCGCGGGCGCCACGCCGAGGCCGGGCAGGATCTGGGGCAGGATCGACGTGAGGAAGAAGACCTGCGTCGAGCCGGCGAGCACGATCAGCGCCACGGCCACGACGTCGCGGATGCGCGTCAGCCGCGGAGCGGCGCGACCCTCGGCGCCGGGGGCCGACGCGGGAAGGCCCCAGAAGACGAGGGCGGCGCAGCCCCACAAGATGAGCCCACCGGCCACGAACGACGTGCGGAAGCCGAGGCGCGCGGCGGCGATCGCGCCGACGAGCGGTCCGATCACCTGCCCGACCGTCATCCCCGACTGGACGGCGGCGACCTGGCGGCGCACCTCGGCCGCGTCGCGGGCGCGGCCCGCATCGATGAACGCGAAGGTCGAGGACGCGCCCATCACGCCGAGCGCGAGCCGCGCCAGGAACAGCTCGGGCAGGGTCCGGGCGAGCGCCGTGCCCAGGAAGCAGAGCCCCTGGAGGAGTTGCGTGACGATGTAGAGCGCCTTGGTGTTCGCCCGCTCGGCGAAGCGGCCCCAAAAGGGCGCGGTGGCCACGGTGACCAGCGGCGCGATGCCGAGGATCCAGCCGGTCCAGCGGAGCGTCGCGACGGGGTCCACGGTGCTGATCGCCTGGATGTGGAAGGGGAGGCTCACGTACACGAAGGACCAGGCGAAGGTACCGAGGAACATCGCGAGCGGAAGCACGCCCCTGATGGTACGCCTTGGAGGCTCGCGGATGAAAGAAGCTCGTCACGCCGCGTCAGCCCCGCACGCGCTACTCGCCGATCCCCTTCTGCCGTGCCAGCCGAGAGAGGCGACGCCAGCGCGCTGGCGGTCGCGGCGACGGACGCTCGCTGGCTGCCCTGAGACGTAGGCGAGCGAGGCCGAGTTGCCGGTCAGACGGGCGCCTGCACCGGGAGGTCGGCACGTTCGGCGGCAACGGCGAGGCGGCGGTCGTAGGTGACCAGTGCAGCGAGATCCTCGCGAAGGGCGAGGGCCGTCGCGAGGTGGATCGCATCGAGCGTTCTCACCGTCGGAGGCTCGATCGCGGCCGCGGCGGCCAGGGCGCGTCGGTCGATGTCCACCAGGGCAACCCGAGCAAGGACTTCACGGGCTCGGCGGCGCTCGGCCGCCCCGAACCTCGCCCGACGCAAGGCGCGAGGCACCTCAGCGAGGGCGAGCGCGCTCGAAACCCGGTCCGGGTGTTCTCGGAGAAACTCCATGAGCGCCACAGATTCTGGCTCACGGACGACGAGCTTCACCAACGCCGACGCGTCGAGATACACCGCACTCACGGACGCTCTTCACGGAGCTTGACGAGCGCCCGACTGGCACGACGCGACGAGCGCCTGCCCAGGGGCGCACCCAGAGCCAGCAGGTCGCCGACGGCCGGTGTGGCCCGCCCGGCGGCGACGAGGCGGTCGAGGGCCGTCGACTTCGCCCCGGCCGGGGCCAGGACCGCCACGCGATGTCCCCGCTCCTTCACTTCCAAGGTCTCGCCCTTCTTGACTCGCCTCAGGTAGACGCTCAAGTTTTGTCTCAGCTCTCGGACTCCGACGTCCGCTCCAGGATAGCGCATGTAGCACATGGTAGCACATCGCCGGACACACCAACCGCTCCCGAGAGCCACGTCGCACCCGACGCCTAGATCGTGATCGTCCGGAACCGGAGGATGACGACGGCCAGGATCACGATCGTGAGGCTGCCGAGCACGGGGTTGCCGTACGAGCTGACGAGGACCTGGGCGCCGCCGAGGACGAGCGCCGCCAGCGCCAGGTTCGCCAGCGACACGCCGGCCACCAGGACCAGCATGAAGGCGTTGATGAGCCAGGGGACCCCGAGGTTCGGGTGGACGCTGATGAGCGGGGTGAGGAGCGCGCCGGCCAGGGCGGCGAGCCCCGCTCCCAGGCAGAACGTCATGAACCGGACAAGCCGCGTGTTGATCCCCAGCGCCTGCGCCAGCTCCTCGTTCATGATCACGGCGCGGGCCACGATGCCGATCTGGGTCCGCTGCGTCACGAGCCACACGGCCACCCCCAGGATCACCGCGAGCAGCAACAGAACCATGCGGTACTCGGAGTACGTCGCCCCGCCCACGCTCACGGCCCGTCCGATCGCGCTCTCGGCGAAGCGGATCTCCCGGCCGAAGTAGAGCGTGATGAGCTGCACGACGATGATGTTGAGCCCCCAGGTGGCGAGGATGGTGTCGAGCGGTCGGGCGTAGAGTCTGCGAAGCACCCGCCATTCCACCAGCGCCGCGAGGGCGACGCCGATCACGAAGGCGAGGAGCAGCGCCGTCCACGGGTTCCAGCCGAGCCCCGTCGTGACGACGCCGGCGTAGGCGCCGACCGCGAGGAAGGCGCCGTGGGCGAGGTTGATGATCTTGAGGACGCCGTAGACGATCAGGAGGCCGAGCGCCACGATATAGAGCACGCCCGCCGTCGTGACGACGTCGAGCAGCTGGGTGGTGAACACGGCGCCCGGCCTCCCGTCGCGATCCGCGTTATTTCAGATTAGGGCACTGGTTGCCCGGATCGACGAGGCCGAAGCTCTTCAGGACCTTCGTCTTGCCGTCGGCCTGCACCTGCGCCAGGTAGACCGGCAGCGGCGCGTGGTGCTGCTTGTTCATCCGCACCTGCCCGCGCGGCCCCTTGAAGACGATCATGGGCAGCACTTGGAGGAGCTTGTCGACGTCGGTGGTCCCCGCCTTCTCCACGGCCATGGCGTAGGCGTAGATGCCGTCGTACTCCGGCTCCGAGAGGGAGTTGGGGGTCTTGAGGTTCGCGCCGAACTTCTTCTTCATCGCGTCGAGGAACTTCTTGTTCTCGGGGTTGTCGAGGCCGGTGAAGTAGTCGCCCGTGTAGTAGACGCCCTCGGCCGCGTTGCCGCCCGCCTCGGCGGTCAGCTCGTCGATGGAGAGACTTCCGACCGGCATCGTGAGCCCCGCCGCCTTGAACTGCTTCATGAAATCGATGTTCGGGCCGCCCCCCGAGGTGGAGTAGATGATGCCGTCCGGGTTGGCCGCGCGGATCTTGCTGATGATCGCCGTCCAGTCCGACTGCTGGAGCGGCTGGTACTCCTCACCGAGGATCGTGCCGCCCGCGCCCTTGATCGTGCTCTTGGCGGCCTCGATCATCCCCCGTCCGAAGGCGTAGTCGCTGCCGACGGCGAACCACTTCTTGACCTTCTTCTCGTCGGTCATGAACTTGATGAGCGGCGGCACGACCTGCTCGGGAACCCAGGCATTGATGAAGAGGTTCTTGCCGCAGGCCCGGCCCTCGTAGAAGGACGTGTAGATGAACAGCGTCTTGGCCCGCTCGGCGATGGGCGCCCCGGCGTTCCGGGCCGCGCTCGTCTCCATCGTGATGATGGTGTCGGCCTTGTGCTGACGGATCGCCGTGTTGAAGGCCTTCACGGCGCCCGCGGGCCCGCTCTCGTCGTCGAGGGGCACCAGCTGGAGCTTCCGGCCGAGGACGCCGCCCTTGGCGTTGATCTCCTCGACCGCGAGCTCGCCCGACTGCACCACGGCCGGCGCCACGACGCTGTTGACGCCGCTCAGGCCGACCGGCACGGCGATGACGATCGGCTTCTTGTCTTGCGATCGCACGGCTCCCGCCGGCACCATCGCCAGCGCCAGCACCGCCAGCAGGGTCGCCAGCAACCGCGGTCTGTGACTCGCCCAGCTCTTCCGCATGTCACGCTCTCCTTTGTTCGAGGCCGTCCGCGAGCCGAGCCCGCGCGACCGCGCCTCGTGTTGGTCCGGGGCGCTAGAGGACGAGGTGTCGCTCGACACTCTCCCGCGCCCCGGCGTCGGCCGTGCGCCCGGTTTCCACCACCGCTCCCACCTTCAGGACCGCGTACCGATCGGCGAGCGCCAGGGCGAAGTCGACGTTCTGCTCCACGAGCACGATCGCCAGCCCGGTGGCTCGCCGCTCTTCCATCAGCACCTCCCGCAGCCTCGTGACCATCGCCGGCTGGAGGCCCTCGCTGATCTCGTCGACGAGGACCACGCGGGGCCGCGTCAGCAGGGCCCGGCCGATCAAGAGCATCTTCTGCTCGCCCCCCGACAGCGTCCCCGCGCGCTGCCGGCCCCGCGACTTCAAGATGGGGAACCACCGGGCGACCGCGTCGAGCCGCTCGGCGAACTCGGACAGCTCCCTGAGCGCGAGCCTCAGGTTCTCTTCCACGGAGAGATCCTGGAAGATCGACTTTTCTTGAGGCACGTAGCTCACCCCGAGCCTGGTGATCCGGTACGGCGCCCACCGGCTCACGTCCGCGCCGAGGACCTCCACGCGGCCGCGGCGGGCCGGCAGGAGTCCCATCATGGTCTTGAGCAGCGTGGTCTTGCCCATCCCGTTCTTGCCGAGGATGGCGAAGATCTCCGCCGGACGCACGTCGAGCGTCACGCCGTGGAGCACGACGGAGCCGGCGTAGCCCCCTTCGAGCCCCTCGACGGCGAGGGCGGGGCGCTCGAGCGTCTGCGCGGTCACGGCCTCGCCCCTCCGCCCACGTAGATCGTGCGGATGACCTCCGACTCCGCCGCCTCGGGGAGCGGCCCGTCGACGAGGACCCGCCCCATGTGCAGCACGACGAGCCGCGTGCTGATCTCCCGGACGAAGTCGAGGTCGTGCTCGATCAGGAGGATGCAGAGCCGGTGGCTCTGCGCCAGCTCCGTCAGCACGCCGCCGATCGCCGCGCGCTCCTCGCGCGTGAGCCCGGCCGTCGGCTCGTCGAGGAGCAGGACCGCCGGTTCCAGCGCGAGCACCATCGCGAGCTCGAGGGCCTGCTTCGCGCCGTGGGACAGGTGGGCCGCGGGCTCGTCGAGGAGGGAGAGGAGGCCGGAGACCTGCACCGTGCGGAGGGCGGGCTCGGGCAGCTCGAGCGTGTGCGACCTGCGCCACCACGAGGTGGGCGCCCGGTAGGAGCGCGCGACACGCAGACAGTCCAGGACCGACAGGGCGTCGAACACGTTCGGCGTCTGGAACTTCCGGCTGACGCCGAGCGCCACGCACGCTTGCGGCGGCAGCCCCGCGATGTGGCGGCCGTTGACGAGGATGTCGCCGCTCGACCGCTCGCGGCCGTCGGCGATGCAGCGCAGGAGGGTCGTCTTCCCGGCGCCGTTCGGTCCCACGATGCCCACGACCTCACCGCGGCGGGCTTGAACGTTGACGCCCTCGAGCACCTGTAGGCTGCCGTAGCGCTTGCTCACCTGGCGCAGCTCCAGGACGGGCGCCCCCGGCTCGGCGCCGGGCGTCGCCTCCCCCGGCCGCGTCGCGCGCATGGAGGCGGCGGCTCGCACCTGGGGCGTCGCGGCGCGCGCCCTCCCGGCGCCGGCGACCGCCCCGCGCCCGCCCTCGCGCGACACGGCGGCGCGGGTCACGCGCGACAACACGCTACCGAGCGCGGGCACGAGCCCCTGCGGGAGATACACGACGATCAGCACGAAGGCGAACCCGACGAAGAGCAGCCAGACGAATGGCAGGTTGCCGCCGAGAACGGCGGACACATAGTTGACGCCGACCGTGCCGAGGATCGGCCCGACCAGCGTCCCGCGCCCGCCGAGCGCCGTCCAGACGACCAGCTCCGTGCCGAACACGAAGTCCCCATACGAGTGGGCGGCGACGCTGCCGAAGAGCACGTAGCAGGCGCCGGCCAGCGCCGCGACCGCGCTGCACGCGGCCATGAGGCGGATCTTCAGGCCCGAGGTCCGGAGGCCGAGGTAGCGGCAGCGCTCCTCGTTCTCGCGAATGGCGACGAGGATGCGGCCGGCGTCGCTCGAGACGAACACGTAGGAGACCATGGCGACGAGGAGCAGGAGCCCTCCCGAGATCCAGTACCACTGCATGATCGAGATGGCCGGCGGGGGGATTGGGAGACCGCTGCTCGATCCCGTGTAGGCCCCGCCGCTCAGAATGACCTGGGTGAAGACGACCGGCAGGGCGAGCGTGACGATCGCGACGTAGATGGGCGACGCGCGATCGAAGAAGGACAGCCAGCCGACGGCGGCCCCGATGAGCGCCGCCGCCGCCATCGCGCCGAGCACGACGGCGGCGGTGGCGAGCGTCCCCTCGACGTAGTAGGCCAGGGCGATGGCGACCGTGTAGACGCCGACGCCGAAGAAGGCCGATTGCCCGAACGTCAGGATGCCCGTGTAGCCCCAGAGGAGGTCGACCGTGACCGCGGCGATCGCGAAGAAGAACGCCTGCGAGAGGATCTGCTGGGCGTATTCCCCGAGCACGAGCGGGCTCGCCGCGAGCAGCACGGCGAGCAGGACGAAGTAGCGCGCGGACGATGGCATCGGCCCCGCGGAGTATAGCGCGAGAGCCCTTGCCCTGGGGGCCGACGTGCGCGATCCTCTCGCTACTCGTGTTTGGCAATCGGGTCCTTCGCGATCGGCGTGAGCCGGGGCTGGTACTGAGCGTGGTGAGAGAGAGGGTGCGCCGATGAGACTGCCGTCGCTCGCTCCCGTCGCCGACCTGGCCGGCTACCCGCTGTCCGTGGCCGACCTCGCCGAGGTCGCGTCGATCCTCGAGAGCATCATGGAAGACATCGAGGCGCTGCGCGCCCTGGATCTCGCGGACGACCTCGAGCCGATCCTCAGCTTCCGCGTCGAGCCCTGGGTGTAGCCGAGCGCGATGGCCCCATCACTGGAATGGCCCTGGCGGTCTCTTGCCGACGCGGCGGCGGCCGTGAAGGCCGGCGCCGTGTCACCCGTGGAGCTCACGCGTGTCTGCCTCGAGCGCATCGAACGCGTCGATCACGCCCTGCACGCGTTCGTCTCCGTCGACGCCGAGCGCGCGCTGCAGGACGCGCGGCGGGCAGAGCGCGAGATCCAGGCCGGCCGCTCCCGCGGACCGCTCCACGGCATCCCCGTCGGGCTCAAGGACAACTACGACACCCTCGGCGTCGCCACGCGTAACGGCTCGCGCGTGTTCGCCGACCGGATGCCGACCGAGGACGCGACGGTGTGGGCGCGCCTGCAGGAAGCGGGCGCGGTCCTCCTGGGCAAGACCACGATGAGCGAGGCCGCCTGGGGCGTCGATTTTCCTCCCGTCCGGAACCCGTGGGACGTTCGGCGGAACCCGGGCCTCTCGTCCGGCGGATCCGGCGCCGCCGTGGCCGCCGGTCTCTGCTTCATGGCGATGGGCTCCGACACCGGCGGGTCCATCCGGATCCCGGCCGGGCTCTCGGGCGTCGTCGGGCTGAAGGCCACGTACGGCCGCGTCTCGCGCGCCGGCGTGATGCCCCACACGTGGTCGCTCGATCATGCCGGGCCCCTGAGCCGACGCGTCGAGGACGCGGCGCTCGTGCTCGGCCTCATCGCCGGGCACGACCCGCGTGACTCAGCCTCCGCCTCTGTGCCCGTCGGCGACTACCTGGCCGATCTCAAGAAGGGCGTGCGTGGAATGAGGATCGGCGTCCCGCGCGAGCACTTCTGGGACCGGATCGAGGGGCGCGTCGCCACAGTCGTGCGCCAGGCCCTGCACGATCTCGAAGCCGCGGGCGCGAAGCTCACGGAGGTCTCGATCCCCCACATGCCGACGGCCCTCGGCGCGATCCTCGTCACCGAGATGGCGTCCGTCACCGCCTGGCACGACAAGTACCTGAAGCAGCCCGAGAGGCGCGCGAAGTACACGCCCGAAGTCCGCGCGCTCATGGACGCCGGGAAGCTCATCTTCGCGACGGACTTCCTCAAGGCCCAGCGCCTGCGGCGCGCGCTGACGGACCAAGTGCGGGCTGCGTTCGACGGTGTCGATGCCCTGGCGACGCCGACGCTGCCGTTGTGCGCCTGGGACATCTCGGAGAGCCACGTCCAGATCGACGGGCAGCCCGAGCACGTGCTCCACGCCTGCTGGCGGTTCACCTACCCGTGGAATCTCACCGGGCTCCCGGCGCTCAGCGTGCCCTGCGGCTTCGCCGCCGAGCTTCCGGTGGGCTTGCAGCTCGTGGGCCGGCCGTTCGACGAAGCGACGATCTTGCGGGCCGGCCACGCCTATCAAGAAGCAACCCGCTGGCACGAGAGGCGGCCGCCGGATCCCGTCGCGCGGGCGGGCTGACGTCCGAGGAGGAGCGCCGATGTCCGATTGGAAGCTCGACCGCCGGAACGCCTACGTCCCGGACGTCATTCCCGACGGCGATCTCGCCATGTACCGTAAGGCGAACTTCGGGCACCCGATCGGCTGGGGACGGAAGGTCGGTATCGTCGTCGTCGACATGACCCGGGCCTTCGTGGAGGACCGCTTCGCCCTCGGGAGCGCCAAGATGGGGCAAGCGGCACTGCGCGGGATCGCGCGGCTGCTCGAGGTGGCCCGGCCGATCCCACTCCCCGTGTGCTTCACGAAGATGGTCCCCTTCCGGAACCGCACCGAGGCCGGGCGCTGGTACGACTCCTGCCCCGGCATCTTCGGCAGACCCGACGACCCCGCGGCCCACGAGTCCGCCGCCATCCCGCCGGAGATCGCGCCGTGGCCCGACGAGCCCGTGATCGTCAAGGGCAAGCCGAGCGCGTTCTTCGGGACGCAGCTTCACAGCATGCTGACCTACCACAACGTCGACACGCTCGTGGTGACGGGGATGGTGACCTCCGGCTGCGTGCGGGCGACCGTCGACGACGCGTTCTCCCACGACTATCGGGTGATCATCCCCGAGGAGTGCGTCGCCGACCGGGCAGAGGTCCCGCACCGGGTCAACCTGTTCGACATGGAGATGATCAGCGCTGACGTCGTGCCGCTGGACGCGGTGCTGGCGCATCTCCGCGGGCTGGACCGCGCGGTGTACGGGGGAGCCGCCGAGCTCCCAAGGAGCCGCTTGCCTCCGTCTCGGCAGGCGTAGTAGCTTTGCCGCGCCCATGAAACGCCCCGCGAGGAGCCGGCCGTGTTCGATCTCCTGATCAGGAACGGCAAGGTCGTCATGCCGGAGGCCGTCCTCGAGGCGGACGTGGCCGTCCAGGGCGAGCGCATCGCGGGGCTCCTCAAGACCGCGGAGCCCGTCCAGGCGCGCCAGGTGATCGACGCCCGCGGGCTCTACGTCGTGCCGGGCGGGATCGACGCGCACGTGCACTTCGACATGGAGTTTCTGGGCCAGAGCAAGCACACCTTCGAGAGCGGCACCATCGCCGCCGCCTTCGGCGGCACCACGACCATCATCGACTTCACCCTCGATCTGAAGACGCTCGGCGGGCCGCTCCTGGACGCGGTCGAAAAGCGACGGGAGAAGGCGGAGGGGAAGGCCGTCATCGACTTCGCGTTTCACTGCGTGGTCAACGACGGCGGCGACGACACGCTGCGAGAACTCGAGCACGTGGTCGCTTACGGCGTGCCGTCCTTCAAGATGTTCACCGTCTACCGCGAGGTCAACCTCTACGTCAACGACGCGACCGTCTACAATGTG
>QHSZ01000248.1 GCA_003220595.1 Candidatus Rokuibacteriota bacterium | reverse complement strand
TCGTCGTCCCGCTCGTCGCGCTCGCGCTGGCCGCGCTGACCGCGGCCGCCGAGGCCCAGCCGACGCAGATCACCATCGCGCTCCCCGCGGAGGCCACGACGATGGACCCGGGGCGGAGCACGCAGGTCCTGACGGTCAACTACTTCGTGAACCTCTACGACACGCTCACGCGCTGGGATCAGGGGCTCAGGCTGAAGGAGGGGCTCGCGACCTCCTGGAAGAACGTGAACGACACCATGTGGGAGTTCACGCTGCGCCAGGGCGTCCGGTTCCACGACGGCGCGCCGCTCACGGCCGAGGACGTCAAGGCTACGCTCGAGCGCAACATGCTGCCGGGCAAGACCGTCGTGCAGCCCGGGTTCGCCACGTTCGAGGCGGTCCAGGTCGTGAGCCCGACGACCATCCGCATCGTCACGAAGAAGCCCGACCCGCTCCTGCTGGTGCGGGTCGCCCAGATGGGCGCGCAGATCCTGCCCGCGCGTCTCACGACCGACGACGGCGTCAAGGAGCTCGCGCGTCGGCCCGTCGGGACCGGCGCCTATCGCCTCGTCGAGTGGGTGAAGGACGAGCGGCTCGTGATGGAGGCGAACCGCGACTGGTGGGGCTGGGAGGGCAAGCCCCCGGCGATCGAGCGCGTCGTCTGGAAGCCGATCCCCGACGACTTTCCTCGGATCGTCGCGCTCGAGAAGGGCGAGGCCGACATCATCACCAACGTGCCGCCCGACCGGATGGCGGCTCTCGCCGACGGCCGGGTCACGAAGATCCTGAGCGCGCCGGCGACCCGGACCGTCACGTTCTGGATCAACACGACCCAGCCGCCGCTCTCTGACAAGCGCGTGCGCCAGGCCCTCCACCACGGGCTCGACGTCAACGCGATCATCAAGAATCTCTATGCCGGGATGGGGAAGCCCTTCAGCGGCGGGCTGGCCGACACCGACTTCGGCTACAACCCGGCGCTCAAGCCGTACCCGTTCGACCCCGCGCTGGCGAAGCGGCTCCTCGCCGAGGCCGGGCGCGCCGGCGGCATCGACGTGACCCTCTACGCCGGCAGCGGCACGATGGTGAACGACAAGTTCCTGCTCGAGACGATGGCCGACATGTGGGCGAAGGTGGGCATCCGCGCGAAGCTCGAGATGATGGAGATGGGCGCGCGCCAGCGCATGAACAACGAGCGCACCCTGCCGCCGCACGGGCTCATGCTGATCAATCCGCAGTCCACGCTCCTCGACGCCGACGGCTCGCTCTGGCGCCTCTTCCACCCGAACGGCTTCGGCGGCAAGTACTGGGCGGGGAACCAGCCGGGCCAGCGCTTCCACGAGCTGATGGAGCAGGGGCGCTACACCCTCGATCCGGCGAAGCGCCGCCAGCTCTACGCGGAGGCGACGCAGATCGTCCACGACGAGAAGCCGTGGTTCGAGCTCTTCCAGGAGGTCGTGGTCTACGGCGTGGCGAGGCGCCTCCACTTCAAGGCGCGGTCCGACTACCGGCTGATCGTCGCGGAGATGACGCTCGGCAGATAGGTGGAGCGCCCGTCCCGCGACGCCGGGCCGAGGGGGCGCGTGCGGCAGGGATCTCGGGACCACGCGGCACGCGTCCGCTGCTCCGTTGCGGCTGGGCTCCATCCGGGCACGCGGGGTCCGTCGCCCGCGAGCCGGGAACGGGTTCCCTTCGACCCCTGCCGCACGCGTCCCCTCGGCCCGGCGACGCTCGCGTCACCCCTCGAGCCACGCCGGGAAGTCGGCGGCGAACCGGTCGAGCGCGAGCAGCACGATGCGGCCGTCGCGTCCCGCCGCCTCACGCTCCTTGGGCGTGTTGTAGCCCCACGCGGCGAGGAAGAGGCTCGCGCCGGCGAGCGCGGGCTCCGCCGTCACGTCCCTGAGGGTCGCGAGCCGGTCCTCGACGAACCACATGCGCGCGGCGTCGCCGCCGGCGACGAGCTCGCGGAGGGTCGCGCGCTTCGGCCGTCGGGCCTCCTTGCCGAGGACGCGCCCCGCGGGAAGCTCCACGCCCTGGCGCCGCAGGAGCTGGCGGGCGAAGCGTCCCTCCTTGGTGGTGATCACGTGGACGGCGACGGGGCCCGCGACGAGCCCGCGCAGGCGCTCGACCACGCCAGGGTAGAACCGGTGGCTCTCGAGCCAGCCGCGCTCGTCCGCGGCGATCCACTCGTCGCGCACGCGGTCGAGCGCGGCCGTGGCGGCCTCGCGCGTCGCAGGGAGGTCGGCCAGCCACGCCTCGGGGCGCCAGTCCTGCTCGAGCGTGGCCGGCGCTGCGCCGGCCTGGAGGGCGTGGACGACCGCCGTCATCTCCCAGCCGGACTCCACGAGAGGCCGGAGCCGCGCGAAGCTCTCGAAGAGACCCGCGGGCGGCTCGGGCGGCGCGCCGGCGCCGAGGCGCCGGCAGGCGCGCCAGGCCGACTCGACGTACTCGCGCATCCCGTCGCAGAGCACGCCGTCGAAGTCGAGCGCGAGAATGGCGGGCGCGCGCGCGGGCACGGCAGGCACTCTAGTGTAGAGTGGCCTCGTGGGCAAGGTGGGCACGCTCCTGCTGTCGCTGACGCTCCTCGCGGCGTGCGCGCCGGCGTCGGCCGAGACCCTGGACGACGTCGTGCGCGACGTCGAGGCGGCCTACGGCCGCATGACGGATCTCCGCGCCGAGTTCACGCAGAACGCCTTCAACAAGAGCCTGAACCAGACCATCCCCGCCCAGGGCGTGGTCTATCTGAAGAAGGGCGGCAAGCTCCGCTGGGAGTACAAGGAGCCGACGCCCCAGGAGATCGTCTCCGACGGCAAGAAGCTCTGGGTCTACACGCCGGCGCTCGGTCAGGTGAACGTGGGCGAGGCGACCGAGGCGCTCGCCGGGCCGGCGGGGAGCTTCCTCGCGGGGCTCGGCCGGCTCCGCGCCGAGTTCGCCGTCCGCTTCCTGAACCCGGCCGAGCCGCGCGACGGCGAGGGGAACTGGGTGCTCGACCTCACGCCGAAGCGTCCGCTGCCGACCCTCGCGCGCCTCGTCCTCTCGATGGACGCGAAGACGTGGGAGCTGCGCCGGGCGGTCGTGTACGATCAGTTCGAGAACACCGTGACGATGCGCTTCACCAAGGTCGCGATCAACTCGGGCCTGCCCGACCGGCTCTTCACGTTCGAGGCGCCGAAGGGCGTCGCCACGGTGCCGCTCCGATAACGGGGGACGCGGATGGCCGCCGAGAACTCCTTCGACATCGCGTGCAAGATCGACATGCAGGAGGTCACCAACGCGCTCGACCAGGCGCGCCGGGAGATCGAGACGCGCTACGACCTCAAGGGCTCGAAGAACGAGCTGACGCTGGACAAGACCGACATCACCGTCGCGGCCGCGGACGACATGAAGCTGAAGGCGGTCGTCGACATCCTCCAGTCGCGCCTGCACAAGCGCGGCGTCCCGCTCAAGGCGCTCACCTACGGCACGGTCGAGCAGGCCTCGGGCGGCGTCCTGCGCCAGAAGATCTCGCTGCAGCAGGGGATCCCGATCGAGAAGGCCAAGGAGATCGTCCGCCTCATCAAGGACACCAAGCTTAAGGTCCAGGCGTCGATCCAGGCGGACCAGGTGCGGGTCTCGGGCAAGAACCGCGACGACCTCCAGAAGGTCATCGCGCTCCTGCGCGACAAGGACCTCGGGATCGCCCTCCAGTTCACGAACTACCGCAGCGTCTGAGTCCCTGCCGCGTGCGGCTCTTCGGGATCGACGGCTGCCGCGCCGGGTGGGTGATCGCCTCGAGCGACCCGGGGCTCGGCGCGCTCGACTTCCAGGTCGTCCCCGACCTCCGGAGCGCCCTGGGCGAGGCCGCCGCGGGCCGCGCCGTCCTTGCCGTGGACGTCCCCATCGGTCTCGCTGCGTCGTGGCCCCGCGCGGCCGACGTGGAGGCGCGGCGGTTCCTCGGCGCCCCGCGCGCGTCGAGCGTCTTCCCGTCGCCGTCCCGTGCGACGCTCGCCGCGCGCTCGTACAGGGACGCGTGCGCGCGGAATCGCAGCGCCACCGGTCGGCGCGTCTCACGCCAGCTCTGGGGCATCCTCCCGAAGATCGCCGAGGCGGACCGGCTGATGACCCCGGCCCTCCAGGCGCGCGTCCGCGAGGCGCATCCCGAGGTGACCTTCGCGGTGCTGGCCGGGCGAGGGCGCGGCCTCGAGCACGCGAAGAAGACGCCCGCCGGCGAGCGGGAGCGTCTGGCCGTCCTCCGGCCGTTCGTCCCGGCGTTCGATCCGGGAGCGGTCCGGCGAGCGCTCGGTGCTCACACCGTGGCGCGGGACGATATCGTCGACGCCGTCGCGCTCCTCGTCAGCGCGGGGCGGATCCACGCCGGGCGGGCGCGCGTCTTCCCGCCGGCGCCCGCGACGGACCGGCGCGGCCTCCGAATGGAGATCGTCGCCTGAGTCCTGCGGGGTATACTTTGGGTTCCGGATGAATGTCCATCTCACGACCCTCGGCTGCCCCAAGAACCAGGTCGACTCCGAGCTGATGCTCGGCATGCTGACCGAGGCCGGCTTCCCGCTCGTCGCGCGGGCGGAGGACGCCGAGTGCCTCATCGTCAACACGTGCGCCTTCATCGACCGGGCGCGCGAGGAGTCGGTGAACACGATCCTCGAGCTGGCGAGGCTCAAGGAGACCGGCCGCTGCCGCGCGCTGATCGTCACGGGCTGCCTCACCCAGCGCTACGGGAACGAGATCCTGAAGGAGCTCCCCGAGGTGGACGGGATCCTCGGCACCTCGAACCTCTCGCGCATCGTCGAGCTCGTCGGCCAGGCGGCGAACCGCCACGACTGGGCGACCTCGGCGCCGCCGGGCTACCTCTACGACGCCGACACCCCGAGGCTCCTCACGGCGAAGGTGCCGTACGCGTACGTGAAGATCGCCGAGGGCTGCGACATGGGCTGCACCTTCTGCGCGATCCCGCAGTTCCGCGGCCGCCACCGGAGCCGGCCGCTCGCCGACATCGTCAGGGAAGTCGAGGGGCTCGCGGCGCGGGGCATCCAAGAGGCCATCCTGGTCTCCCAGGACACGCTCGCGTACGGGCGCGAGCTGCCCGGCAACGGCGACATCGGCGACCTGCTCCTCGCGCTCGGCGAGACACGGATGCCGTGGATCCGGCCGATGTACCTCCACCCCGCGCACGTCAACGACCGGCTGATCGCGAAGTGGCAGCGGGCGCGGATCGTGCCCTACCTCGACCTGCCGGTGCAGCACGGCGACGACGGAATTCTGAAGTCGATGCGCCGGGCGGTCACCGCCGCCCGGATGCGGGAGGTCGTGCGCGCATTCCGCGACGCGATCCCCGGGCTCACCGTGCGCACGACGGTGCTCGTCGGCTTCCCGGGCGAGTCGGAGGCGGCCTTCCAGCGCCTCCTCGAGTTCCTCGACGACGTCCGCTTCGACCGCCTCGGCGTCTTCACGTATTCGCCCGAGGAGGGGACGCCCTCGCCCGCGTTCTCCGATCAGGTGCCCGCCGAGGTCGCCGCGGAGCGCGCCGCGAGCGTCCAGGACCTTCAAGATCGGATCGCGTGGGAGCTCACCCGGGAGCTCGTGGGCGGCGTGGCCGACGTGCTGGTGGACGGCCCGAGCGCGGACTCCGCGTTCGCCTTCGAGGGGCGCACGGCCGGCCAGGCGCCCGAGATCGACGGCGTCGTGTACTTGAAAGGCCCGTTCGAGCCCGGCCGATTCGCGCGCGCCCGCATCGTCGAGGTCGAGGGATACGAGCTCGTCGGCGAGCGCGCCTAGCCGCCTCAGGCCGGCGGACCGTCTCGCGCTGATCATCGCCACGGCGGGCGGTGCCGGGTATGCGCCGGTGGCGCCGGGCACGGCCGGCAGCGCCCTCACCGCCATCGTCCTCGGGCTCGTCCCGTTCTCGCGCGCCGGCCTCGCCGTCTTCGTCGTCGCCGTGGTGGCCGTCGGGATCTGGGCGGCGCATCGCGCCGAGCGTGTCCTCGGTGGGAAGGACCCCGGCGCGATCGTCATCGACGAGGTCGCGGGGATGGCGCTCTCGGTCCTCCCGTTTCCGCTCACGCCGGCCACGCTCGCCTCGGGCTTCGTCCTCTTCCGCGTCTTCGACATCGTGAAGCCCTTTCCCGCGCGCGCGAGCCAGCGCCTGGCGGGCGGTCTCGGCGTCGTCGCGGACGACCTGATCGCCGGGCTCTACGCCCTCGCGGTCCTGGCGCTCGCGCGCCACGCGTTCGGATGGGCGTGAGCGCCGGCGTCCACGTCGTCACGGTCGGGGTGCCGGCGGGGGCCGAGCCGGACCCCGAAGCCGCCGCCGTCGCCCAGGCGCTCGCCGACGCGGGCGCGCCCGTCGCGAGCCGCGTCGCGATCGAGGACGACGAGGGGGCGCTCGAGCGGGCGCTGGCGCCCGACGACGGGCTCACGGTCGTGCTCGCGGGCGCCGGCGCGGGCGACCTCGTGCGGCGCGTGGTCGCGCGCGCGATCGGCGCCCGGCTCGTCCTGAGCGAGCGCTTCCTGGCGGCGCTCGAGGAGGGCTATCGCCGGCTCGACCGCCCGCTCCCGCGGCGGGCCGAGCGGCTCGCGCTCCTGCCCCAGGGGGCCCAGGCGTGGACGACAGAGCACGGGGAGCCCGGCTTCGTGCTGGAGAGCGGGGCGCGCGCCGTCGTGGTGCTCGCGCGCGACGGCGGGCTCCGCACGGCGGTCGAGCGGCACCTCGTCCCGTACGCGCGGGCCCGCGCCGCGGGACCGGGCGCGGTGTTTCTGAGAACGCTCCGGACCGCTGGGGTGACCGCGGGCGAGCTCGAGGAGCGGCTGGCCGAGTGGCTCGGCCAGCGCGAGAGCCGGACCGGCGACGTCGCCGTGGGGCTCGTGCCCGGCGAGGGCGAGGTATGGGTGCGCCTGCGCGCGAAGGGCGTCGACGCCGCCCGCGCGCTCGCCCGCGTCGAGTCGCCCGTGCTCGACGCGCTCGGCGCCGATTGCTACGGGCGCGACGCCGAGACGCTCGAGCTGGTCGTGGGCCGCGCGCTCCTCGAGCGCCGCCTCACGCTCGCGGTCGCGGAGTCCTGCACGGGCGGTCTCCTCGGCCACCGCCTCACGAGCGTGCCGGGCTCGTCGGCGTACTTCGAGCGCGGGGTGCTTGTCTACTCGAACCGGGCCAAGGAGGAGCTCCTCGGCGTCCCCGCGGAGGTCCTGCGCGTCCACGGCGCCGTCAGCGCGCCCTGCGCCGAGGCGATGGCGCGCGGGGCCGCCGAGCGCGCGGGGACGGCGTGCGCGCTCGCCATCACGGGGATCGCGGGTCCCGACGGCGGCACCCCGGCGAAGCCCGTCGGCACCGTGTTCGTCGGGCTCGCCGTCGAGGGGCGCGCGAGCGCCCGGCGCTTCAGGTTCCTTGGCGATCGCGCCTCGGTGAAGTGGCAATCCACCCAGGCGGCGTTCGACATGCTGCGCCGAGCGCTCCGAGGGCGCACATGAGGGCCTCGATCGCCGCCCTGGTAATGCTCGCGGGCTGCGCCTCGGGGATGAGCGCCCTCGACCGGGGGCTCGCGCTCGCCCGCGAGGGCCGCGATGCCGAGGCGCTGGCGGCGCTCGACGACGCGGTCCGCCGGGCGCCGGGCTCGCCCGCGGCCTTCAGCCAGCGCGGTCTGGTCCGCGCGCGCCTGGGCGACCTCGACGGCGCCATCCAGGACCTGACGGGCGCGCTCGAGCGCGCCCCCGTCGACGCGGAGATCCTCTTCAATCGTGGCAACGCTTACATCGGCCGGGGCGACTACGACGCGGCGATCGCCGACTTCACGCGGGCGAGTCTCCTCAACCCGCGATTCGCCCGCGCGATCTTCAACCGCGGCGTCGCCCGGGCGCTCGCGGGCGATGCTGACGGAGCGCGCGCCGACTGGTCGCAGGCGATCGTGCAGGAGCTCAATCTGAGCGAGCGTCAGGCGCTGGGCCTCCACACCGCCCTCACCCCACGAGCACCGGTCGCGCCTCCACCACCCGCCCCGGCACCCGCGCCAGGGCCGCCCGCGGTCGAGTCTTCGCAGGCACCCGGGCCGCCCGCCGCCGTGGCGCCGCCGCCGGAGCCGGCGCCACCGCCAGCCCCCACGCCGCCGCCCATCGCCCCGCCGGCGTCGGCGGACGCACCCTCGGCCGAGGCGCTCGACGCGCGCGCCCTGGCGAGTCGCGCGCTCTCGCGTGAGCTCTCGGGCGACCGCGCGGGAGCGATCGAGGATCTGAACGAGGCGCTCGGCAAGGAGACGGATGCGGAGCGGCGCCAGGGGCTTCAGAACCTGCTCCGTCT
>QHSZ01000247.1 GCA_003220595.1 Candidatus Rokuibacteriota bacterium | reverse complement strand
AGCAGATCGCGCGGCTCATCAAGGCGAACGTCGGGCTCGAGGTCGCGTTCGCCGACATGCAGGGTTGGGACACCCACGTGGGCCAGGGCGCCGAGCAGGGCCGGCTCGCCCTCCGCCTGCGTGACTTCGGCGGCGCGCTCGCCGCGTTCGCCCAGGACCTGGGCGACAGGATGGCCGACGTCGTGGTGCTCACCATGTCGGAGTTCGGGCGCACCGTCGCGGAGAATGGCAACCGCGGCACCGACCACGGCCACGCGACCGCGATGCTGGCGCTGGGAGGGCCCGTGCGCGGCGGCCGCGTCTACGGTCGCTGGCCGGGACTCGCGCGCGCTGGGCTCTTCGAGGCGCGCGACCTGCCGGTGAC
>QHSZ01000246.1 GCA_003220595.1 Candidatus Rokuibacteriota bacterium | reverse complement strand
TCACGCTGAACCGTCCCGACCGGAGGAATTCCCTGAGCGACGCGATGCTCGCGGAGCTCACGGCGACGTTCGCCGACCTGCGGGACGACGCCGGCACCCGCGTCGTGATCGTCACGGGCGCCCCGCCCGTCTTTTCCGCGGGCGCCGACGCCCCCCTCAGGGCGAAGATGTCGCCCGAGGAGCGGCGGCGGGCGTTCGGGGAGCGGAAGAGCCAGTTCCGCCGCCTCTTCGAGCGCGCCAACACCGTGCTCGAGAACCTCGAGCAGGTAACGCTCGCCGCACTCAACGGCCACGCGATCGGCGGCGGCTGGGGACTGGCGCTCGCCTGCGATTTCCGCTGGGCGGCGAGCGAGGCCCAGTTCTGGATCCCCGAGGTCGAGCTGGGCGTGCCGCTGGGCGTCGCCACCACGACGCGCTTCGTGCGCCTCGTCGGGCCGGCGCGCGCGAAGGAGATCATCATGGAGGGCCGGCGCTACTCGGCCGCCGAGGCCCAGGCGCTGGGCCTGCTCCACGGCGTCGTGCCGGGCGCGGCGCTCCTCAAGGAAGTGCGCGCCCGTGCCGAGCTGCTGGCCGCGAAGCCGCAGAAGCCGCTCGCCGAGATGAAGGCGCGGATCAACGCGATCGCGCGGACGGGCACGCCCGAGGTCAACGCGATGACGGAGGGGTTTCTCGACCGTGGCTGAGACGCCCGCGATGCTCGACGGCCTCCGCGTCCTCGACCTCTCCCGCGTCATCGCGGGTCCCTACTGTGCGACCCTCATGGCGGACCTCGGCGCCGACGTCGTCAAGGTCGAGCGCCCCGGCCGCGGCGACGACCTCCGCGCGTGGCGCGGCGACGGCATGAGCGCGACGTTCGCGGCGATCAATCGCAACAAGCGCGGCATCGCCGTGGACATGCAGCAGGCCGAGGGGGCCGGGCTCGTCCTCGAGCTGGCCGGGCGCGCGGACGTGGTCGTCGAGAACTTCCTCCCCGGTGTCGCCGACAAGCTCGGCGTCGGCTACGCCGCGGTGAGCGCCGTGAATCCGCCGGTGATCTACGTGTCGGTGACGGGTTTCGGCCAGACGGGGCCGCACGCGAAGCGCGCGGGCTACAACACGATCGCGCAGGGTGTGAGCGGGATCATGGCGCTCACGGGCATGCCGGGGGGCCCGCCGACAAAGGTCGGCGGCTCGGTGGCCGACCTCGCCGCCGGCTTTCTCGCGTTCGGGGTGGCGAACGCCGCGCTCGTGCATCGCCAGCGGACCGGGCGCGGCCAGCACCTCGACGTGAGCCTCCTGGCCTCGACGCTCGCGCTCCTGCCCGATCCCGTCGCCCACTACTTCGACTCGGGCAAGCGCCCGCCGCGCGTCGGCAACCGTAACCCGAACCTGACACCCGCGGAGGCCTTTCGAACCAAGGACGGCTGGGTGCAGGTCGTGATCATGAACCCCGACCAGTACACGCGCTTCGCGAAGGCGCTCGGCGACGAGGCGCTCGCGACCGACCCGAAGTTCCAGACCAACGACACCCGCCTCGTCCACCACGACGAGCTCAGGGCGCGGATCGAGGCGGCCCTGGCGCACGCCACGACCGCGACATGGGTCGAGCGCTTCGAGGCGGCCCAGGTCGCGGCGGGGCCGATCTACGAGTTCGACGAGGTCTTCGAGGACCCGCAGGTGAAGCACCTCGGTCTCGTCGCGGAAGTGGACCAGCCCGGCTATGGCAAGGTGAAGATGCTCGCCTTTCCGGTGCGCGCCGTAGCCACGCCCGCGCGGATCCGCCGCCCGGCGCCGCTCCTCGGCGAGCACACCGCCGAGGTGCTCGCCGAGCTGGGGCTCGCGCGGGCCGAGATCGAGCGACTCACGGCCCGCGGCGTCGTCGCCGTGGCCTGAGCTGGCCGCCATGCAGGACGAGGACATGCGCAGGTACCGGAGATAGGAGGAGTCCCCATGCCCAACATCACGATCCAGTGGTACGCGGGGCGCACCCAGGACCAGAAGCGCCAGCTCACCGCCGCGATCACCGACGCGATGGTGAAGATCGGCAAGACCACACCCGACCAGGTCCACATCGTGTTCCAGGATGTCGAGAAGTCGAACTGGGGCTGGAACGGCCGGCTCGCCAGCGACTAGGAGTTGGGCGGCGGAGTTGACGCAGTGAGCCGTAGGCGCCCGGCTCGCACGTTGACTTCCCGGGCGGTTCGCGGATAATCACGCAACCTCCCTCTCCCGGAGGGCCACGCCATGAGCCGACCGACGACGCCAGGCCTGATCGCCGCGCGGCGCCTCGCGCTGTCTGGCCTCGTGGCCGTCGCCCTGCTCGTGCCGACGCCCGCACCGGGCGCGCCCGAAGGGCAGCTGACGTGGGCCGTCCACGTCTCGGTGGCGCCGACCTGGTTCGACCCGGCCGAGACACCCGGGATCCTCACGCCGTTCATGATCCTCTACGCCCTCCACGACGGGCTCGTGAAGCCCATGCCGGGCAACGCGATGGCGCCGAGCCTCGCGGAGTCTTGGTCGGCGTCCAGGGACGGGCTCGTCTACGAGTTCGTCCTGCGCAAGGGGCCGAGGTTCCACAACGGCGAGCCGGTCACCGCGGAGGACGTGAAGTTCTCCTTCGAGCGCTATCGGGGCGCGGCGGCAGCAACGTTCAAGGCCAAGGTCGCTCGCGTCGAGGTCGTCGACCCGCAGCGCGTGCGCTTCGTGTTGACGCAGCCGTGGCCAGACTTCATGACGTTCTACGCAACCCCGGCGACGGGCGCGGCCTGGATCGTCCCGAAGAAGTATCTGATGGCGGTCGGCGACGAGGGGTTCAAGAAAGCGCCGATCGGCGCCGGGCCGTACCGCTTCATGTCCTTCAGGCCAGGCGTCGAGCTCGTGCTCGAGGCGTTCGAGTCGTACTGGCGCACGACGCCGAGCGTGAAGACGCTGGTCTTCCGGGTGATCCCGGACGAGTCCACGCGCCTCGCGGCGCTCACGCGGGGCGAGGTGGATATCGCCTACTCGATCACCGGTGCCCTCGCGGAGGAGCTCACGCGCACGCCGGGCCTGAGCCTCCAGCCCACGCACTTCACCTTTACGACGTGGCTCGTCTTCACGGAGATGTGGGATCCGAAGTCGCCGTGGCACGACCGGCGGGTGCGGCTCGCCGTCAACCTCGCCATCGACCGACAGGGCATCAATCAGGCCGCGTACCTCGGGCGCTCCAAGCTCGCGCTGAGCTTCATTCCGCAGGCGATGGAGTACTTCTGGGCCCCGCCGCTCTACCCGTTCGACCCGAAGCGCGCACAGCAGCTCCTCGCCGAAGCGGGCTACGCGAGTGGCTTCGAGGCGGGCGAGCTGTTCGGCGACACGGTCTACGGCGTGGCGATCGGCGAGCCGGTCGTCAACAACCTTCAGGCCGTGGGCATCCGGCTCAAGCTGAGGCCGCTCGAGCGCGCCGCGTTCTTCAGCCAGTACGGCGAGAAGAAGCTCCACGGCGTGCTCCTCAGCGGGAGCGGGGCTCCCGGCAACGCGGCGACGCGCCTCGAGGCCTACGCGGTCGCCGGGGGTCGTTACGTGTACGGCAGCTACCCGGAGGTGGACGGGCTCTTCGGCGAGCAGGCGAACGAGATCAACACGCGCGTGCGGGCCCAGGTCCTGACGAAGATGCAGCAGATCATCCACGAGCGGGCGGCGTTTGCGCCGATCATCGAGCCGGCGTTCTTGAACGGTGTGGGACCGCGCGTCGCCGTTCACGGACTGGGCGCGATCGCCAACCACGCTTATTCCGCGCCCTACGAAGATCTGCGTGTCAAGGCGAAGTGAGTGCGCGGCGCCTCGTGACACCGACAAGACGATGACGCCGTGAAGCGCTTCATCGTCAAGCGGCTGGGCTTCGCCGTCATCTCGCTGTTCCTCCTGTCGCTCACGATCTTCGTCTTCGTGCGCGTCACGGGCGACCCGGCCGTGCTCCTCGTCGAGCCCGGGGCGAGCGCGGCCGACCTCGAGGCGATCCGGCAGCAGTTCGGCCTCGACCGTCCACTCTGGGTGCAGTACGGGAGCTTCCTGGCCCACCTCGCACGCGGTGACCTCGGCCAGTCCTTCTACTACAAGACCGACGTCTTCGAGCTCTACCTCTCGCGCCTGCCCTCCTCGCTCCTGCTCGCGGCGGTCGCGATGACGTTCTCGCTCGTGATCGGGATCCCGACGGGCGTGGTCGCGGCGGTGCGCGTGAACGGCTGGTGGGACAGCGCGGGCAAGGTCTTCGCGCTCCTGGGGCTCTCGCTGCCGTCCTTCTGGGTCGGGCTCCTCATGATCCTCTTCTTCTCGGTCTACCTCGGCTGGCTGCCCTCGTCGGGCTCGGGCACGGTCTGGCATGTGCTCATGCCCGCCTTCGCGCTCGGCTGGTACTTCGCCGCGGCCCACATGCGGCTCACGCGCTCGTCCAT
>QHSZ01000245.1 GCA_003220595.1 Candidatus Rokuibacteriota bacterium | reverse complement strand
CGCGGAGATCGAGCGCCTCGCCGGGGCGCCGCGCGTCGTCGCGATCGGCGAATGCGGCCTCGACTTCTTCCGCACCCTCTCGCCGCGCGAGGCGCAGGAGCGCTGCTTCCGCGCCCAGCTCGCCCTGGCCGGCCGCGTGGGGAAGCCCGTGCTGGTCCACTGCCGTGACGCCCACGCCGAGACGCTCGCGCTCCTCGCCGAGTCGCGCGTTGGCGAGACCGGCGGCATCATGCACTGCTTCTCGGGCGACGTCGCGATCGCCCGGCGTTGCCTCGACCTCGGCCTCCTGGTCTCGCTCGCGGGCCCCGTGACCTACCCGAAGGCGCGCGCGCTTCCCGACGTGGCGCGGTTCGTCCCCGCCGATCGCCTCGTCGTCGAGACCGACTGTCCGTTCCTGCCGCCCCAGCCCTACCGCGGCAAGCGGAACGAGCCCGCGTATCTCGCGATCACCGCCGCGCGCGTCGCCGAGCTTCGCGGCGAGCCGCTCGACGCCCTCGCCGCCCGCATGGCGGAGAACGCCCGAGCCCTCCTCCGCATCGCGTGACGGCGCCGCTCGACTTCGCGCGGCTCCTCACGGACCGACCGAATCCCGAGCGCGAGGCCGCCGTGGCGCGCCATCTCGAGGCGTGCGGCGTCCCGTTCACGCGCCACCGGTTCGAGACCGCGGAGGGCCGCGGCGAGACGTTCGCGGTCGATGTCGGCGCCGGGGATCGCGTGCTCGTCCTCTGCGCTCACCATGACGCCGTGCCCGGGAGCCCCGGCGCCAACGACAACGCCGCCGCCGTCGGGATCCTCCTGCACCTGCTCCCGCACCTCGCGCCGCGGGTGCCGCCGGGGCTGCGCGTGCGGCTGCTCTTCACCGCGTGCGAGGAGCGGGACTTCCTCGGCGCGCGGGAGTACGTGCGCGAACGGGGCGTCGCGGGCATCGCGGGCGTGCTGTCCCTCGAGCTCTGCGGCATCGGCGACAGCCTGGTCGTGTGGGACGCGGGGGAGGAGAGCGCACTCACGCGCGTGGTCCGCCGGGCCTTCGATTCGCTCGGGCTCGTGAACGACGAGGGCTACCACGTCGTCGGGCGGATCCCGCGCTTCGGGAGCGACCACCGCGCGTTCGCCGCGGCCGGCGTGCCGGCGTACGGGCTCACGGTGATCCCGCGCGCGAACGCCGACACGCTCCGTCGGTTCATCTGGAGGCCGAGGTGGGGCGCGCTCCGGTTCCTGCTCCGGCGTCCTGCCCCGTTCGACACGTACCACACGTCCGGCGACGGCCTCGCGACGCTGGAGCCGCGCGCCCTCACGCTCACCGCGCGGGCGCTCGAGGCCGTGATCGAGGCGCTCGGGCGCTAGCCCAGGCGCGGGCCCGGCGCGACGCGGGCGAGGAGGCGGCGGCTCCGCCGGGCGGCACCCGCGGGGACCAGGATCACGACCTCGCCCTGCGCCCCGACCGTGAACGGGTGGACCGAATGGGCGAGCCGCGAGCGAAGCAGCGCCGGGATGCCCTCGCTCTCGAAGAGCCCCTGCACGACGACCGCCTCGGATCGATCGCAGCGGTGCACCTCGACGAGCCCCGGCTCGTCGCGCGGCTCGGGCGGGGCCGTCGGAAACCGAATGACCTTCCCGCGTCGTGGCATGGCGCCGAGCAGTATACCGCCTCGGGGCGCCTCGTCCCGGCCGACTGGCCGCGGTACAATCGGCCCACGCAGCCCGCGGGAGGCTCCCATGGAGAAATACGAGTACTTCGGCGGCACGCCCGAGGTCGGCATCGTCCCGAAGGCGCCGCACGCCGGGCCCCTCGTCCGCCACGTCTTCGAGCAGGAGCACGGCCGCGGAGGGTTCGCGGGCAAGGTCACCCACACCTATCACCTCTACCCGCCGACCAACTGGCTGGCGGCGGAGACGCGGACGCTCGACGGGCGCGCGTGGGCGCCCCACTGGGAGTCTCCGCTCCGGCCCGTCGGCGGCACCCACCACGCGCTCGAGATGGCGGTGCCCGCCGAGGCGCGCGACGTCTACCGCGGGATGGCGCGGCTCGTCGCGAACGCGACGGTGGCGATGAATGTCACCGCGCCGCGCGCGCCCATGGACTACTTCTTCGAGCACCACGCGGCGACGCTCCTCTTCTTCGTCCACCAGGGCGGCGGCACGCTCGAGACGATGTTCGGCCCGATCGAGTTCAGGAAGGGCGACTTCTTGATCGTCCCGAAGGGGGTCACTCACCGGTTCGAGCTCGCCCCCGGCCCGCAGTACTACTGGGTCTACGAGTCCTTCGCCGGCGACCCGGAGAAATCGGAGGCGCCGACCACCGGCCAGTTCATCACCCACAGCCGGAGCGACTACAGATTCCCGCGCACGCTCGACACCCGGAATGAGGCCGGACGCTTCGAGATCGTCTCGAAGGTCGACGGCGTCTACACCCGCCGCGTGCACCCGACGCACCCGTTCGACGTCGTCGGCTGGCGCGGCGACTACCTCCCGTACCGGTTCGCGGTGGAGGACGTGCGCCCGCTCGTCGCCGACCGCTCGCACGTCCCGCCCTCGGGCCACACGATCTTCAAGCTCCCGGGCTGCTACATCTGCATCTTCACCGTTCGCTCGGTCGAGAAGGAGGGCATGTGGCTGCCCTTCTTCCACCGGAACCTCGACTACCTGGAGACGCTCGGCTACCACTTCGGCGACTTCTTCAGCGGGGGCGGCGTGGTCCGTGAGGGGATGGTGACGCTCCATCCCGTCGGCCTGCCCCACGGCCCGAAGCCGGCCTCGCTGAAGGCGTTCCTCGACGGGCGGAACCCGAGCGTCCACCACGAGGTGGGTATCATGGCCGACCTCGCGAACCCGACCCAGGTCTCGGAGTTCGCCCTCTCGCTCGGCAAGCCCGACTACATGCAGAGCTGGGCGGCCTACACGACCGACCCGCGCTTCGCCCACCGGGGAGACCGGCTCGCCGAGGTCCGCGCGCTGGCCGAGCGCCACGCGGCGGCGCGCGACGAGCTCCGGCCGAAGTACCCGGAGCGCGAGTGACGACGGCCGGCGTCGCGTCCGAGGACGCCGAGCGCGCGGCGGCCCGCGCCTTCGACCTGCGCGAGTTGCCGGCCGACTACTACGCGGACCCCTTCCCGTACTACCATCGGCTGCGGCGCTGGGACCCCGTGCATCGCGACCCCGATGGCTCGTACTTCCTCACGCGCTACGACGACGTCGTCGCCGTCTACCAGGACCACCACACGTGGAGCTCCGACAAGCGGGTGGAGTTCCGCCCGAAGTTCGGCGCAAGCCCGCTCTACGAGCATCACACCACGAGCGTGGTCTTTCGTGATCCGCCCGACCACACGCGCATCCGCAAGCTCTTCGCGCCGGCCTTCACGCCCAAGGCGCTCGCCGCCCTCGAGCCCCGCGTGGTCCGCTTCGTTGACGGGCTGCTCGACCGCGCGGCGGCGCGCGGCGGCATGGACGTGGTGGAGGACTTCGCTGCCGCGCTGCCGGTCCAGCTCATCGGCGACATGCTCGGCGTGCCCACCGACGAGCGCGGGCCGCTCCGCGGCTGGTCGCTCGCGATCCTCGGCGCGCTCGAGCCCCTGCCGGGTGCCGAGCGTCTCGCGGCGGGCAGCCGCGCCGTCGAGGAGTTCAAGGACTACCTCCGCCGCCTGATCGCCGACCGGCGCCGACGGCCCGGCACCGAGCCGGGCGAGATCCTGTCTGCCCTCATCGCGGCCGAGGACGCGGGCGACCGGCTCACCGAGCTCGAGCTGCTCCACCAGTGCATCTTCCTCCTGAACGCAGGCCACGAGACCACGACGAACCTGATCGGGAACGCGGTCGTCAGCCTGCTCGAGCATCCGGCCGAGCTCGCGCGGCTCTCCGCCGCGCCCGCGCTGATCGCGAGCGCCGTCGAGGAGTTCCTGCGCTATCAGAGCCCGAACCAGCTCGGCAACCGGTGCGCCGCCCGTGACGCCGTGGTGGGCGGCGTCCCGATGCCCGCGGGGACGCTCGTGACGCTCGGCATCGGGGCCGCCAACCGTGACCCGGCTCGGTTCCCCGAGCCCGACCGGCTCGATCTGGGCCGGGCGCCCAACAAGCACCTGGCGTTCATCACGGGTATCCACGCCTGCGCGGGCATGTGGCTCGCGCGCATGGAAGGGCGCGTCGCCCTCGGCCGGCTCGTCGCGCGCTTCCCGAATCTGCGCGCCGCGGGCCCGCCCGTGCGCGCCCGCCGGGCGCGCTTCCGCGTCCTCAGCGCGTTCGCCGTCTCGGTGGGCTGAGCGATGGCGGAGCGCCGTCCGCTCGGGCCCGCGCCCTGACGCCCGCCGGCGTCGTCGTCGCCTGCCCCTGCGGGGAGGTGTACGAGCTCAGGCCCGAGTACGCGGGCCGGCTCCTCGAGTGCCCGGCGTGCGCCCGCCACCTGCGCGCCGGCGGCGCCCCGGGCGCGCCGCGGCGCGCGACGCCTGACGCGGACCCGGCGTTCGACCGCGACGTGTTCCTCCTGCGCGAGCGCGTCTTCACGATCCGCGCGAAGTACGAGGTGTGGGCCGAGGACGGCACGCCGATCCTGTACGTCGAGCGCCCGACCTATCCCCTGCGCACCCTCCTCGCCTGGGTCCTCGGCCTCGTCGCGGCCCTCTTCGTGCTCGGCTGGATGGCGGGCACCGCGCGGTCCGCGGGCCCGCTCCTCGGGCCGTTCGTCCTGCTCCTCGGCTGGGTCCTGACGGCCTTCGCGTTCATGGTCGTGTCCATGTCGGTCCGGCCGCTCCGCCACGTGACCGTGTACCGCGACGCGAGGCGACGGGAGGTGGTGCTCCGCGTGCTGCAGGAGCAGCGCGTCGCGTTCCTCACGCGCACCTACACGGTCCTCGCGAAGACGGGCGAGCCGATCGCGCGCCTGCGCAAGACCTACGTGCACAACATCGTGCGCAAGCGCTGGTACGTGGAGACGCCCGCCGGGCGGCCGCTGGCCATGGCGATCGAGGACTCGATCATCCTCTCGCTCCTCCGCCGGATCCTCGGCACCTTCTTCGGCTTCCTGCGGACGAACTTCATCTTCGTGCGCGGTGAGACGGACGAAGTCTTCGGCGAGTTCAACCGGAAGTTCGCGCTGCTCGACCGCTACGTGCTCGACCTCCGCGCGGATCCGGAGCGGACCTTCGACCGGCGGATCGCGCTCGCGCTCGGCGTCATGCTCGACACGGGGGAGCGGCGATGACGGGGACGTCCGAGCCGCCGCTCCGCATCACCCCGGACATGCTGCTCTCGCGCCGCCTCGACTTCGAGCGGCGCATGCGCCGCTTCCCGCCCGTCACCGCCGGAATCATCGCCGTGCTGGTCCTGGTCTTCGCACTGGAGCTCCGGCTCGGCGCGGTCGGGTCGCGCGCGGCGATCATCGCCATGGGCGCGCTCGTGCGCGAGCGCGTTGCGGCCGGCGAGGTCTGGCGGCTCTTGACCGCGCCGCTCCTGCACGGCGGCGTCGAGCACCTCGTCGGCAACGCGATCGCGCTCTACATCCTCGGCCTGGTGTGCGAGCACGCGTTCGGCCCGGGCCAGTTGGTTCTTCTCTACGCGGCGAGCGGGCTCGCCGGCTCGGTGGCGAGTCTCGTGACGAGCGCGGGCCCGTCCGTGGGCGCCTCGGGCGCGATCTTCGGCCTCCAGGGCGCCGCGATCGTGCTCTTCCGCGCGCAGCGCGAGCGGCTCCTCCTCCGCGACCGCCGCGTCGGCCTCGTCCTCCTTCTGTGGGCACTCTTCACGATCGCGGGCGGCCTCATGGACCCCTACATCGACAACGGCGCCCACATCGGCGGCGCCCTCGGCGGCGCGCTCGTCGCGCGCGGCCTGCACCCCGTCGTGTTGAGCCCGCTCGGCGGCGAGCAGGCCCGGCGCCTGCGTCGGCGCCTGTGGCTCGTCGCCGCGCTCTACGCCTACACGGTCTTGGCGTGGGTGCGGGGGTAGGGGCGGCTCGGGCGGGGAGAGGCGGCGGGGCGCGGCGGTCGCGTCAGTGGACGGGCAGCTTGACGCGCACCGTCGTGCCGTGGCCCGGCTTGCTCTCCACGTCGATCGCGCCGCCGTGCGCCTGGACGATCCCGAGGCTGACCGACAGGCCGAGCCCCGTGCCGTGTCCCTCGCCCTTCGTCGTGTAGAAGGGCTCGAAGATGCGCGCCAGGTGCTCGGGTGGCATGCCGTGGCCCGTGTCGGACACGCTCGCGTTGACCATACGCCGGCCGTCGTCCCCGTGGTGAATGCCCGTCTGCAAGACCAGGCGGCCGCCGCTGGCCATCGCGTCGGCCGCGTTCGTGATCAGGTTGAGGAAGACCTGCGTGAGCTGGTCACGGTCGGCGGCGAGCATGGGCAGCGAGAGATCGAACACCCGCTCGACCTCCACGTGCCCGGCGGCGAGCTTGGGTGAGAGCAGCTCGACCGCGCGCTCGAGCAGCTCGTGGAGGGCGACCGACTCCCGCCTGGGCTCCCGCCGCCGGGCGAAGTTCAGGAGGTCGCGCACGATCTTGCCCGCCCGCATCGCCTCCGCCTCGATCGCCTCCACCTTCCGGTGGGCGGGCGAGTCGGACGGCAGCTGGTGGAGCAAGAGGCCACTGTTGCCCAGGATCACCGTGAGGGGGTTGTTGATCTCGTGGGCGACGCTCGCCGCGAGCTCGCCGATGGCGGCGAGCTTCGCCGACTGCACGAGGGTCTCCTGGGCGCGCCGGAGCTCGTCCATCCTCGACTGGAGATCCTCGTAGAGACCGCCGTTCTTCAGGGCGATGCCCGTCTCGCCCGCGAGCGTTTCCAGGAGCTCGATCTCGTCGCCGTCGAAGATCTCGCCCGACAGCTTCTCGCCGACGAGGAGCGCCGCGGCGACCTCGCCCTCCATGAAGAGCGGCAGGACGAGCGCCACGCGCTCGCGCTCGAGCTGCAGCACCGCCGGGCGCATCCGCGCATAGGCGCCGCCCTCGAACGGCGTCTCCTCGACGATCAGGGTCCGGCCGGTCATCCGGAGCCAGAGCGCGAGCGCCGTGTCGAGGACCTCGCTCGTCGACCGCGCGTCGGCCGCGTCGGACTCGGCGTGGGCGTGCCGCGTGAAGCGGTCCGCCACCGGCTCGTACAGGTACAGCCCCGCGGAGAGGACCGGGACCCGGGTGACCAGCCCCTCCGTCAGCGTCCGCCCGAGCGCGGTGACCTCGAGCAGCGAACCGAGCTCCTTGGTGAGCTTGACCAGCGCGTCGCGAACGCCGTGGCGACGCCGGAACATCAGCCGCTGCAGGCCGCCCTCGAGTTTCCGGAGCAGGGGCAGGGCGACCGTGAACACGAGCAGGAGGATGACGGCGTCCCGCGTCAGCGTGCTGGGCCGAGCACCACCTGGTCGAACCCCCAGAGGCCGAGGAAGAGGATCGGCGCGAGCGCGACGGAGGTGAAGAGGTAGAGGGTGAGGCGCTTGGCGAGGACACCGATGTTGATGAGCCGGTAGCGGACGATGGCGACGCCCAGCGCCAGCGCGAAGACCGCGTTGCTCGGGATGCCGATCGGGTAGAGCCAGTCCCAGCTGAGCATGAAGCGGACGATGTCGACGACGCCGCCGAGCAGGCTCACCGTGCCGCCGAGGATCACGAGAAGCGTGCGGTTGCGTTTGAAGCTCGAGGACTGCTTGCGGTAGGCCCGGAGCAGCCGGACGAGTCCGAGCACCTGGTAGCTCTCGAAGTAGACGAAGAACGGCGCGTAGAGCGGGCCCGCGGCGGGCATGAACCCCCAGTCGGAGTCGATCACGCCGCTGACGAAGAGCGGGGTCGGCCCGACGAGGAGGAACACGCCGCAGAGCACGTAGCCGGCGATGAGCGCCGGGCGCCGTCGGGGCAGGTCGAGGAACGCGAGGACGTAGTGGTAGAAGAGCACGGGGATCGGGATCACGCCGACGTGGAGGAAGCGCTCCCACGCCAGCGCGGCATCGGGGTCCACGGTCGTGCGCAGCCCGAAGACCCCGAGGTTCCAGACGGCCAGCGCCGTCACGAGGAAGGCGAAGAGCAGGTTGCGCGGACTCCGGCGGTCCTGCGCGAGCGCGCTCCCGAGCAGCAGGAGGTTCAGGCCGAGCGCCACGATCGGCAGGATCTTATGGACGATCATCGGGCTCCCAGAACCCCATGTACGGGAAGCCGTCCTGCAGCCGCTGCGTGCGCATCTCGTCCTCGAGGATCGCAAAGAGGAGGATGTCCCAGAGTTGCCCACCGTACATCTTCGCCGCTCTCAAGACGCCCTCGTGCTGGAACCCGTTGCGCCGGAGCGAGTTGATGCTGAGGACGTTGTAGGCGTAGACCTTGGCCTCCACGCGACGGACCTCGAGGACATCCATCGCCCACGCGAGCGCCAGGCGCGAGGCCTCGATGCCCCAGCCCGCGCGCAGCGAGCGGGCGTTGACGATCCCGGTCTCCAGGAATGCGAAGCGCTCGACCAGGTTGACGTTGAAGAGCCGGACGAAGCCGACCGGCTTGGCGTCGGGTTCCAGCGGCCGGACGACGAGCGTGATCGCGGACGGGTCGTACAGGACGTGGGCGACGAAGTCCGGGTGATAGGGGCCGAGGTGACGGCAGAGGAAGAGGAGCTGGCTGCCCACCATCTGGTCGAGCAGTGGATCGCCGGCCCAGGTCGAGAAGTGCTCCAGCTCGTCCCAGGTGGGCGGTCGCAGGCCAAGCCGGGCGGTGCTGGCGAGTAACCGCGGGGGCTGCGCGGGGTCCTCGCGCGGCACGCCGGGCGCCGTGATCGGCGGACCCGCGCCGGGACCTTCGAGGGGCAGCTCCGGGAGGATCCCCGCGACGAGGAGCGCCCGGTGGATGGCCGGGCTCGGCAGGATCGACACCCGTACGCCACGCGCCTGGCAGCGCCTCACCGCCTGGAACAGCGCCGCCGGCCCGGCGACGTCCACGACCTTCACGTCTTCCAGGTTGAGCCATAAGTGGGCGGGAGGTGCCTGCAGGCTCTCCCGGACCGCCTGGCAGAACGCGGGCACCGCGAGGCTCGTGAGCGACTCGTAAAAGACGAGCTCGGCTTCTGATTCCCCGGGCATACTTGTCGCGAGTCACCAAGTTCGTAAGACGGGCACCAGCCGTCGAGTGTGCTCTAACCGCTCAGAATCGCTCGCCCCGAGGGCGACGCCTCCAAACGACACGACGGACTCTGGCCCCACTTCCCCCACTTCCACCCAGCTTGACACAATAGAGGACTCGGCGGAAGGGGGACGGCGGGGTTCTGGAGCCGCGGCGCCATCCGGCCGACGGCGCCGCCGGGGCGGGAAGGGCTCAGAGGTCGCAGGCAGCCGGCAGGTGGGGGAGCGACGTCGCGGCGCGGACGCCCCGGTAGATCGCGCGGGCCACGGCCTCGGCGGCGGCCAGGCCCACGCGGGTCACGTCGGCCGACAGGTCGCCCACGGAGAGGGCGAAGAGCGTATCGCCGTCGAAGGCGGTGTGGGGTGGCGCGAGCGCCCGGGCGAAGCCGAGCATGCCGAGCGCGGCGACCTTGGCCGCCTCGGCCCGCGTGAGCCGCGCGTTGGTGGCCACGACGCCGATCGTGCTGTGCTCGGGCGCGGCGAAGCGCCCGAGCGCACCGCCGGCCATGAGCGCCCGCGCGGTGTCGATGAGCCGGCGGCCGCCGGGGGCGTCGCGCGTGCCCGCCACGAGCGCCCCGGAGTCGGGATCGCGTACGTCACCGACCGCGTTGACCGCGACGAGCGCGCCCACGACGACGCCGTCGACCCGCGCGCTCGCGCTCCCGAGCCCGCCGCGCATCGCGCGCTCGATGCCGTGGAGCTTGCCGACGCTCGCGCCCGTGCCGACCCCCACGCTCCCCTCGGGGACGGGGCCGCTCGTCGCCCGCGCCGCGGCCGTGTAGCCCATCTCCCGCGTGGGGCGGACGCGGCCGTCCCCCACGGTGAGATCGAAGAGGAACGCGCCGGGCACGTGCGGGACGACGGCGGACCCGGCGGCGAAGCCAACGCCGCGCTCCTCGAGCCAGCGCATGACGCCCGCGATCGCCTCCTCACCGAAGCGGCTGCCGCCGCCGAGGACGACGCCGTTGACGGTCGGGACGAGGTGGCGCGGGTCGAGGTAGTCGAGGCCGACGACGTCGTTGGCGCCGCCGCGCAGTTCGACCCCGCACGTCGCGGGGCCTGCGGTGAGGACGACGGTCACGCCGGTGAGCGCGGCGGCATCGGTCGCGTGGCCGACCGTGATGCCGGGCACATCGGTGATCATCCCCGCAGTGCGAGCCGAGGGGCGTCGGGCCACGAGGCGAGCGGTGAGAAGGGGCGAGGGGGTGCGAGCCGAGGGGCGCCGGGCCACGAGGCGAGCGGTGAGAAGGGGCGAGGGGGTGCGAGCCGAGGGGCGCCGGGCCACGAGGCGAGCGGTGACATGGTCGGGGTCGAGGGCTCAGCCGCGGGTGGCCCGGGACGAGGGCGCGATCTTTCGACTGACGTCGGCCGCGGAGATCCGGCCGGAGGCAACCTCGCCCGCGAGCTCGAGGGCGCGCTGCGCGAGCCCGCGCGCGAAGGGCTGGTGGCGCGCTTCCGCGTCCGGGTCCGCGAGCGCCCCCGCGGCGGCACGGGCGATCGCGCCCAGCTCGGGTCGCCCGGTGGCCTCGAAGACCCACGCCATCTCGGCGAGCCGCCGCGCCCAGAGCCGGCGCGCCGCCGGCGTGAGCTCGCGCTCGACGACGCGGTCGACGATCGCCGCCTGGCGCTCGGCCTTGATCTGGTCGGAGACGACGAGGCGGCTCTGGCGCGCCTCGAGGAGCTCGAGGGCGTCGGCCTGCACGGGCTCGGGATCGAGGAACCAGCCCGCCGTCTCCGGAAGGTCGAGCAGCTCGGCGCCGCGCGCGACGCGCGAGGCGTCCACCGGCGCCGGCGCGGGCGGCGGCGCCGGGACGCGCACGTCCTCGAAGAGGCGCCGCCAGCGCGCGAACGCGGGGGGCGGCGTCGTGCCGTTGTCGCGGTGGAGCGCCAGCGCCTCGGCGCCGAGGGCGAGCGCGCGCGCCGGATCCGTCTCGACCCACGGCAGCTTCTGGGAGGCGCGCAGCGCCTCGAGCTCGCTCTCGAGCCGCTTCTTCGTGATGTCACCGCCCGCCGCGTCCACGACGCCGACGGTGTCGTTGACGATCAGCGAGCAGAGGCGCGCGCCGCCGAGGCCGCCCTCGAAGAGCACCCACGCGGCGCGCGAGCCGCTGCCGTCGATACCCGAGAGCCACGCGCGCGTGGCTCGCTCCGGGCGGGACTCGACGACGGGTCCACGCCCGGGGCCAGCCGGCGCCGCGACGCCGCGCTGGGCGAGCCGATAGAGGGCGCGCCGCGCGGCCCGACGGAGCCCCCGCTCGCCGCCCGCCGCGAGGGCGGAGAGGGCGGGCAGCGCCTCGGCCCCGTGGTCTCTGGCGAAGGCGCGGAGCGCCGCATCGAGCGCGTCCTCGTCGAGGTCGCGCAGGCGCTGCACGTCGAGCGCCGGCGCGGTCATCCGAAGTTGAGCCGGAAGAACGGGTGCTGCGGAGGGTCGGCGAAGTGGACCTTGCGCGCGTACTCGAGGACGCCGACGTAGCGCTCGAAGCGGTCGGCGAGCCGCCGGTAGAGCGGCGCCCCGGCGCAGCCGCGCGCGCTCGCGCGGTCGTGCTCGGAGACGAAGTGGTAGGCGCGCTTGCCCTGCGTGATGTAGTACGAGGCGGAGGCCGTGCGCTCGACACGCTCGCGGAAGAGCCCCGTCATGAAGAGCGTGAAGTCGCCGATGTGGCGGCGCACCACGACCTCGCGCTCGGGCTGGAACCGCGCCGTGTCCTCGCGCCAGACCCGCTGGGTCTCGAGCAGCATGTCCACGACGGTCTCGAGGCGCGGCGTCTCGACGCCCGGCGGGAAGAGGTTCTCGGTGCGCGCGAAGCGGGTGAGGAGATCGGCGAGGTACGGCGACGCCGGGTCCTCGCCGAGCGCCAGGTCGCGGAAGCTCGCCCCGAGCGCGCGGTCGAAGAACAGTCGCAACTCCACAATCGAATGATAGCAAACTAATCCGTTCTGCTAGAATCCGAGCCCGTGGCCGATCGCCCGCGCTCGGCGCTCCCCTGGATGCTCGTCGCGGCGAGCGTGCTGCTCGCGGCACTCCTCCTCTACGTCCTCTTCGTGGGGTACCTGCCCGCCAAGCACAAGGTGGGCGGGCTCGAGCAGGAGCTGAAGACGCTCTACCGGCGGGAGGCGGAGATCCAGACGAAGCTCACCCAGCAAGACCACCGATATGCGCTGCGCGAGCGGCAGCTCACCGCGCTCACCGCCGAGCGCGACCTCCTGGTGAAGCGCCTCGAGGCGCTCGAGCGCGAGCTGGAGCTGCTCCGGCGCCGGCTCTAGACGCCGCCCGACGGGAGCGTCGGTGTCCCTGTCGCCCACCGCG
>QHSZ01000240.1 GCA_003220595.1 Candidatus Rokuibacteriota bacterium | reverse complement strand
GCCCACGTCATCGCGCTCCGCGCCGTCATGAGCCAGGACGCCATGACGGCCGACTGGGCGCGCCTGCCCTACGACCTGCTCGGCAGGATCTCCAACCGCATCATCAACGAGGTGAAGGGCGTCAATCGGGTGGTCTTCGATATCTCGTCAAAGCCCCCGTCGACGATCGAGTGGGAGTAGAGGGCGGTCGGAGGTGAGCCTGTCGAGCCTGGCGCATGCAGCATAGCGACTTCGTCCACCTCCACGTCCATTCGGAGTACAGTCTCCTCGACGGTGCCGCCCAGCTCGAGAGGCTCGTCCAGAAGGCGAAGGACCTGCACTTTCCCGCGCTCGCGCTGACCGACCACGGGAATCTCTTCGGTGCGATCGACTTCTACCAGGCGGCGCAGAAGGCGGGCGTCAAGCCGATTCTCGGCTGCGAGCTCTACGTCGCCCCGGGGAGCCGCAGAGAGCGCGGGTCGCAGGACGGCGGCTACGAGGGCGCCAACCACCTCACCGTCCTCGCGCGCAACCGCGCGGGCTACCGGAACCTCATCAAGCTCGTCTCGAAGGCCTACCTCGAGGGTTTCTACTACAAGCCGCGCGTGGACAAGGAGCTCCTCGCCACGCATGCGGACGGGCTCCTGGTCCTCTCGGGCTGCCTCAACGGGGAGGTCGCGCGCCTCCTCTCCGCCGGCGAGTCGCTGAGGGCGCGGGAGGCGGCCGGCTGGTACCAGGAGGTCTTTGGCCGGGACAACTACTTCATGGAGATCCAGGCCCACGGCCTCGCGGAGCAGGTGAAAGTCACCGCCGAGACGCTCACGATCGCCAAGGCGGTCGGCGCCCGGATCGTCGGCACCAACGACTCGCACTACCTCGAGGGCGGCCACGCCAAGGCCCACGAGGCGCTCCTCTGCATCCAGACGGGCACGAACCTCAACGACCCGAGCCGCTTCCGCTTCGCGACCCAGGAGTTCTACGTGAAGTCGGCCGAGGAGATGGCGCGGGTCTTCGCCGAGCTGCCGGAGGCGTGCCGGAACACGCTCGCTGTCGCGGAGCGCTGCAACCTGACACTCGACTTCGGCGCCTTCCACCTGCCCCGGTACGTCGTCCCCGAGTCGCACACGCTCGACAGCTACCTGCAGGAGCTGGCGCGCGCGGGCCTCCGGCGGCGCTACGGCCCGAGCCCCGGCGACGCGCTCGAGGCCCGCCTGGCCCACGAGCTCGGCGTCATCGAGAAAATGGGGTTCGCCGGGTACTTCCTGGTCGTCTGGGACTTCATCCGTTACGCGCGCGAGCAGGGGGTCGCCGTCGGTCCCGGGCGTGGCTCCTCGGCGGGCTCGCTCACCGCCTACTGTCTCGGCATCACGAACATCGACCCGATCCGCTACGGGCTGCTGTTCGAGCGGTTCCTGAACCCGGAGCGGATCTCCATGCCCGACATGGACATCGACTTCGCCGACGACCGGCGGGACACGATCATCCGCTACGTCGCCGAAAAGTACGGCCGCGAGCGGGTCGCCCATATCATCACCTTCGGCACGCTCGGCGCGAAGGCCGCCATCCGCGACGTCGGGCGCGTCCTCGGTATGTCCTACGCCGACGTGGACCGGATCGCCAAGCTCGTGCCAAACTTCCCCCTGAACATCACGCTCGACGACGCCTACCAGAAATCGCTGCCGCTGGCCGAGACGGTGAAGAGCCAGCCGCACGTCAATGAGCTGTGGGAGATCGCGCGGACGCTCGAGGGGTGCACGCGGCACGCGTCGGTGCACGCCTCGGCCGTCGTCATCTCGGACGAGCCGCTGGACGAGCACATCCCGCTCTACAAGGACCCGAAGCGTCCGGAGCTCATCACCGGCTACGCGATGGGGCCGATCGAGAAGCTCGGCCTGCTCAAGATGGACTTCCTCGGGCTCCGTACCCTGACCGTCCTGGCGAACACCGTGGGGCTCATCAAGGCGTCGCGCGGCCTGGCGATCGAGCTCGACACCCTCTCCGTCGACGACGCGAAGACCTATCAGCTCCTCAGCGAGGCCAAGACGTTCGGCGTCTTCCAGCTGGAGTCGACCGGGATGCGCGACGCCCTGCGCGGCCTCCGGCCCGAGCGGCTCGAGGACGTGATCGCGATGGTCTCGCTCTACCGGCCCGGCCCCATGGAGCTCATCCCGGACTTCATCGCGCGCAAGCACGGGCGCTCGAAGATCGCCTACGAGCACCCGGCGATGGAGAAGGTCACGCGCGAGACGTACGGGATCATGGTCTACCAGGAGCAGATCATGCAGATCGCGTCCGAGATGGCGGGCTTCAGCATGGGCGAGGCGGACACGCTCCGCCGCGCCATGGGCAAGAAGGACCGCGATCTCATGGCCACGCAGCGCGAGAAGTTCGTCGCGGGCTGCGCCGAGCGCGCGATCCCGAAGGCCACTGCCGAGCGCGTGTGGGAGCTGATGGAGAAGTTCGCGGGCTACGGCTTCAACAAGTCGCATGCGGCGGCGTACGCGCTCGTCGCCTACCAGACCGCGTACTTCAAGGCGAACTACCCCGTGGAGTTCATGGCGGCGCTGCTCACCTCGGAGATGGGCGATACCGACAAGATCGTGAAGTACATCGACGAGTGCCGCGCGATGGACATCCGCGTCGAGCCGCCGGACGTGAACGTCTCGGCGGTCCAGTTCAGCGTCGCCGGCGACACGATCCGCTTCGGCCTGGCCGCGATCAAGAACGTCGGCGAGGCCGCGATGGAGTCGATCCTCCGGACCCGCGCGGAGGCGGGCCCCTTCACGTCGCTCGAGGACTTCTGCGCGCGCGTGGATCTCCGGCTCGTCAACCGCCGCGTCGTCGAGTCGCTCGTCAAGGCGGGCGCCTTCGACTCGCTCGGGCTTCCGCGCGCCCACCTGCTGGCGAGCGCCGACGCGGCGCTGGAGAGCGGTCAGCGGCAACAGCGCGACCGCGCCGAGGGTCAGTCGTCGTTCTTCGACCTCCTCCCGGCGGCACCGGCGACGCCCGCGGCGCACGCCGTGGAGGTCGTTCCCGAGTGGGAGCCGGACCAGCGGCTCGCGTTCGAGAAGGAGGTCCTCGGCTTCTACATCTCCGGCCACCCACTCGCCCGTTTCCGCGGTATCGTCGAATCGCTCGGCATCACGCCGACCGCGGAGCTCGTCACGAAGGGTCACGGCGCCCGGGTGCTCCTGTTCGGTCACCCGGCGGGGCTCAAGGAGACGGCGACCAAGAGCGGCAACCGCATGGCATTCTTCACGCTGGAGGACATGGACGGGACGGTGGAGGTGACGGTGTTTCCGGAGCCGTTCAAGGCCGCCGCCCCGATCCTACGGACGAACGAGGCGATCCTCCTGCGGGGGCGGATCGACGACGGGGACAAGGGACGGGTGATCCTCGCGGACGACATCCGGCTGCTCGAGCAGGCGCTGGCGGACGGGCAGGCCCGCCCGCGCGGCGCCGTGGCGGGCGAGCCGAACGCGTGCCGGATCCGCGCGCCCGGGGCCACCGGGCCTCCGGGGGCGCTCGGGCAGCTCAAGCGGCTCTGCGCCGAACACCCGGGGCGGGTGCCGCTCTTCTTGCACCTCCTCGTGGACAGGCAGGAGGTCGTCATCCGCGCGCGGGGCCTCTCCGTGGACGCGAGCCCCGAATTCGTCGCCGCCGCCGAGACGCTCCTCGGCGCGGGGGCCGTGACGGTCGAGTATGCCGGACGCGCTTGACTTCGAGCAGCCGCTCCTCGAGCTGGAGACGCGGCTGGCGACGCTCCAGGCGCAGGAGGACTCGCCGAGGCTCCGCGAGGAGATCACCAAGCTCGAGGAGCGCCTGGAGCGCCAGCGCCAGAAGACCTACGCGAGCCTCACCCCGTGGCAGCGCACCCAGCTCGCCCGCCACCCCAAGCGCCCCCACGCCCGCGACTACATCCGTGTCCTCTTCGACGACTTCATCGAGCTCCACGGCGACCGCCTCTACGGTGACGACGCGGCGATCGTGAGCGGCCTGGCCCGGTTCGAGGGGCAGGGGGTCGTCGTCATCGGCCACCAGAAGGGGCGGGACACCCGCGAGAAGATCGCACGTAACTTCGGGATGCCCCACCCCGAGGGCTACCGGAAGGCGCTCCGGCTCATGCAACTCGCCGAGAAGTTCGGCAAGCCCGTGCTGACCTTCATCGACACGCCGGGCGCGTACCCCGGCCTCGGCGCCGAGGAGCGCGGCCAGGCGGAGGCGATCGCACGGAACCTCCGCGAGATGGCGGGGCTCCGCACGCCGATCGTCGCGGTCGTGACGGGCGAGGGCGGGAGCGGCGGGGCCCTGGCCATCGGCATGGGCAACCGCGTGCTGATGCTCGAGTACGCGATCTACTCGGTGATCTCGCCCGAGGGCTGCGCCGCGATCCTCTGGGGGGACGCCGCGCGGGCCCCCGACGCGGCCGAGTCCATGAAGATCACCGCGCCCGACCTCGTGCGGCTCGGCGTCATCGACGCGATCGTGCCCGAGCCGGTCGGCGGCGCTCACCGGGACTGGGACGGGGCGGCCGCGCACCTCCGCGCGGCCCTGCGGAGCCATCTGGGCGATCTCGCGTCGAAGTCGGGCGACGCGCTCGTCGCGGAGCGCTACGAGAAGTTCCGGCGCATGGGCGCCTTCGAGGAGGCGTCCCGGCCGCGGGCGGGCCTCTAGGCGTCGCACCTCGGAGCAGGCCCGAGGCGTACGCGGTTGTACGTCGAGCCCTGGCGACGCGCCGGGGCGAGCGACGAGCCAGCCGAGGCCCGAGGCAGGCGAGGGCCGGCGACGACCGAGAACGAAGGATGGCGAGGTCGATCGGCCTGGCGCCTCTAGGCGAAGGCCGTCAGCCCGCCCGCCGGACGAGCGCCGTGGCCACGTCCTCGTCCGTCACGAGGACGTTCATGAAGTGCCCCGCCAGCGCGCCCCGCACCGCTTCCAGCTTGGCGCGGCCGCCCG
>QHSZ01000127.1 GCA_003220595.1 Candidatus Rokuibacteriota bacterium | reverse complement strand
AGCGTCGTGGACATGAGCTGCGAGATCGGGATCAGGATCACGGCCCCCAGCACCGGGCCCCAGAGGCGGCCGATCCCGCCGACCACCGTGGCCATGATCGGCAGGGTGCTCCAGTTGAGGTCGAGCACCTGCTCCGGAAAGACCGCGAGCGCCCAGAAGCCGTAGAGGACGCCGCCCGTCGCGAAGACCGCCGCCGTGATGCTGCGCGCGATCACCTTGTAGAGCCGGCTGTCGATGCCGATTCCCTCGGCGCCCTCCTGGTCGTCCCGGATCGCGCGAAAGTAGAAGCCGAGTTTCGAGCGCTCGACGAGCCGGAGGAGCCAGAGCGTGAGCGCCAGGAGCCCGAAGGCGACGTAGTAGTAGCCGAGCGCCTTGGTGCGGCCGGCGAACTGCAGGCTCGCCGTCGCCGCGAGCACGCCCTGCCCGGTCTCGACCGGGATGAAGAGGCCGCGGCTCCCGTTGATGAACTCCCACGTCGCGCCGATCGGCTGCGCGATCATCCAGATCGCCACGGTGGAAATCGCGAAGTAGTGGCCGCGCAGGCGCGTGAGCGGATAGGTCACGAGGGCGCAGATCCCCATCGCCGCGAGCACCCCGGCCAGCATGCCGAGCCAGGGGCTCCAGCCGAGGTGCACGAAGAGGATCGCGGCCGTGTACGCGCCGACCGCGAAGAACACCTGGGGCCCGAAGTCGAACTGGCCCGCCCAGCCGCCGATGACGTTCCAGCCGGCGCCGAGCATCGCGTTGAGCAGGACCAGGAAGCCGACGGTCTGGAAGTAGGTGTAGCCGCTCCACTGGAGCGGGATCGGGTAGGCGAGGCCCAGGACGAGGCCGGCGGCGAGGGCGAGGCGCGCCCAGAACCGTCCGCTAGAACCGTCCAAGGGCTCGGTCACCGAGGAGTGACGTTCGGTGCCGGGCCAAGGAACGAGCCAGACGAGGCCCGAGCAAGGAGCCGGCCGGAACGTACGCCCTGGTACGTGAGGACCGGCGACGAGCGAGAACGAAGTCTGGCGACGTTGATTGGCCCGGCACTAGAACCGCCCAAAGAGCCCTTGCGGTCGGCAGAGTCCGATCAGGATGTACGAGGCGAAGACGAACGCGTCCTTGAACGCCGGCTCCAGATAGACGCTCGTGACGCTCTGGACCACCCCGACCAGCAGCGCGGCCAGGAGCGTGCCGAGGATCGAGCCGAACCCGCCGAGCGCGACGATCGCGTAGGCGAGGACCGTGAAGGGAAAGCCGACCTGGGGGAAGACGGCGAAGAAGTTGGCGAGGATCGCCCCGGCGACGGCGACCAGCGCGGCGCCGAGACCCCAGGCGACGGCGAACATCTTCTGCGGTCGGATGCCGACGAGCATGGCCGCCTCACGGTCCTCCGCCGTCGCCTGGAGCGCCAGCCCGAACTCGGTCCGGTCGATCAGGAGGTAGAGCGCCAGGAACAGGACCAGCGCGAGGAGGGCGCCGATCAGGATCGGGACACCCACGCTGACGCCGAGGACGTGGAGGTTCGCGCCGCTGAGCCGGGTGAGCACGGTGTTGGAGAGGTACCGGTAGTCGCTCGTGAACACCGCGACGGCGGAGTTTTGCAGGAGGAAGAGGAGGCCGATCGTCGCGAAGATCTGCGTGAACGGATCGCCCTGCTGGACGCGGCGCATGAGCTGCCGGTAGATCAGCACACCGAGCGCATACATCGCGAGTCCCACCGGGACGATCGCCACGAGCGGGTCGAGCCCGAAGGTGACGCTGAGCCACCACGCCCCGAACATCCCGAGCATCAGGAACTCGCCGTGGGCGAAGTTGATCATCTCCATCAGACCCCAGATGATCGTGAGCCCCACGGCGACGAGCGCATAGAGGAAGCCCATCTCGAGTCCGTTGACGACCGCCTGGAGTAGAAGCGTCACGCGCCCGCGGTCAGTTCGCCGGCTTGGGCTTGGTGTCCCGCTCCTGCCAGCCCGGGCTCGGGTAGAGGACCTTGAAGTTCGCCCTCTTCGCGAGGTCCCAGGGCCAGATCGTGTGCTTCTCGCCGTCCCAGCCCACCTGGGTGACCACCCCGGCGGCCAGCTCGTTCTGGTGGGTCTTGTCGAATCGGACACCCTTGTAGTCGATGATCAGCTGCTCGGGGCCCATGTTCGTCTCGCTCGCCGCCTTCGCGAGGGCCGCGGGCTCGACGGACTTCGCGCGGTTGATCGTGTCCGCCATCCACAGCATGCCGGTGATCTCCCGCATCGCGAGCTCGCCCATGTTCTGGCCGCGGCTGTACTTCTTGTAGATCTCGTTCACCTTCTTCCAGCTCGGCCGGTCCTGCACGAGGTCGATCGCCGTCGGGTCGCGGCCGAGCCAGCCGGCGCCGCCGTTCGTCTTCTTCTGCGCCTCGAGCCACGTCTGGTCCGAGTACGCGCCGTTGCTGGTGGCGATGATCTTCGGCATCCAGCCGGCGCGCTTGGCGTCGCCCTGGAAGATCGAGGTCTCGGGCGGATACTGCACCAGGAAGAGGACGTCGGGGTTGGCCGCCTGCAGGCGCTGGACCTCGGAGGCGAGCGTCGTCGCGCCGGTCTTCGTCGTCAGGTCCAGTACGACCTGGAACCCGGCCTTCGGCGCGAGCTCGGCCGCAATCTTCCGGTTGTCCTGGCAGAAGAGGTTGTCACACGTGAAGAGCGCGATCGTCTTGAGGTCCGTCGGCCCGCCCTGCTCGCGCCACTCCCTGAGGAAGGTGAACACGCTCGCGACCATCGTCTTGTCGTTGGGGCCGGTGCGCCAGAACCACTGCAGGCCCTTCTCGGTCAGCGTCGGTGAGGCGCAGGGGTGACAGGACATCGGAATGCCGAAGCTCTCGACCACCGGCTGGATGATCGACGTGTTGCCGCTGGTGCCTTCGCCGTTCAGCCAGTGGATCTTGTTCACGGTGATGAGCTGCTCGGCGAGCGTGCGCGCGAGGTCGCCGCGGCTCTGGTCGTCGCGCACGACGAGTTTCAGCGTGGCGCCGCCGAGTCCGGGGAACCCTTTCCCCGGCCCGAGCGGCACCGTCAGGTCCGGATAGTCGTTGTTGACGATGTCCTCGACCGTCTGCCCTGCCCAGAGGTACTGCTGCCCGAGGCTCGCGAAGTTGCCGGTGAGCGGCAGGAGCTCGCCCACGAGGACCTCCTGGACGTTGGCCGCCGGCACGGTCTGGGACGCGAGCACGCCGGCGAAGAGAAGACACGCGCCCGCGCTGAGGACGAGGGGCACCCGTCGCATATGAACCCTCCTTGAAATCGCCATATCCTAGCGCAAGTCACCGTCGCGCGCCTCGCGCAAGAGGCGGGGCCACAGAGGCGGCAGCTCGACCCGTTTCGTCGTCGGGTACCCGAGGATCCCGTTGTGGGCGAAGACGTAGGCGTTCGTCCGCAGCGGATCGCCGCTCACCGCGAGCATGATGTCCTCGGGCGCGGCCACGACGGGCACGAGCCGGTCCGGATCCTCCGACTCGGCGAAGACGGCGGGCGCCCGCCCCTCTGAGACCAGCGCGGCGAGCGTCGGCTGGCCCGGCGTGAAGTTGGTCCAGCCTCCGATGTAGCGCTCGAACTTCCACGCCGGGATCCGGGCGTGCTCGAAGAGCCGCCGCTTCACGTCGTGCTTGCTGAGCCCGGCCCGCGCGAGCATCTCGGCCAATATCGGGCTCAGGACGAGCAGCGGCTTCTGCGCGCCCGACGCCATCCCGACCGTGAAGATGACCTCCCAGCCGACGTGCCGGGCGATCCCGTCCGCGAGGTACGGGATCATGCGGTCGGGCCCGTCGCCGAACACCGAGACGATGACGCCGCCCCCGGTGAACCGCGAGACGGTGACGGCGTTCTCGCCCGGGGCGAGGCCCTGGTCCTGGGCGACGGTGGGCCAGCCGAAGCGCGAGAGCGCCTCCTCGTTCTCGGCGAGGACGACCCGCCACGTGTTCCCGAACGTGCCCTTGTCGGTCCGGTGCGGCAGGAACCCGGCCAGATTGCGGAGGCAGAGCCGCCAGAAGCGCCCGACGGTCGTGTTCGCCTGGAACCCGTCGCGCAGCGCCCCCTGCTGATAGTTGAAGTCGAGCTCACGGATGACCGGCCCGTTGAGGACGATGAGCGTCTCGGACCCCGGTGTGTTGCCGCTGTGCTCGACGCCGTAGCGGCGATCGGCCATGGCGAGGACCAGCGCGACCAGGATCGGCATGTACTCCGGACGGCAGCCCGCCATCACGCCGTTCGCGGCCACCGCCCGCACGGTGGCGCTCCGCTGGTCGGGCAGCAGCACGCCGAGCTCCTCGTCCGGATCCAGCGCCGTGAAGCGGAGAAACTCGCGCACGCGCTCCGCGCTCGGCGGGACGATCGGGAGCCCGTCGCTCCAGCCCTTGGCGTAGAAGTGACGGTTCACCTCGTCGGGCGTGCCCTCGAAGACCACCCCGGTGGGGCTCGGCTCGTCGACGTCGGCGGCCTCCGCGGGCGCCGCGGTCAGGCCCTGGATCACCGCCTCCACGGTGACCCCGAGGACGTTACGCCGGAGCTCCTCCGCCGTCTGGACGTCCACGTGTCCCGGCACCAGCGCCACCGGCAGGTTCGGCATCCCGAGCCCGGCGGCCGTCGACGCCGCCTGGCCGAGGAACCCCTCGCACGTGAGCGACACCGACGGCACGCCCAGCTCCTCGGCCAGGGCGCTCGCCCGCAGCACGGCGGGCGTGCAGCTCCCTCAGCACGCCATCCCCGAGATCACCGCATCGACGCCGTGCTCGCGGAGCTTCGCCGGGAGCCCGGCGATCGTCGCGTGCTCCTCGCCGCCGTGGGTCGAGCCGAAGACGCGGTAGTCGACGAACCTGACGCCGGGGAAGCGCGCCGCGAGCGCCTCCCTGAGGATCGGAAAGATCTCGTCGCCCCGGAAGAGGTCGTCCCACAGCTCGCCGAGCGTCTTGCCTTCGAACGTGTCGAGCCGCTTGGCCAGGGGCCGCAGGTCGACGGTCTTCCGTCCCCGCGGCCAGAGCACGCGCTCCTTCGACCGATCGGGCTCCGTCGTCATCGTCACGCTCCTCCCGGTTAGGGGGCCAGCGAACTGAGGCTCGGCGCCGAGGGTATCGAGGAGCCTCCGCGAGGGCAAGTCGAGGAGGTTCAGGCTGGAGCTCCCGTGGCCGGGCGCACTCGCCCGAGATAGGCGCGCGCCACGCGCTCGTCGCGCAGGAGCTCGCGGGCGGGCGCCGCCAGCACGATGCGGCCGCGCTCCAGCACGTAGCCGCGGTCGGCGATCGCGAGCGCCGCCTCGGCCAGTTGCTCGACGACGAGGAGCGTCAGGCCCTCCTCGCGCAGGCGGGCGAGGGCGGCGAACACCTCGTCGACGAGGCGCGGCGCCAGGCCGAGCGATGGCTCGTCCAGCAGCAGGAGCCGCGGCCTTGCCATGAGGCTGCGCGCGATCGCGAGCATCTGCTGCTCGCCGCCCGAGAGCGTGCCCGCGGGCTGCCGCCGGCGCTCGCGCAGGATCGGGAAGCGGTCCAGCTGTCGCTCGATGTCCTCGGCGACCCCGCCGGCGCGGCGACCGTAGGCGCCGAGCCTGAGGTTGTCGAGGACACTCTGGTCGGGGAAGATCAGGCGCCCCTCCGGCACGAGCGCGATCCCATCGCGCGCCGTCCGGTGAGCCGGGCGGCCGACGAGCTCGCGTCCCTCCCAGCGGATCGCACCCCGGGTCGCCCCGACGAGCCCCGCGACGGCTCTGAGCGTCGTGCTCTTGCCGGCGCCGTTGGCGCCGATGATCACGGCCATCTCGCCGCGCGCGACCCGCAGCGAGACGCCGTGCAGGACCTCCATCCGCCCGTACGCCGCCGTCAGGTCGCGGACCTCGAGCAGCACCTCCGCCTCGTCCCGAAGCGCCGCATGGTCCGCGTGAGGAGACGGGGGGCCGTGCTCGACCACGCTAGCACTCGCAGCGAGCGATCGGTCCGCCGGCTGGGTGTCGGAGCAACGCCCAGAAGCCACGGGTCTCGCACGGCCCCCCGTCCCCTCACGCGCTCCGAGATACGCCTCGAGGACGGCGGGGTTCTGCTGGACGTCCGCGGGGGCGCCGGCGGCGATGACGCGTCCGTCGTTCAGCACGGTGACCCGGTCCGAGACGCTCATCACGAGGTCCATGTGGTGGCCGACCAGGAGGACCGAGGTGCCCGCCGCGCGGATCCGCGCGATGAGGTCGGCGAGGCCGGCGATCTCCTCCTGCGAGAGTCCCGCGGCCGGCTCGTCGAGCAGGAGCACCGCGGGCCGCCGGGCGAGCGCCCGCGCGATCTCGACCAGGCGCTTGTGACCGAACGGCAGGTTCCGCGCGAGCGCGTCGGGGTCGCCGGCGTAGCCCACGAAGGCGAGGAGCCCGCGCGCTTCCGCGCGGAGCCGCCGCTCGCGCGCGCGCACGGAGGGCGGGCCGAGGAGCGCCGCGGCGAGCGAGCCCGGCCGGCCGCCGAGGAGACCCACCAGCACGTTCTCGAGCACGCTCAGCGTCTCGAAGAGGCGCGTGGTCTGGAACGTCCGCGCGACCCCCGCGCGGGCGATGCGGTGGGGCGCGAGCCCGGTGAGCGCGCACGCGCCGAGGGCGACGACCCCCGCGGACGGCCGGTAGAAGCCGCTCAGGATGTTGAGGAGCGTCGTCTTGCCGGCGCCGTTCGGTCCGATGAGGCCGTGGACGCGCCCCGGCGCCAGCGCCAGGTGGCCGTCGGCGAGCGCGACGATCCCGCCGAAGCGCATCTGGAGGCCGCGGGCCTCGAGCGGCGGGGCCTCGGCGGCCCCGGGCCGCCACGCGACGGCCTCGGCGGGGTCCGCGTCGCGGCGCCCCCGCCCGTCACGCGCCAGCGCGCCCACCACGCCGCCGGGCAGGAAGTAGATGGATCCGAGGAGCAGCCCGCCGTACATCACGAGGCGGTAGTCCGAGAATCCGTGCAGCAGCTCCGGAAGGACGATCAGCACGACCGACCCGACGACCGGCCCGAGCACCCGCCCGAGGCCGCCGAAGAGGACGATCAGGAGGAAGAGGATCGAGGTCTGCAGCGTGAAGCTGTCCGGGCTCACGAAGCCGGCGAGGAAGGCGTAGAGACAGCCGCCGACCGCGGCGAACGCCGCCCCCAGCGTGAAGGCCGCCGTGCGGACCAGGTAGGGGTTGAGGCCGAGCGACGCAGCGGCGAGCTCGCTGTCGCGGACGGCGAGCAGCGCCCGGCCCCACGGCGACCGGCCGAGGTTCCTCGCCAGGGCGAGGCTCGCGAGCACGGCGAGCCCGACGACGTAGTAGTAGCGCCCGAGCGTGAGCGGCGGGCCTCCGAGACTCGGGCGCGCGATGTCCGCGATCCCGCCGAAGCCGCCGGTGAGCGCGTCCCACTCGATCAGACCGTGCTCGACGATGATGCCGAACGCGATCGTCACCATCGCCAGGTAGGGTCCCGAGACGCGCAGCGCGGCGAGGCCGAGGACGGCGCCGACCACGACGCCGAGCAGGGCCGCCACCGGCAGCGCGAGCCAGAAGGAGAGCCCGGCGCGCGCGGCGACGAGCGCGCCGGCGTAGGCGCCGAGCGCGTAGAAGCCCGCCTGCCCGAGCGACACCTGGCCCGAGGCGCCGGCGAGCACGTTGAGGCCGGTCGTGACGACGATGCTGATGCCGATCAGGATCGCGACAAACAGGTAGTACGTGTTGCTCGTGACGAGCGGGACCAGCGCGGCGACGGCGAGGGCGAGCGCGCCGGCGGTCCGCGCCACGGCTACACGCGCCGGGGCGCCGCGACCCCGAAGAGGCCCCACGGCCGGGCCAGCAGCACGAGGACGACGAGCGCGAAGCCGACGATCTCCCGCACGCCCGTGCCCAGGTAGCCCGCCACGATCGCCTCGACGATGCCGTAGAGGACGCCGGCGACGACGATGCCGCGGGCGCTCTCAATCCCGCCGATGATCGCCACCGCGAAGCCCTTGAGCCCGAGCGTGGTGCCCATCGTCGCGGAGACGTTGAGGAGCGGGGCGAGCAGGATCCCGGCGACGCCGGCCAGCACGGAGCTCAGCGCGTAGGCGACGCTGATCGTCCGCGTGACGTCGATCCCCATGAGGCGCGCGGCGTCGTGGTCGAACGCCACCGCTCGCAGGGCGCGGCCGGCGAGTGTGCGGCGGAACGCGAGCTCCACGAGGACCATCAGCGCCACGCCGACGACGGGCACGAGCAGCTCGTGCGGGTACACGCCCGCGCCCAGCACCGTGACGGCGCGCTGGGCGAGGCTCGACGGGAACGCGCGGGCGTCCTTGCCGAAGGTGAGCATCGCGACGTTCTCGGCGATGACCCCGAGGGCGATCGTGGCCAGGAGCCACGCGATCGACGCCGAGGCGAGGAACGGGCGGACCGCCACGCGCTCGACGAGCACGCCGAGCGCCGCCAGCGCGAGCAGCGTCGCGAGCACCGAGGGCACGAACGGCCAGCCGGCGCCGACGTAGAGCGCGTACGCGACGACCGCGCCGACCATGACCGACTGGCCCTGGGCGAAGTTGACGGTGCGGCTCGTCGCGTAGGTGATGTTGTAGCCGAGCGCCACCAGCGCGTACATGCTGCCGAGCGCCAGGCCGCTGAAGACGAGCTGGACGATCACTTCATGGTGACGGGCACGATCTTGCCCTGCCGCCAGGTGACGAGGATGTAGTCGTTCTCGGTGAGCGCGTCGTGCTCCTCGGGCGTGAACGGGCGCCGGTACGTCTTGATGAGGCCGCGGTGCTCGCCGAGGTTCTCGAGCGCGTCGCGGACCTTGCTCCCGTCCGCGGCGCCCGCCTGCTCGATGGCGAGGGCCACCAGGTGCATGGCGTCGTAGGCATTGGCGGTGCCGACGGGCGCCAGGATGTCCTCGGGCCCCTTGACCGCGAACCGGGCCTTGAGGGCCGCGATCACGCGCTCGCCGACGTCGCTCTGCTTGCCGAAGAACGAGTAGGTCTGCACGAAGACGACCGACTCCGACAGCTCCCCCGTCAGCTCCGGGAACCGGCCGCCGCTGATCCCCCAGTGCGAGACCGTCGACACGTCCCAGCCGATCTTCGCCCGGCTCTTGACGACCTGCGCGCCCTCGGGCGCGTTGGCGATCATGACGATCGCGTCGGCGCCGCCCTGCCGCAGGCGGAGGAGCTGCGGGCTCATGTCCGGGTCGCCCCAGTTGAACTTCTCGAACCCGACGGGCCGCGCGCCGAGCCTGTCGAACCACTTCGTGAGCCCCTCCTGGTTGGAGGCGCCCCATGGCGTGTTCTCGAGGATGACGCCGGGCTTCCGCTTGCCGAGCTTCTCGATGACGTGCTTGGCCAGGAAGTGATCGACGATGTCGTCGTTGGCGGAGACGCGGAACATGAAGTTGGGGCTGCGGCCGTTGCGGGTGATCGCCGTCGCCGCCGCCCACGTCCCCACGTACGGGACCTTGAGCTCGTGGAACACGGGCAGCATCGCGAGCCCGACGGGCGAGTGCAGGCCGCCGAACACCGCCACCGCCTTCTCGCGCTCGATGACGTCCCGCGCGCCCGTCACGCCCTTCGAGGGGTTGCCCTCCTCGTCGCGGACGACCAGCTCGAGCGTGCGGCCCGAGAGCAGCCCGCCGCGGGCGTTGATCTCGTCGATGGCGACGCTGAGGCCCCGCTTGATGGCCTCGCCCGAGAGCGCCGAGCCCCCCGACATCGCGGCGACGAGCGCGACCGTGATCGGCGGCTTCGCCTGCGTGAAGCCGACCGTGGCCTGCGTCCCGAGCAGGCAGAGCGTCAGGAGCGCGAGTCCAAGCCACGTCACGCGGCGCATAGGTCCTCCCGCGGGGCAGAGTGCAGGGATACTACCACGGCGCCGCTTGACTCGGACCGACGCGCCGTGGTCTAAGCTCTCGTAGCCATCGGCAGCGCGTTCTCCGGGGGGGCGACATGACGCTCAGCGCCGAGCAACTCGAAAGCCTGTACACCACGATGGTCCGGATCCGGCGCTTCGACGAGAAGACGGCCGAGCTCTTCCAGGCCGGGCTCGTCAAGGGCACCGCCCACAGCTACGTTGGCGAGGAGGCCGTCGCCGCCGGCGCGTGCGCGAGCCTCCGGGAGGGCGACTACATTGTCGGGACTCACCGAGGCCACGGCCACTGCATCGCCAAGGGCGCCCGCCTCGACCTGATGATGGCCGAGCTCATGGGGCGCCAGGACGGCTACTGCCGGGGCCTCGGCGGCTCGATGCACATCGCCGCGCTCGACCTCCGTATCCTGGGCTGCAACGGGATCGTCGCGGCGGGGCTGCCGATCGGCACCGGGGCGGCGCTCGCGGAGAAGATCCGCCGGACCGACCACGTCGTCATCGCCTTCTTCGGCGACGGCGGCGCCAACCAGGGCGTCGTCCACGAGGCGATGAACCTCGCCGCGGTGTGGGCGCTCCCGATCGTCTTCCTCTGCGAGAACAACCAGTACGCGCTCTCGACCGCCTCCAAGCGGACGACCGCGGGCCCGTCCATCGCGGCGCGCGCGGCGGGCTACGACATCCCGGGCGCGCGCGTGGACGGCAACGACGTCCACGCCGTCTTCGAGGCGGTCGGCGCCGCCGTGGCGCGCGCCCGGCGCGGCGAGGGGCCCTCGCTCGTCGAGGCCGTGACCTACCGCTGGGGCGGCCACTCGATGCGCGCGAACCTTCCCGACTACCGCACGAAGGAGGAGGAGCGCGAGTGGATGGAGCGCGACCCGATCGCACGCCTCGGGCACCACCTGGTCGAGGACCGGCACGTCACGCCGATCCGCCTCAAGGAGCTCGAGGAGCGCGTGGAGATCGAGCTCGAGCGCGCCGTCGAGTTCGCCAAGGCGAGCCCCGAGCCGAGCGTCGAGCTCATGGAGGCGTCGGTCTACGCGCCCCACGTCGAGGTGCGCGAGCCGGCACCGACGGGCGGGCGGGAGCTCACGATGGCCGAGGCGCTCAACGAGGCCTTGCACGGCGAGATGCAGCGCGACGCCCGCGTCTTCGTCATGGGCGAGGACGTGGGGCTCATCGGCGGGATCTTCGGCGTGACGCGCGGCCTGCGTGAGAAGTTCGGCGAGGACCGCGTCCGCGACACGCCGATCTCCGAGGCGACCTTCCTCGGCGCGGGCGTCGGCGCCGCGATCGCGGGCCTCCGGCCCGTCGTCGAGATCCAGATCTTCGACTTCGTCGCGATGACGATGGACCAGATCGTGAACCAGGCGGCGAAGTTCCGGTACATGCTCGGCGGCCGGCCCACGGTGCCGCTCGTCATCCGCGGCCCGCAGGGCGGCGGCATCCGGCTCGCGGCGCAGCACTCCCAGAGCCTCGAAGCGTGGTTCGTCCACGTGCCGGGGCTCGTCGTCGTCGCACCCTCCACGCCCTACGACGCCAAGGGGCTCCTGGCCGCCTCGATCCGCGAGGACAACCCGGTGATCTTCCTCGAGCACAAGGCGCTCTACGCGGTGAAAGGGCCCGTGCCCGCCGAGCCCTACGCGCTCCCGCTCGGGAAGGCCGACGTCAAGCGCGCCGGCCGCGACGTCACGCTCGTCGCCACCCTGGCGATGGTCGCGCGCGCGCTCGCCGCGGCGGCCGAGCTCGAGAAGGACGGGATCAGCGTCGAGGTGATCGACCCGCGCACGCTCGTCCCGCTCGACGAGGCGACGATTCTCGCGTCGGTCGCCCGGACCGGCCGGCTCGTCATCGCCCACGAGGCGGTCAAGCGCGGCGGTTGGGGCGCCGAGCTCGCGGCCCTCGTGAGCGAGCGCGCCCTCGACGCGCTCGACGCCCCGATCGTCAGGGTCGCCGCGCGCAACGTCCCGATGCCCTACAACGACTCGCTCGAGCGCGCCACCATCCCGACCCAGCAGGATATCGCCGCGGCCGTGCGCGGGCTCGTCTGAACGACCGGCGCGCGACCCTCGACGCGGGGGCGATGGGCCTCCTGCTCTCCCTCTGCGCGATCTGGGGCTTCACGCAGGTCACGATCAAGGTCGCCAACACGGGGATGTCGCCCCTGCTCCAGGCCGGCCTGCGCTCGGCGGGCTCGGCGCTCCTCCTCTGGGCGTATGCCCTCACGCGGCGGGTGCCGCTCTTCGAGCGCGACGGCTCGCTCGGCTTCGGCCTCACGATCGCCGCCCTGTTCGCGGGCGAGTTCGTCTTCCTCTACTGGGGGCTCGTCTTCACCACGGCGGCGCGCGGGATCCTGTTCATCTACACCTCGCCGTTCGTCGTCGCCCTCGGCGCCCACTGGTTCATCCCCGGCGAGCGGCTGCACGCACGCCGCATCGCCGGCCTCGCGTGCGCGTTCGCGGGCCTCGTCCTCGCCTTCGCGGACGCGCTCACGCTCCCGACGTGGCGCGAGCTGGTCGGCGACGGGCTCGAGCTCCTGGCGGCGGTGCTCTGGGGCGCGACGACCGTGGTCGTCAAGGCGAGCCGTCTCCGGCTCTCGCCGCACAAGACGCTCTTCTACCAGCTCGCGGGCTCGGCGCCGATGCTGCTGGCGCTCGCGTGGCTCACCGGTGAGGCGGGTCTCACGCGGCCGACCGCGCTCGTCCTGGGGGCGCTCGCCTACCAGATCGTCGTCGTCGCGTTCGCGAGCTACCTCGCGTGGTTCTGGCTGCTCACCCGCTACCCCGCGGCGCCGCTGGCCGCGTTCTCCTTCTGGACGCCGATCTTCGGCATGCTCGCGAGCTGGCTGTTGCTGGGCGAGCCGGTGACGGCCGCGCTCGGCGTCGCGATGGTCTTCGTGGCCACCGGCATCTACTTGGTCAGCCGCGCCTGAGGGACAGCAGCAGCACCGGCACGTCCGTCGTCCGGCGCACACGGTATGGGACCCGGCCGAGGCGCGCCGGACGGAGGCGCGTATGAAACGGTCACGCGCGGGGCTTCAGCTCGATCTTGTGGCCGTCGGGGTCGCGGAGGTAGAGCGACGGCCCCTCGCCGTAGGCGCCGTAACGGCGGACGACGCCGCCCTCGAGGGCGACGCCCGTCGCCTCGAGCGCCTGCGCCACACCCTCCAGGTCGTCCGTGCGGATCGAGAGGCAGACGTGGTCGAGGCCGCCGCGCGGCTCGCCGTCAGCGGCGGGGACGAGGTCGATCAGGTGCTCGCCGAACCGGAGCTGGACGAGCGAGAACTTCTCGTTCACCCGCTCGAGCGTGCACCCCAGCACCTCTTCGTAGAAGCGCCGGGAGCGCGCCTGGTCCCGCACCCTCAAGACCACATGATCGAGGCCGAGCGGCTCGAATTTCATGGCCTCAATCAGTACCGCGTGCGCGGCGTTTCGTCCAGCCCGTCGGCGCCGGGGGCGCCGCCACGCCTGGGGCCCCGCGGCGCGGCCCGCCCCCAGATGTCGTCCCGCCGCCGGCCGCCGTCCTTATTCGTGAGCGGTTTCACCGCACGCGCCCGTAGATTCGTCAGCATGCACCGGGTCCCGGGGCTGCTCGTCCTCGTCCTCCTCGCCACGGGAGCCTGCGCCTCGCACCCCGACGGCGCCTACTTTCCGCCGCCGCGCAAGCCCGACACGGTCGTCGTCTCACACACGCTCCACCGTGCCGCCGTCGCGGCCGGGGACGACCCCGCGCGGTACTCCTTCGGGCTCGTGAGCACCGATGAGGTCCGCGCCTACGCCGCCGAGGACGCGACGTTCTACGTCTCCGAGGGGCTCGCGCGCCAGCCCCAGGCCGTGCTCGACGCGCTCGTCGCGCGGCAGGTGGCCCACGAGATCCTGGGTCACGAGGGCCAGCGGCGCACGCTCTCCCTCTCGGTGACCGCGGGCTTCGTGGTGATCGGCATCGCGATGCCGGGCCTCGGCCTCCTCGACTTCCTGGTGAACCCGCTCGTCGTGCGCGCCTTCACGCGCGAGCAGGAGCGGCAGGCCGACCAGACCGCGGTCGAGATCCTCCGCGCGATGGGCCACGGCGCGCCGCGCCGGACGCTCGCCGCGGCGCTGCGCCGGGCCGGCGACGTCAACGGCGCCGTCCAGGGCGGCTGGTTCGCGAGCGAGCCCGAGCTCGACGAGCGGCTCGCGGCGCTCGAGCCGCTCGAGCCGCCGGCCGCGACCGCGCGCGCCGCCGCCGGCGCGCGCTGACCCGGGCCCGCTCAGCAGCAGCCGCCGGCGAGCTTCGTCCGCTCGACCAGCTCGAGGCGCGTGTCGTCGGGACCCTGGAGGAACGCGATCCGCGGGCCGTTCGGCACCCGGGTCGGCCCCTCGAGGAGTCTCGCGCCCAGCCCCTCGAGCCGCCGGATGTCGGCCTCGATGTCCTCTGTGTCGAGGCCGAAGTGCTCGAGGCCCCAGTGGGCGCGGGCCTCGCCCGGCAGGAGCCGCTCGCTGGTGCGCGCGCCCGAGATGTTGACCGCCATGAGCCCGTCCTCACTTACGCAGCGGACGAAGCGGTCGCCGAAGACGCGGACCTCGTCCCCGGCGATCCTGAAGCCGAACGCCGTCACGTACCACTCGGCGGTCTTCCGCGGATCTGGCGCCTTGAGATGGATGTGGTTGATGCGATAGGGCATGGGATCCTCCGATCGATCAGTCTGTGGGCTTGCGTCCCACGACCAGGACGTGGGCCGAGAGGCCGAGGAGCGTGGGCTCCCGCTCGAGCGCGCGCGCGGCCCAGAGCAGGCGCTCGCGCTCCGCGGGATCGCGCCAGCGCGCGTCGAGATCGGGCAGGAGCCAGCCCGGCCCCTCGACGCCGACGAGCTCGAGCGTCGCGAAGCCGGCGGCCCTCACCTCGGCCTCGAGCTCGTGCGGCAGGTGGAAGTAGGACGTCGTGAAGTAGTCGCGGTCCGTCGGGTTCCGGTGCTGTCCGTCGACCAGGTCGCGCTCCACGATCGCCTGGGCGTTCGGGTCGTCGAGCAACCGCTCGACGACGCCGGAGAAGAGCGAGGCGAAGCGCGCGATGCCGACGGCGAAGACGAGGCCGCCCGGCCGCAGCACGCGCCGCGCCTCGACGAGCGCCGCGACGCGCTCGCCGCGCGCGATCAGGTGGTAGAGCGGCCCCAGCAGGAGCACGACGTCGGCGCGCGCGGCCGCGGCCTCGAGCCGGCGCGCGTCGCCGACCGTGGCGCTCGCGAGCGGGTGTTCGGGCTGGCGGGCCGAGGCCTCGAGCGCCTCGGCCACGTGCCGCGGCAGCGCGTCGACCAGGTGCACCTCGTGCCCCTGCGCCGCGAGCCAGCACGCGTAGACGCCCGTGCCGCCGCCGACGTCGAGGACGACCGCCCGCCCGCGCGGCAGATGGCGGAGGATCAGCTCCTGCGTGCGCAGGAGCTCGATCCGGCCGTGGCCCTCGAAGAGGCGCCGGCTCTCGCCGCCCCGCGCGTAGTACGCGGCGACCTCCGCGGCGAGCGGCGGGGAGTCCACCGGGCCGCTACGGGCCGCCGTAGAGCCGGCGGTACTCGTCCCAGGAGAAGAGGACGCGCTTCACATAGAGGCGCGTTTCGTCGTAGGGGATCTGCTCGATGAACGCCTCGACGTCGTCGGTCTTCCGGGCGCTCCACCACTGCCGCACGCGCTTGGGCCCCGCGTTGTAGGCGGCGATCGCCAGCCGCGTGTCGCCGAACTCGCGCACGAGCCCGGCGAGGAAGCGGGCGCCGATCCGGAGGTTGTGCGCGGGGTCGTCGAGCAGCTCGCCCTGCCGGAATGGCAGGCCCCGCACCTGCGCCATCGGCGCGGCCGTGCCGGCCATGAGCTGCATGAGGCCGCGCGCGCCGGCGCGCGAGACCGCGCGCGGATAGTAGCTCGACTCCTCGCGCACGATGGCCGCGACCAGATGCGGGTCCAGGCCCGCGGCCGTGGCCGCGTCCGTCATCTCGGCGCGCCAGGCGAACGGGTAGAAGATCTCCCAGAAGGCGCGCGGCAGCGCGGGGTCGCCCGTGGCCGCGAGCGGCGCCAGGAAGCGACGGAAGATCCGCAGCGCCAGGTGATACCGCGCCTCCTGCACGAACACGCTCGAGACGGCGTAGAGCCGCGCGGGGTCGGCCGCGGCCCGCGGGGTCAGCGCCTCCAGCTCCTCGACCGCGTACTGGACGAGGCCCAGACGCCGCAGGAGCTCGACCCGCGCGAACGCCGGGTCCCCCGCGACGGCCTCCCGGGGCTCGGCCGGCAGCGCCACCGACGCGTCCGACGCCGGGACGTCCTCCGCCCCGGGGGCGCTGCTCGGCGCCGCCGGCGCGCGACCCGAGGCGAGCACACCGTAGTAGGTGCGCGGCGCCCCCGCGAGGATCTCGCGGTAGCGGAGCACCGCCTCCGTCCGATCGCCGAGCCGCTCCCGGGCGCGGCCCGTCCAGTAGAGCGCGGCGAGGCGATAGACGCGATTGCCGCCGGGCTTGGCCAGCCGCGCCCAGCGCTCGACGGCCGAGCGCATGTCGCCCTTGAGCCAGCCGAGCCAGCCCAAACGCCAGAGCGAGGACGCGGCCGCCTCGCGGCCCGGAAAGCGCGCCGCGGCGAGGCGGTAGACGTCCGCCGCCTCCGGCGTCCGGTCCATGTCTTCGAGGAGGCGCCCGCGCTGGTAGAGCGCCTCGGCGGCGTCGGCGTCACTGCCCGTCGCCGCGACCTCCGCGAAGAGCGCGAGGGGCTCGCGCCGCTGGCCAGAGCGCACGAGGAGCTTCGCCCGCTCGAGCTGGAGCGCCGGCCGGGCGGCGGCGGGCGCGCGCGGCACGGCGCGCTCGAGGGTGCGCGCCGCCGCCTCCCAGCGCCCGAGCCTGCGCGCCGCGTCGCCGGCGAGGCGCAGCGCGCGGTAGACGACCGCGTCGTCGCGCGCGTCGGTCACGAGGCGGTCGGCCTCGTCGGCCGCCGGCCCCGGCGCGCCGCCGCGGAGCAGGCCTTCGACCCGCTCGAGCCGCTCCGCGAGCGTGAAGGGCGGCAGCCGGAGGCCGGCAACCTCGAGCGCCGCGAGCCGGTCCGCGGCACCCTCGGCGTAGCCGCTCGCGGGATCCAGGAGCTGGAGCTGACGGTAGGTCTTCGCCGCGAGGTCGCGGGCGCCGCGGGACTCGGCGGACATCGCGAGGAGATAGAGCGCCTCCGGCACCTCCGTGGCGTCCGGGTACGCGTCGACGAGGCGGGCGAGCAGCGCCTCCGCCTGGGCGTCGTCGGCGAGGCGCGCCGCCAGGGTGGCGGCCAGGAGCAGCGCTTGCGGGGCGAGGCGGCTCTCGCGCCAGCGGTCGGCGACGCCGAGCGCCGCCTGGCGCGCGCCGGCGAGGTCCTCCTGCCGGGTGAGGGCCTCGGCGAGCATGTACAGGACGTAGTCGCCGATCGGGCTCTCGCGCGCGGCCTCGCTCGCGAACTCGCGGATCAGCGGCGCGACCTCGCCATGCTGGTAGGCGGTGAGCGCCTCCGCCCACGCGCGCTCGGGCTCGGACGTGTCGGCGCCCGCGGGCGTCGCCGGCGCAGGCGGCTCGGCGACGGGAGACCCCGGGACCGGAGGCTCGGTGGCCGGGCGCTCGGCGCCCTGCGGCCCGGCGACGGGCGGCTCGACGGGCCGGGGTGGGACGGCCGGCGTCTCGGGGCCGGACGACTCGGTCGACGGCGGCCCGGCGACGGGCGGCTCCTCCACGAGGGGCTGCCCGGCCGTGAGCGAGGGCAGCAGCAGGAGGGCGGCGAGCACGAGACCGCGCAGCAGCGCCGCGTCGCGCGTCGCCCGACGCGTGAAGGCGATCCGCTGGAGCGCGGTGAGGTTCGAGAGGACCGCGAGGACCCAGAGCGCGGGCTCGAGCAGGTTGAGGAGCGCACCGGCGATGAGGCAGATCAGCCGCTCCGGCCGCTCCATCAGGCCCACCGTGCACGTGACGCCGACCGACTCGGCGCGCGCCTTGGTGTAGCTCACCATCATCGAGCCCATGAGCCCCGCCATCGCGACGACGGCGCCGCGCGCATGGGGCGTGCGCGCGAACAGGACGACGATGCCGAGCATCACGACCAGGTCGGAGTACCGGTCGATGACGGAGTCGAGGAAGGCGCCGAACGTGGTCACCTGTCCCGAGACGCGCGCCACCGCGCCGTCGAAGAAGTCGCAGAGCCCCGCGACGATCAGGAGGAGCCCGGCGCTCTTGAGCTGGCCGGCCACGAACGCGCTCGCCGCCAGCACACTCACGCCGAAGCCGAGGACCGTGAGGTGATTCGGGCGGAGGTGGAGACGGACGAGGGCGCGCCCCACCGGGTCCGTGTAGGCGCGGGCGGGCTCGCGGAAGCGCCCGAGCATCGTCAGATCGGCTGCTCGAGCGCCAGCTCGAGCGCCGCGCGGATGCGCTCGAGCGCCTCCGGCGCCTCGATCCGCTGGCCCTGGCGGTCGTGCACGTAGAACGTGTCGAAGGCCTGATCGATCTCGGTGGCGATGCGCGCGCTCGCGATGTCGAGCCCGAGCGTGGCGAGGGTACGCGTGATCAGGTAGAGGAGGCCCAGGCGGTCGGGGCTCTTCACCTCGAGGACCGTGTAGGCGTCCGACAGGCGGTTGTCGAGCCCGATCTTCGGGGGGCCCTCCGGGCTCTTCGCGGCCCGGCCGGCCACGCGCCGCTGCTCGAGCAGCGCCTCCACCGACTGCTCGCCGGTGATGACCGCGCGGAGGCCGTCGAGCGTGCGCGCCCAGTGGGCCCGGGAGGTCACGACCTCGCTCGTCGGATCGTTCACCTGGAAGGTGTCGATCGCGATCCCGTCGGCCCGCGTGTGGATCTGCGCCGAGATGATGTTGACGCCGTGGGCCGCGAGCGCGCCCGCGATGAGCGCAAAGAGGCCGGGGAGATCGCGCGTGACGACGACGAGGTCCGACGACCCGAGGTCCGTGTGGTGGAAGAGCGCCGTCACCACGGGCGCCCCGCCGAGGTCCTGGAGCATCCGGATGTGCTCGGCCATCCGCTGGACGCCCGTGGTCTCGATGTAGCGGTCGGACATCATCGCGAGGTGCGCCTTCACCGCTTGGAGATCCACCTCGCCCTTGGCGGCCGCCTGCAGGCGCTCGGCCAGCTTGAGCCGGCTCGGCCTTTGGACGCGGCCGCCCGTGAGCTCGGCGAGCGTCAGCGCGTAGAGCTCGTGCAGGATCTGCGCCTGCCACGGCGTCAGCACGCCCGGGCCGACCGCGCGCATGTCGGCGTACGTGAGGAGATAGAGCATGCGCAGCCGCTGCGGGTCGCCCGCCGTCGCCGCGAAATCCGCGATCGTCTTCGGGTCGTGGATGTCCCGGCGCTGGGCGATGTGGGACATCGTCAGGTGGTGGGCCACGAGGAACTCGACCGCGGCGGCGTCCGCCGGCGGGAGCCCCATGCGCGCCGTCAGCTCGCGGACGAGCGGGATGCCCTTGGCGACGTGACCGTGGCCCAGCGCCTTGCCGATGTCGTGCAGCAGCATGCCGAGCATGAGGAGCTCGGGCTTCTCGATCTCCGTGAAGACCTGCGCGGCGCCCTCGGACTCCGCCGACTGGCCGGGGGCCAGCGCCTCGAGGTGCTCGACGGCGAGCAGCGAGTGCTGGTCGGCGGAGAACTTGTGATAGACGTCGTACTGCACGAGGCAGGTCAGCGCGCCGAACTCCGGGAGATACCGCCCGAGCAGGCCGAGCTCGTGCATCTCCGAGCACGTCTGCGCCACGCGACCCCACGTGCGACAGACGTCCAGGAAAAGGTCGCGGACGGTCTCCGAGCGCCGGAACGCGTCGTCCACGAGATGCAGCGCGTCCTCGACCGCCCGCTCGAGATCGAGCGACAGCTCGCAGCCCAGGCGATGGAGGTGCCAGAAGACCTTCATGAGCCGCGCGGGCTCGGCGCGGAGCGGCGCCGGGTCGCGGTCGACGAGGTGCAGGCGCCCGTCGAAGAAGACGAGGCCGTCGGCCAGCGCCTGTTGCCGCTGGCGGCGCTCGGCGGAGCCGCGGCGCGAGAGCGTCTCCTGACAGCGCGCGATGAGGCGCTTCGCGACGCGGTGGATGACGCGCGCGTGCAGGTAGTACTCGCGCATGAACCGCTCGACGCCCAGCGACTGCCCGTCGTTCTCGTACCCGAGGTTCTTGGCGATCTGCGGCTGCAGCTCGCGCGCGAGCACGTCGTTCTTGTGGCCCGAGAAGAAGTGGAGCTCGTTGCGCACGCGCCAGAGAAAGGTCAGCGCGGCGTCGGCCGCCGACTGCTCGCGCGGCGTGATGAGGCCCTTGTCCGCGAGCTCCCGGAGCGAGCGCGCGCCGAACTTCGCCTCGGCGAGCCACATCGCGGTGTGCACGTCGCGCAGCCCGCCCGCCGACTCCTTCAGGTTGGGCTCGCCGATGTAGGGCGAGGCGCCGAACTTCCGGTAGCGCTGGTCGCGCTCGGCGAGCGTCGTCTCGAGGAACTTCGCGAAGTCGCGCCGGAACACGTTCTCGCGGAGCACCCGCTGGAACCGCGCGAAGAGCCGCCGGTCCCCCGCGAGGAAGCGCGCCTCCTGCATGGAGGTCCGGCTGGGGAAGTCGGTGCGCGCCATCGCGACGCCGTCGTCGAGCGAGCGCAGGCTGTGGCCGACGTGCAGCCCGAGGTCCCAGAGCGAGTAGAGGAGCTCCTGCATCAGCCGCTGGACGTACGGGGTGATCCCGCCGTCGTAGATCACCATCAGGTCGATGTCCGAGAGCGGGTGGAGCTCGCCGCGCCCGTAGCCGCCGAGCGCCACGACGACCAGCGGCGTGGGTGCGAGCCCGTCGGACGTCGCGTCGGCGGCGGCGAGCCGCGTCAGCGAGTGGATGACGTCGTCCATCAGGCGCGCGTAGGTGCGGACGGACTCCTGGCCCGACGCGCCCTCGGCGTGCCTGACCTTCAGCGAGTCGAATCCCTCGGCCAGGGCCTGACGGAAGAACTCGAGCCGGAGGCGCCGCCGGTCGGGAGCGCGTGCCGCCTTCGCCTCGGCACGCCGAGCCCGGCGATACAGCTCGACCGACATGACGTCGTGAGCGTAGCAACCGCGCACGAAGACTGTCAAATCGCGCGCGGAGTCACTAGAATGAGCCCGTGAGGAAGATCTGGCGCCAGGGTCTCCGCTCCCTCGTCCCCTACGACGCGGGCAAGCCCCTCGAGCAGCTCGCCGCGGAGCTCGGGGTCCCGGAGCTCGCGCGCCTCTCCGCCAACGAGAACCCGCTCGGCCCCTCGCCGCGCGTCGTCGAGGCGGTCGCGCGCGAGGCCGCGCGCGTCCACCTCTATCCCGACGGCGGCGCCACCGCGCTCCGCGCGGCGCTCGCCCGGCGCCTCGACGTCACGCCCGGCGAGCTCCTCGTCGGCAACGGCGCCGACGAGCTGATCGGGCTCATCGCGCGGGCCGCGTTCGAGCCCGGCGACGAGGTCGTCGTGCCCGAGCCGTCGTTCGAGCCCTACGGCATCTCGGCCACGATCGCGGGCGCCCGCGCCGTGCCGAGCCCACTCGCCGGCTACGCGACCGACCTCGAGGACGTGCGGCGGAAGGTCACCGACCGGACGACGGCGGTCATGCTCTGCTCGCCCCACAACCCGACGGCGACGATCGTGCGCGAGAAGCCGCTGCGCGCCTTCCTCGACGCCCTGGGCGACGACCCCCCGCTCGTGATCCTCGACGAGGCGTACCGCGACTTCGTCGACGACCCCGAGTACCCGGACGGCGTCGCGCTGCTGCGGCGCCACCCGCGGCTGATCCTGCTCCGCACCTTCTCGAAGATCGCGGCGCTCGCCGGGCTCCGCGTGGGCTACGCGGTCGCCCGCGCCGAGACGCTGGACTGGCTGAACCGCGTCCGCGAGCCTTACAACGTGAACCGCCTCGGCCAGGTCGCGGCGCTCACCGCGCTCGAGGACGAGGCGCACTGGGAGCGCTCGCGCCGCTTCGTCATCGAGGAGCGCCGGTTCCTGTCGGAGGGGCTCGGCCGGCGGGGCTACACGTTCCCGCCGTCCCAGTCGAACTTCCTGCTGGTGAAGGTCCCCGAGGCGGCGGCCCTGCGCGAGAAGCTCCTGCGCGCGGGCATCCTCGTCCGCGACGGCGCCGACGTCGGCTTCCCCGGCCACCTCCGCATCTCCGTCGGCCTGCGCGCGACGAACGAGAAGCTGCTCTCGCTGCTCTGATGCGCGACGTCTAGCGTCGGCGCCGGAGCCCTCCGCCCTACGCCCAGCCGAGGGCGCGAACAATCGCGCCCGCGCCGAAGAGGAAGAACAGGGCCGCCGCGATACGCCGCACCGCCCGCATGGGCACGCGCTCGCTGAGGCGCGCCCCGGCGAAGACGGCGAGCGCGTCGGCGGCGAGCATGCCGCACGTCGTCCCGACCGTGACCGCGAGGGGCGCCGCGTAGCGCGCGCCGAGCGCCGCCGTCGCGAGCTGCGTCTTGTCGCCCATCTCGGCGAAGAAGAATATCACCGTCGTCGCGACGAGCGGCCCCCAGCGCCGGCGCTCGGCCGGCTCCTCCGCGGCGTCGGGCGCGAGCGCCCACACGCCGAAGGCGAGGAACCCGGCGGCGAGGATCCAGGCGAGCACGCGCTCGGGCGCCCACGCCGCCAGCAACGCCCCGGCGGAGGCCGCCAGCGCGTGGTTGAGGGTCGTCGCGAGCAGGATGCCGAGCATCACGACCCAGGGACGCCGGTAGCGGGAGGCGAGCATGAAGGCGACGAGCTGGGTCTTGTCGCCCATCTCCGCGAGCGCGACGACGGCGAAGGACGCGAGCAACGCGGTGGGCGACAGGGACACCGACGCTCCCGTCGGGCGGCGTCTAGAGCCGGCGCCGGAGCAGCTCCAGCTCGCGCTCGAGCGCCTCGAGGCGCTTCACCAGGAGGTCGCGCTCGGCGGTGAGCGCGG
>QHSZ01000126.1 GCA_003220595.1 Candidatus Rokuibacteriota bacterium | reverse complement strand
TGTAGCCGGGCCACATGTCGCGCACGTGCGGCAGGACCTCCTTCGCGAAGAGCGCGGTGTTGTGGAGGGTCAGGTCCTTCGGCATCGAGCCGATCTGGAGCAGCACCATCAGGTGGCCGACGCGGAGGCTCTTGATGCACTCGGCCAGCTGCTCGCGAACGGTCTTGGGGCTCCCGGCGATCACGTAGCCCTGGTCGAGATACTTCTGCCAGTCGAGCGACTGGCGGACCTTCTTCGCCTGGGCGCCGACCTGCGGCTTGGTCCCCGTCTGGAGCGTCTTCACCGTGCGGTAGCCCGGGGCCTCCGCGAAGCCCTCCCAGACGTTCAGGCACTTCTGGTAGAAGTAGTGCACGTGCTCGAAGTAGAGGCGTTCCGCTTCCGCGTCCGTGTCCGCCACGCACACGAGCTGTAGAAATCCCGCCCGGTAGGGGTTGTCGTCGGCCCCCACGCGCGCGATGGCCTCCCAGAAGCCGTCCATCGTCGCCTTGCCCCGCTTGTACCCGTAGTAGGAGAGATAGCAGTAGACGTAGTCGAGCTTGGCCGTCCACTCCCAGGTCTCGACGCTGCCCCCGCCCGGGATCCACACGGGCGGGTGGGGCTTCTGGAGCGTCTGCGGCCAGATGTTCACGTAGCGTACCTGCGTGTACTTGCCGTTGAAGGCGAACACCTCGGGGCGCGTCCACGCCTGCACGACGAGGTCGTGGGCCTCGTAATACCGCTCGCGCAGCGTGGCGGGATCGATCCCGTAGGCGAAGTTCATGTCCATCGAGGTGCCGACGGGGAAGCCCGCCACCAGGCGGCCCCGGCTCAGCAGATCGAGCATGGCGAACTCCTCGGCCACGCGGAGGGGCGGGTTGTAGGCGGCCAGGCTGTTGCCGAGGACGATGACCGCCGCGCGCGAGGTCCGCCGCGTCAGCGTCGCCGCCATGAGATTCGGCGACGGCATGAGGCCGTAGGCGTTGTTGTGGTGCTCGTTGACGCAGAGGCCGTCGAAGCCCTGCGCCTCGGCGAACTCGAGCTCGTCGAGGAACTCGTGGTAGAGCCCGCTGCACTTCTCGGGGTCGAAGAGGCTGTGGGGCGGGTCGACCCAGACCGACCGGTACCGCTGTTCGAAGTCGTCGGGGAGAAACCGGTACGGCATGAGGTGGAAGAAGCAGATCTTCATCGACGCCTCCCGAGTGGCGTCGATCATACCACGCCGGGCTCGATGAGCCTCGACCCCCTCGGACGGCCGGCCCGCGCCTTGTGAGCCCGCGTCAGCATGCGCTATACTCCCGCCGCCACTGCCCCCGCCGGGGGCGAACTGTGTCAGAAGTGAGGAGGACTCATGCGTCAGACCCGTCGTGACTTCCTGAAGACCACCGCTCTGGGCGTCGGCGCCGCCTCAGTGCTCGGCACGCCGGCCACGCCGCTCGCCCAGGGCCAGAAGCTGACCGTCTGGTGGAACAAGGGCTATTACCCCGAAGAAGACGCCGCGATGCAGAAGATCGTGAAGGAGTTCGAGGCGGCGCACAAGGCCGAGGTGGACCTGTCCTTCACGGCCCAGGAGGACCTGCTCAAGAAGATCAACGCCGCGCTGATCGCCCACCGCGTGCCCGACGTGGCCTTCTGCTTCTTCAACGACTGGCAGGTCGTGCCGAAGTACGGCTGGAGCGATCAGCTCGCCGACGTCTCGGACGTCATCCAGACGCTCAAGCCCCGCTACAACGAGAAGATGCTCCAGGTCGGCTACGTCATGAACGGCAAGACGAAGAAGCGCGCGTACTACGGCGTGCCGATCGAAGCCCAGACGATGCACATCCACTACTGGCGCGACCTCCTTCGCGAGGTCGGGATGGCGGACGACCCGGCCCAGATCCCGATGAAGTGGGACGAGTACTGGAGCTACTGGAAGAAGGCGCAGGACGCCCTCCGCAAGAAGGACCCCGCCAAGTACGGCAAGCTCTACGGCATCGGCATGACCGAATCCACGCGCGCCTCCGACACCCTGTACAACTTCGACATGGCGTTGCTCTCGTTCAACGGCGAGGTCCTCGACAAGGACGGCAAGGTCGTCGCCGACCAGCCGAAGAACCGCGACGCCGTCATCAAGACGCTCACCTGGTTCGGTGAGCTCTTCACGTCCGGCTACGTGCCGCCCGATGCGACGAACTGGACGGACGGCGACAACAACGCGGGCTTCCACAGCCGGCTCGTCGTGATGACGCCGAACCCGTCGCAATCGATCCCGGCCGCCCAGTTCTTCAACAAGGACGATCCCGAGAAGAAGAACTACTTCGACAACATGGCGACGATCGAGTGGCCGGACGGCCCGGACGGCAAGAAGGCCCGCTACCTCTCGGCCGTCAAGACGATCGTCGTCCCGAAGGGCTCGAAGAACCCGACGCTCGCCAAGGAGTTCATCAAGTTCGTCGTCGAGAAGAACCGGTTCACCGAGTACATCAAGGCGGCGAACGGCCGCTGGTTCCCCGCCTTCACCGACGTCGCCGCCGACCCCTTCTGGCGCGCCGGCCACAGGGGCCCGAAGGGCCAGAAGGACATGCACGTCCCGGTGGCGACGACGATCTTCCTCGATCGCGACAACAAGGTCTTCGAGCACTACAAGCACCCGGCCTTCTCCCAGGTCTACGACGAGAACATCTGGGGCAAGGCCATGGCCCGCATCGCCATCGACAAGTGGCCGGCCGACAAGGCCGCCGACGAGGCGATCGAGCGGATGAAGGCGATCTTCGCCGGCTACAAGTAAGTCCGTCCCGATGAGCCCCACGCCGCGCGCCGGAGCCAGACGAGCTCCGACGCGCGTCGCGCGGCTGCTCCGCTCCCGCACCACGCACGGCTTTCTCTTCACGGCGCCGCTCCTCTTTCTCTTCGCGGCGTTCGTGATTTACCCCATGGCCTTCGGGGTCTGGTACGCGCTCGACGCCGACAGCTACCGTGCGCTCTTCGCCGACCCGACCTTCCGCGCCACGCTCGTCAACACGCTCTGGTACGTGGGCTTCGCCGTCAACGTGAAGCTCGTCCTGGCGCTGCTCCTCTCGGGGATCCTCGACTATCCCTTCCGCTGGATCCGGATCCTCGCGGCGCTGTTCCTGATCCCGTGGGCGGTCCCGGCGCTGCCCGGCGTCCTCTCGTTCCGCTGGATGCTCAACTCGCAGTGGGGGATCTTCAATCACCTGCTGACGAAGCTCGGCTTCGCCTCGGTGCCCTGGCTCGCCCAGCACGACACCGCCCTCGGCGCCGTGATGGTCTTCCACATCTGGAAGTACCTGCCCTTCTGGACGATCATCTTCCTCGCGGGCCGGCGCGCCATCCCGAACGAGCTCTACGAGGCGACCGCGATCGACGGCGCCTCGCCGGTGCAGAACTTCCGCTACGTGACGTTCCCGCTGCTCCGGAACCTCTATCTGATCTGCACGCTGCTCTCGATGGTGTTCACGCTCGGCGACTTCACGGTGCCGTGGCTCATGACGGGCGGCGCGCCGGGCGACTCGACCCACGTGCTGGCGACGCTCGCGTACCGGTACACGTTCCAGATGGGGCGGCTCGAGTGGGGGCTGGCGACCTTCGCGGTGGCGCTGCCCGTGACGCTCGGCTTCATCGGCCTGCTGCTCCGCTGGGTGAAGATATGAGCGCGCCCGGACGGGGAAAGCGGCGCGGGCTCCGGCTCGGGCTCTCCATCCTGGCGATCGTCATCCTGGTCTGGACGTTCTTTCCCGTCTACTACATGCTCCTGCTCTCGTTCACGCCGACGGACGACCTGTTCAAGCCGGGGTTCTACGTCGAGCACCCGACCGTGCGGAGCTACACCTACACGATGGGGCAGGACAACCCCTTCGTCCGCTACTTCTGGCGCCAGATCGGCAACAGCCTGGCCGTCGCGGTCTGGGCCATGGTGCTGGTCATGGCGATCGCCGCGCTCGGCTCGTTCGCGATGGCGCGCCTGAATTTCCGGTTCCGGCGCTTCGTCTCGGGGCTCACGCTCTTCACCTACGTGATCCCGTCCTCGTTCCTCTCCATCCCGTTCTTCAAGATGATGGCCGACTACGATCTGATCGATACGAAGCTCTCGCTCATCCTGGCCATGGTGACCTTCGCCTCGCCGTACGCGCTCTGGGTCCTGAGCGACTACGCGCGCTCACTCCCGCCCGAGATCGAGGAGGCCGGGGCGATCGACGGCGCGGGGACCCTCGCCACCTTCATCCACCTCTATCTGCCGCTGATCCGCCCGCCGTTGATCGCGATCGGCACCTACGCCTTCCTCTACGCGTGGAACGAGTACCTCTACGCCCTGCTCCTCCTGACGGGCGAGCCGCGGGTGACGCTCCCGGTGGCGATGTCGAACTTCCTCACGACCGACAACGCGCCCTGGAACCTCCTGATGGCCGTCTCGACGGTCTACGCGATCCCGCCCGTGGTCCTCTACTACTGCTTCAAGCGCTACCTGGTCAGCGGCCTCGTCTCGGGCGCGGTCTCCGGCACGTAGCGACGGCCGGCGCGGCGCTGGTCCTGGAAGGGCCGCGGCGCTGACCCGGCGCGGCTTGCTCGAGCCCGGGTTCGGGCGTAGCCTTGACACGTCGCTCGGCTTGACACCGCGGGAGCTCGGCGAACCGGGCTGAGAGGGCGGCTCACCGCCGCCGACCGCATGAACCTGACCTGGTTAATCCCAGCGAAGGGAGGCCTCGCATGTCGCGCAAGATGTACCTCACCGGCTCGCGTCCCGACATCCGCGTCCCGATGCGCGCGATCGCGCTCTCCGGGGGCAATCCGCCGCTCCGCCTCTACGACACGAGCGGCCCCTACACCGACCCCGAGGCCGCCATCGATCTGAAGCGCGGCCTGCCGCCGCTCCGCCTCGCCTGGATCCTCGGGCGCGGCGACGTGGAGGAGCTCCCGGGCTCGACGTCGGTCTACCGGAAGACGCGCGAGGAGGACCCGGCCCTCGGTGGCGTGCGGTTCGCGAGCGTGCGCCGCCCCCTCCGCGCCCGGCCCGGCCGGCGCGTCACCCAGATGCACTATGCGCGACGCGGCGAGGTCACGCCCGAGATGGAGTTCGTCGCCCTGCGCGAAGGCGTCGTGCCCGAGGTCGTCCGTGACGAGGTCGCGCGCGGACGCGCGATCATCCCCGCGAACGTGAACCACCCCGAGACCGAGCCGATGATCATCGGCCGGAAGTTCCTCGTGAAGATCAACGCGAACATCGGCAACTCGGCTGTCGCCTCCTCGATCGAGGAGGAGGTCGAGAAGATGACGTGGGCGACGCGCTGGGGCGCGGACACCGTCATGGATCTTTCGACGGGCAAAAACATCCACGAGACCCGCGAGTGGATCCTGCGCAACTCGCCGGTGCCCATCGGCACGGTGCCGATCTACCAGGCGCTCGAGAAGGTCGGCGGCAAGGCCGAGGAGCTCACCTGGGAGGTCTACCGCGACACACTCGTCGAGCAGGCGGAGCAGGGCGTCGACTACTTCACGATCCACGCGGGCGTGCTCCTCCGTTACATCCCGCTCACCGCCAAGCGCGTCACCGGCATCGTCTCGCGGGGCGGCTCGATCATGGCCAAGTGGTGCCTGGCCCACCATCGCGAATCGTTCCTCTACACCCATTTCGCCGAGATCTGCGACATCATGGCCGCGTACGACGTCGCGTTCTCGCTCGGCGACGGCCTGCGGCCAGGCTGCACGGCGGATGCGAACGACGAGGCCCAGTTCGCCGAGCTCGCTACGCTCGGCGAGCTGACCACGATCGCGTGGGAGCGCGATGTCCAGGTCATGATCGAGGGGCCCGGCCACGTGCCGATGCACCTGATCAAAGAGAACATGGACCGGCAGCTCGAGGTCTGCCACGAGGCGCCGTTCTACACGCTCGGCCCGCTCACGACCGACGTGGCGCCGGGCTACGACCACATCACCTCCGCGATCGGCGCCGCGATGATCGGCTGGTTCGGCACTGCGATGCTCTGCTACGTGACGCCCAAGGAGCACCTCGGCCTGCCGAACAAGAAGGACGTGAAGGACGGCGTCATCGCCTACAAGATCGCCGCCCACGCCGCTGATCTTGCGAAAGGCCATCCGCGGGTCCGCGAATGGGACGACGCGCTCTCGAAGGCGCGCTTCGAGTTCCGCTGGGAGGACCAGTTCAACCTCTCGCTCGACCCCGAGACCGCGCGCGAGTTCCACGACGAGACGCTGCCGGCCGAGGGGGCGAAGCTCGCCCACTTCTGCTCCATGTGCGGGCCGCACTTCTGCTCGATGAAGATCACGCAGGACGTGCGCGAGTACGCCGAGAAGCACGGGATCGCGGAGGAGACCGCGGCGCTCGTCCAGGGGCTCAGGGAGAAGGCCGAGCAGTTCAGGAAAGGCGGCGGCGAGATCTACCGCCCCTCCTGAATCTTCGGAAACGGGCGTTGGCGGGAGCCTACTGCGTCGCCAGCGGCGTCGTGAGCGCAAGCGCGACCGCCGCCGATCGGTTCTCGACGCCGAGCCTCTGGTAGATATGCTCGAGGTGCTTGGCGACCGTGCGGGAGCTCAGGCTCAGGATCGTCCCGATGACGGCGTCGGTCTTGCCCTGTGCGACCCAGGCCAGCACCTCGGCTTCTCGACGACTGAGCCCCAGGGACTCGAACGACGCAGGGGTGGCGGCGGTGTGTCGCTGCTCCAGCAGGAGCAGACCGCCGCCAGACGCAGGGATGAGCCGCACGACGAGACGGCGATCCTCGCCCTCCACGATCAGGGGTTTGCGAGCGGAGAGGACGTCACCGGAGCCGTTGACGGTCGTCCCCTGGAATCTGACCCAGCGCTCGAGAGCATCCGGTAGGCGTTTCGCCCGTTCGGCTCGATGGCCGAAGTAGGTCGTCAACCACTGACGCGCCAGCCGCGTGGCAGACCTGATCCCGCCGTCCGGTCCCAATAGTACGATCCCCCGTCCGATCTCCTCCAGCCCCTGCAGGACCAGCGCGACCTCTCCCTTCATCTGAGAAAACGACTCGGCGTTCCTAAGAGCCTGGACGATGTGGGGCCGGAGCGCGCTCAAGAGCAACCGATCGCGCTCCGAGAAGTCCAATCCGCTCCGGTTCAGCGCAACGCCAACGACCCGCGGCGATGGCGCGGGGAGCCCAACGACCATCTGGTGGTCCACACCGATCTGGCGAAAGAACTCGTCATAGAGCCCAAGGCGACGAAACTCGCGCTGGGTCAAGAAGTCAGAGATCTTGGCGGCGCGACCGTGAGGGTTGTCACCGAAATGCTTGATGAGAGGGTGCTCGTGCCTGTGGTGCTCGAAGGCCAGCATGAGGTCAGAAGTGACGGCACGGGCGGGATGCAGGACCCGGACGGTGGGCTGTCCACGACGCCCGATCTCGGTGTACGTGATGACCTCGGCCGGAACGACTTTCGCGATCGCACGAACCACGTGCTCGCGGAAGGTGTCGAGATCGAGGAGCGCATAGATCTCCGTGACGCAGGCACCGAGGGCCCGAAGGTCCCGCTGAGTTAAGCGCCCCAACCCGCCCCCCGGCCCACGAGCGACCATTCCGGAAATGCGTGGAACGATAGTAGAACGGTAATACGTAGAACTACGTATCGACGTCTAGTCCACGGCAAGGTAAAAGTCAACTGCGTAGCGGGCGGCGTTCATCGATGTCGCAGCTGAGCGATTCATAGGTGCACTGGGCCAGGTGCGGAGACTGAGTACGAGATACGGGCTCTCGGAGTTCCAGCGCGGGGATACAGACAGCACCGCCGACCTCCTGATCCCTCTCAGACTCGAGCGGTTCATCACTGATCGTGTTGTCGGTGGTAGGACGAAGGAAGGGTGGAGACGATGAGCGGGAAGAGCCGAGTTTTCGTGAAGCGAGTTGTTCTAGGATTGGCGATCGTTCTGGCTCTCGCGACGTCCACGCGTGCCTCCGAGGCGGCCGTCGGGGATGTCATCAAGAGTGTCAGCATTCCCAGTACGGCGGGGTGCAGCTTCAGCGAATCCTCCACCGACTTCGGAACGGCTGTCGCGATCGTATCGGGTGGGAAGGCGGGTTTCCCCGCGATCCCCAGCCTCGTGGTGACCAGCTGCGTTACTTCGAGTGAGGGCACTCAATCCAGACTCTTCTTCCTCGACCCCGTCACGAGCGACACGTCGGCGACGTCCGCCGTCCTCAAGACGACGATCCTCACCTCGGTCGCGACTCCATGGAACGCCTTGGCGTACCGAGCCGACACCGGGGATCTCCTCGGCTGCACGAACATCAGTGGTGGCCCGGTCCTCACTTCCCTTTCCATCGCTTCGGCACCAACCGCGCCAGCACATGGCGACGTCTACGTGATTCACTTCAGCCCGTTCGACCCGGCAGGCGCCCCAGGCGCGGTGACTCCCCTTTTCACCGGGTCTGCCGGCTCCAACTGCAATGGAATCGCGTGGGACACGAAGGACAAGACGGTCTACCAGACCTCGGCGGGCTCCAATATCCTCCATCTCACCGCGACCGGAGTCGCCGCCGTGCCGGCGACGATCCCGTCAGGCTGCACTACGCCGGTCTCCGGGATTGGGGTCGCAGGCGTGAGTCTCTTCGTCGCGTGTGCGGCGCCGACCGGCGGTCCATCAACGATCCGGCAGCTCGACAAGACCAACGGCAACCTCGTAAGGTCCTTCAGCATAACCCTCCCCGCAGGAGTGACGATGGTCGATCCCGCAGGGGTTCCGGACGATCCGGGGAGCTTTGGGCTCCAGGCCCCGCTGAGGGACGTCCTGTGGACGAAGGATGCCGTTGGCTCGAGTTCTAGCACGACCTTCGGTCGACTGATCGGCCTCGAAGTGGCGGCTGGAACGAGCGGCCAGAACGCGGGAGCGCCGCTGCGGTTTCCGGCGGCGTGTGATCAGGTCACGGGCAGCGCCCCGGACGCCGACGGCGACGGTCTCCTGGACTGCTGGGAGAACGGCAGCTTCTGGAGTGACGGCCTTCCGGGGATCAGCGTCGACGGCGTCTACACCACGAACCGGAGCACCGCGTTCCGCGGCGTCACCCTCTGCGTGGACATGAACGGTAACGGCGCCTTCGATGCCGGTGAGTGCGCGAGTCCCAACCACAAGGACATCTTCGTCGAGGCCGACTTCATGCAGTTCCACAGGCCCGATCCGGTGGCGATCGCCAACGTGGCCAACGCGTTCGGCATCGCGCCGGTCACCAATCCGGACGGCACGACGGGCATCAGGCTACACGTCCAGATCGACGATCAGCTCACGACCGACGGGACAGTGACCGGCCCCCCGCTCCACACCACGAATACGGCCCTCGTCCCCTGCACGCCGCTGCCCGCTGCCGGTGACGCGAACTACGACACGCTCAAGGCCACGTGGTTCGGAACCGCAGCCGAACGCGGCGCGACGAACGCGGCCCAGCGGCTCAGCACCAAGCGCTACGCGTACCACTACGCTCTCTTCGTGCACAACCAGACCGGCAGCGGCTCCTCGGGCTGCGCCGAGATCCTGGGCAACGACCTCATGGTCTCGCTCGGGGGCTTCGCGCAGGTCCCGGTAGGCGGCCACAACGTGGGGACCACGGACCAGCAGGGCGGGACCTTCATGCACGAGCTGGGACACAACCTGAGCCTGCGCCACGGGGGCTTCGAGAACGTCAACTGCAAGCCCAACTACACGAGCCGGATGAACTATGTCTACCAGTTCAGCAGCCCGGTCAATCCGTTCCCGTTAGACTACTCCCGGCAAACGCTGCTCACGCTGAACGAGTTGAGCCTGGACGAGTCCGCGGGCATCGGTGGCTACTCCGGCAACATCGCGTTCGGACCGCCAGTCCCCACCCCTCCTACCAATGTGCTCAAGCCCAAAGTCACCTCGGGCGCCGGCCCGATCAACTGGAACCTCATCAACACGACGACGGAGACAGGCGTTGGTCGGGACCTCAACAAGTTCGTCATTGCCGGCTGCGGGGACTCGCCGGGCGAGACGCTGGCCGGCTTCAACGATTGGCAGAACATCAAACTCAACTTCCGGGCCTCACTGGACTTCGCTGAAGGTGCCCACACCTTCGAGACCCCCGAAATCACCGCCGACGACGCCAGGTTCATCAGCGTCGACACCGATGGGGACGGTATCGTAGACTTCGACGATAACTGCCCTCTGACGCGCAATCCCAGTCAAAACGCCGACGCCTGCGCGGTCGTCATCAAGACCGTCCTGATTCCTCGAGAGACGGCTCGGCGTGAGGACTTCGATGACGACTTCAGGCCGTTCATCGTGGCGGTGATCTTCAGCAGCGCCACGCGCGACGCGACCATGCTCGATCCGGCCTCGATCCTTCTCACCGGCGCGTCCGCCCAGGGGTCGGGGATCTGGTCTCGCCACGTGTTCCAGTTCTTCGGACACTTCCTCTGCGGCAGGTTCGACGTCAACCGCGACGGCCGGGCCGACCTCGTCTGCGTGTTCAAGGCCAGCGCGAAGTTGCTCCCCGACGGCGTCTCCAACGTGGTGCTGGACGCCATGACTCTTGGCGGCGAAGGGGTCCGGGGTACAGACACGATCACCGTTCGGCCCGTGGACAGATACTAGGCGGCCAACATGAGGCGGCCAGAAGGAGGAACAACATGAAGGCCACTCATCGGCTCGTCCGCGGTCGTCGCCCATGCCGGTGGCGGCGGACAGGGCTCAGGGGTCTCGGTCCAGCTGTTGCATTGCTACGTTATCAACGGCGCCGATTCTCCTTACGTCCTCACGCTGACCGACCAGTTCGGCACCCATCAGCACGTGCAGCTTGGCAGGGCCAGGCTGCTGTGCACGCCGACGAGCGTGGACCCCTCGGGCGCGCCCCAGGCGACGGTGGAACACGGGCCCGTGCTCAATGGCAATTTTGATCCGTTCAGTGCCGACCATCTGAAGTGCTACGACGCCCCCCCGTTTCCCGCGGGGCCGAGGGCTGTCGTCACGCTCGAGGATCCGTTTGGCTTCGAGACGATAGCGCTCCGGCCGGGCTTCGACCGGCTGGCGGTCGTCTGCGCTCCGGCCATCAAGACGGTCGAACCCTAGGCTCGGTGACGCTCACTCGACGGAGCCTGATCCTCGGAGTCGCGGCGGCGCTGGGGTTCAATCCGTCGGGGGTGCTGCGGTCCCCCGGCGGGCGAGCTCACGCCGCCGCGACCGCGTCGGCTCAGCTCGCGGCGGAGCCGGCGGCAGCGGCGCTTTCCAGATCGCAACTCGAGGATCTCGTGGCGTTCGCCGAGGTGCTCGTGGGGGACGGGCCTCTGTCGCCGGTCGAGCGCGAGTATCTCGTCGACCACATCGAGCGGCGCACAACGCAGGGCGGCGGATACTACCTCGAGCTCTATCGGACGACTGCCGGCCTGCTCGACAGCCTCGCCGGGGCCAGATTCTCGAGCCTTGATCTCGCTCAGCGCGGCGCGCTGATCACCCGCCACCGGCTTTTCTCCTCGGCGGTGCGTCCCGAAGAGAATCTCGGCCCGTTCCCCAAGAAAGCACGTGAGGTTCGGACGCGCGCGGTGCCCGATCTCATCGGCGGCTACTATGCCTCTCCGGCGGGCTGGGCCGTCGTCGGGTACGGCGCGTTCCCCGGGAAGTGCGGCGATCTCGCGCGCTACACGAGCCCTGAGCGCTAGCTCGCGGTAAGGGCTCGCCGTGGAGGCCGAGGTCGCCATCGTCGGCGCGGGTGCCGCCGGCGGGATTCTAGCGCTCGAGCTCGCCCGCCGCGGCATCCGCGTCGTCGTCCTCGAATCCGGTCCCCGGCACGACTTCGCCCGGCGGCCGGAGTATGTGCGGCGATACGTCAGAGGTGAGAGTCCCTGGGCGACTCCGCTGCCAGGGCTGGATCGCTACACCGTGGGCGGGCCCGTCCCGTACCAATTGGGCGGGAGAAGGGCGCGCGGCGTCGGCGGGAGCACCCTGCACTGGGAAGGTCATGCCCTCCGGCTCCACGCGAACGACTTCCGGCTGAAATCACTGTACGGGATCGCCGACGACTGGCCGATCTCGTACCAGGATCTCGACGGCTACTATGCGGAAGCCGAGAGAATGCTCGGTGTCGCCGGGGTGGCCGACGAGCCGTGGGCCGCGCCGCGTAGCGCCCCGTTCCCACTCCCGCCCTTTTCCTTCAGCTACTCCGACGGCCTGTTCACGCGCGCCTGCCAGCCTCTCGGGATCGCACTTCATCACCTGCCGCAAGCACGCAACTCGGTGGCCTATGCGGGACGCCCGCAGTGCCGAGCTTGTGGGACCTGCCAGGTCTGCCCCACCGGAGCCAAGGCGAGCGTCGACCTGACCCACGTTCCGCAAGCGGAGGCGACCGGTTATGCGCAGGTCGTCACCGAGGCGACGGTGCTCAGGCTCGAGCTCGACCGCTCGGGCGGCGTGAGCGCGGCCGTGTACGCGAAGCCCGACAAGGTCCAGCACCGCCTCAACGCCCGGGTGTTCGTGCTCGCGGGCGGGGCGGTCGAGAACGCCCGGCTCCTCCTCCTCTCCGCCTCACGCGAATTCCCGGGCGGGCTCGCGAACCGGAGCGGGCTGGTGGGGAAGTTCTTCATGTCGCACCCGTCGATCGACCTCACCGGGCGCGCCCGCGAGAACGTGTATCCGTATCGCATCGGGTTCTCGACCGCCATGTCCCGACAGTTCGCCATCGAGCGCGATCGGGCAACGCACGGAGCCTTCCTCCTCGAGTTCCTGAACTCCGCGGGACCGACGCCGGAGCGGATCGCCGGCGCCAGCGGCCAATGGGGTGAGGCGCTGCGCACGCGTGTGCGGGAGGAGTTTGGGCACTGGCTCGGTATCCGCGTATACGCCGAACAGCTGCCCGACCGCATCAACACGATCTCTCTCAACGCGAACGTCCGCGATTACTTCGGCAGCCCCGCGCCGCACATCCACTACATCGTCGGCAAGTACGAGCGCAAGGCGCTCGACGACGCCAAGGAGGTCGCGCAGAAGATCCTGATGGCCATGGGCCTGACCGACGTGCGATCCACCGGCCTCTCCTTCGCCGCGCACCAGATCGGAACTCACCGGATGGGTACCGACCCCGGAACCAGCGTCGTGGACGTGGCACTCAAGGCCCACGACGTCCCCAACCTCTACCTGGTGGGGAGCGGGTGCTTCGTCACGGCCAGTGCTTCCCCGCCGACGCTCACCATCGCCGCATTGGCCGTGCGAGCAGCCGAGCACATCGCGGCGCGGCTCCGGCCCGCGAGCCGGGGCGACTCCACGGCGCACCCGGCCGCGTGACCCGCATCATCCACGTCAGGACGCGTCCGCTTGCTGAGCGGACGTGGCTCAACCAGCGAGTTCGGCGAGCAGCGTGCGAGCGCGGTCGGGTCCGTCGAGCGTCCCGAGCGCATCGAAGGTCGTCAGGGCGCGTTCCAGGAGCCCGCGGGCACCCGGCGAATCGCCGGCCGCCGTCTTGAGCGCCGCTTGGGCGACGAGTGTCTTCGCCAGCTCATTCCGTGCGCCTGTCGTTTCCAGGATCTCGGCCGCGCGCGTGAGATGCGCGGCCGCGATTGTCGGGGCCTCGGGGCCCGCGCACTCGCCGAGCAGTCGTTCCGCCCAGCCCTCGAGATGGCGATAGCCGAGCTCGTGGCTCGCACTGCGTACGGTCTCGGCGACTGTGTGTGCGCGCGCGCGCGCGCCGTGGCGCAGGTAGCTCTCGGCGAGATCAAGGCCGACGACCGAGCGCGTGTATGGGAGCTGCTGCTGATCCAGCCACGCCGCCACGCCCTCGAGCAGGGCGATCCCTTCCTCGGTCTTGCCCGCTTTGGCAAGCCCGAATCCTTTGAGGGCCCGCGCCGTCGCAGCGTCGAAGGGGATCGGCGAGAGCGCCAGCGCCTGGTCGCAGTACCGCACGCCCGTCTCAGCGTCGCCCCTCAGGATGTGGGTCGAGCCCGTCCGCCACAGGCCGACGACCTTCAGCCTGAGGTCGTTGACCTCCTGCCCGTGCTCGAGACCCCGGCGGCAATAGCCGAGGCTTCGCTCCCACTCGCCGATCGCGTTGCAGGCCATGCTGAGCCCCCACAGCGTTCGGCATGCCCACCAGATGTTGCCGCGCGCCGCGAAGAAGGCGAGAGCGCGCTCGCCGGTTTGAAGTGCTTCCTCAAGCTTTCCTGCCACGACATAGACGTGGGTGAGGCAACACTCCGCGAAGGCCCGCATGTCGTCGAGACCGACGAGGTCGGCGAGGGCGATCGCCTCGGTACAGTAGGCGATGGGCACCTCGGGCCGCGCTCCCGTGAGGCTGTGGAGGAAGCCCGTCCAGCATAGCCAGGCCGCCCGGCGCTGCGGATCGGCGTCCACCGTGAGGGCGCCAATCGCCTCGAGGGCCTTGACCTGCTCGGCGTGGCGACCGAGCGCAAACATGGCCTCCGCCTGCTTCACCACGGCGTCGATCCGGCGCTGCCGGTTGGATTCCGTGTCCGGCATTCCCTCGAGACGCTTGAGCGCATCGTCGAAAAACGCCAGGGCCTCCGTATTGGCCCAGCGGCGCTGCGCCTTCGTGGCGGCGAGGATCGCGTAGTCGACGGCTTTCTCGGCCTCCGCGCTGCGCCCGAAGTGATACGCGAGAAACTCCACCACGTCGTCGATTCGCCCGGCGTACAGCTCCTCGAGACCGTGACCCGCAGCCGCGTGGTGCTGGCGCCGGCGGCGCTCCAGCACGCCCGCATACACCACATCCTGGGTCAGCGCGTGCTTGAAGCTGTACATCGGCTCCGGCTCCTGCGCGCTCGGGAAGACGAAGTCGAGGCCATGGAGTTCCCGGAGGTGCCCGGCCACCGGATCCGGGGCGACCTCGAGGATGCGAGACAGGAGCGAAATGCCGAATCGTCGGCCCACCACCGCCGCCCCCTGAAGCGTCTGCTTGAGCGGCTCCGCAAGCCGGTCGACGCGGGCCGCGATGATGTCGTGGATGGTCGCCGGGACCGTCACGTCAGCGCTCCTGAGCCGCGCCTCGCTGTCCTCGACCACGACCCCGCCCGTCTCCTGAAGCTGACGGAGAATCTCCTCCACGTACAGAGGATTTCCCTCGCTCTTGTCCGCGAGAATCTTGAACAGCTGCTCGGAGACCTCCTCCGCGGCGAGCAGGGTTCGGACCATCCCCCGGACGTCGCCAGCGCCGAGGCCCTCGAGGCTGATCGTCTCCGTCAGCGGAGGGACGAGCCACGAGACCGCCCAGCCCGGCCGCGTCGTCAACACCAGCAGGACGCGATGACCGGGCAGGCCCCCCGCGAGATGCGCGAGGAATTCCTCGGAGGCCGTGTCGACCCAGTGGAGATTCTCGACGATCAGGATGAGGGGGGCGGTCTCGCTCGCACGGAGAATCACCTCGCGAAGGGCGCCGAAGGTGCGCTCCTTGAGCTGGGGGCCCGACAGGCGATTGAGAAATTCCTGCGGGGCGGACACGCCCAGGAAGTGGGCGAGCAGGACACATCGCTCCTCTTCCTCCAGGCCCAGGAATCGAAGCTGTTCGGCGACGCGGCTCCGGAGTTCCTCGTGGGTGCTTGCATCGGAGAGACCGAGGTATCGGCGCAGCAGCTCCACGATGGGGCGGTACGCCATGGAGCGGCTATAGGAGACGCAGGTCGCTTCCAGCTCGAGGACTCCGGCCGAATCGAGCCGTCGCAGGAACTCGTAGAGCAGGCGCGATTTGCCGACGCCAGGATCGCCCACGACCAGCGCGATGGCGCCCTGGCGGTCGGCCGCCCGGCGGTGCATGTCCGCGAGAGACTGAAGCTCGCGATGGCGGCCGACCAGCGGTGTCAGCCCGCGCTCCTTCGACACCTCCAGTCGGGTGCGGCCAGTGATCTCGCTGATCACGGCATACGCGCGAACCGGTTCGACCTTTCCCTTGACCTGAAACGCGCCAAGATCCTCGAAGACGAAGAACCCATCGCGGAGGTGTTGCGTGCGTCCGCTGACGACCACCTGACCCGGCTTGGCGAGCCCCAAGAGCCGGGCCGCCAGGTTCACCGTGTCCCCCACCGCCGTGTAATCCATCCGCAGATCCTTGCCGATGGCGCCGACCACGACGAGGCCCGTGTTGATGCCCATGCGCATTCGGAACTCGACGCCGTGCATCCGTCGCACGTCGTCGGCCAGCGGTTCGAGCTCCCGCTGGATCGCGAGCGCAGCGCTGAGCGCGCGATGGGCATGGTCTTCGTGCGCGATCGGCGCGCCGAACAGCGCCATCACGCCGTCGCCGAGGAACTGGTTGATCGTGCCTTCGTAGCGGTGCACCTCACCGAGGATGACCTCGAAGGCGCGATCCATGATGGCGTGGACTTCCTCGGGGTCGAGGCGCTCGGACATCGCCGTGAAACCCGACACATCCGAGAACATCACGGTGACGCGCTTCCGCTCTCCCTCCAGGGCGCCCTTGGAGGTGAGAATCTTCTCGGCGAGGTGCTTGGGCGTGTAGGCGGCGGGTGATGCGAACCGGTCCGAGACGGCAGGTGGACGTGAGGCGGGCGCCGGGGGCGGTGGGGTGGCCGCCGTCGTCGCTCCGAGGGTCGCTGGGGTCAGCCGTGCACCGCACTCACCGCAGAACTTCTGCCCGTCGGAGTTCTCGTGCCGGCACGCTGGACACTGCATCCCGTAGCCAATCTAGGAGCGTCCAGAACACGAGTCAAGCTGCGTAGGGTCCGGCTCCGAGGTACCCTTCAGCCCTGCAATTCCCCAGGGTCGATACCGTGCTCGATCAGCTTCTTCCGGAGCGTGTTGCGGTTGATGCCGAGGATCTGCGCCGCGCGCACCTGGTTGCCCCCAGTCTCGCGCAGCACGGCCCGGAGCAGCGGCTTCTCGACGAGGCCGATCATCAGACCGTAGAGGTTCGCACTCGCGTGCTCGCGGAGACCGCGGACGCAGTCTACCAGCTTCCGCTCGATGATCTCTTCGAGCGTCGCGTCCACGGCCACCGAGGCGGCGGCCGAGACGGGCCCGATCGGCAGGTGCTCGGGCAGGATCACGCCGCTCGTCGCCATCACCATCGCCCGCTGGATGACGTTCTCGAGCTCCCGCACGTTGCCGGGCCAGTCGTGGCCGACGAGCCGGTCCAGCGCCTCCGGCGCCACCCCTCGCCCGCCGAGACCGGCGGCGTACTTGGCGAGGAAGTGCTCGACGAGGAGCGGGATGTCACGCCGCCGCTCGCGGAGCGGTGGCAGGTTGACCGTCACGACGTCGAGCCGGTAGTAGAGATCCTCGCGGAACCGGCCCTCCTTCATGAGCGCGCCGAGGTCGCGGTTGGTCGCCGCGAGCACGCGCACGTCGATCCGGATCGGGTCGGTGCCGCCGACACGCTCGATCGTGCGCTCCTGGAGCGCCCGCAAGAGCTTCGTCTGCAGCTCGAGCGGCATGTCGCCGATCTCGTCGAGGTACAGCGTGCCGCCGTGGGCCAGCTCGAGCCTGCCGAGCTTGCGGTCCTTGGCGTCGGTGAAGGCGCCGCGCTCGTGGCCGAACATCTCGGACTCGAGCAGCGTGCCCGGGATGGCCGCGCACGAGACGGCGACGAAGGGCCGCCCCGCCCGCCGGCTGTAGTGGTGGATCGCCCGCGCGACGAGCTCCTTGCCCGTCCCCGACTCGCCGCGGAGGAGCACCGTCACGTCGGTGCCGGCGATGCGCCCGATGGTCTTGTAGACGTCCTGCATCCGCGGATGGCGGCCGATGAGGGCGCCGAACTCCCACACCTCCTGGAGGCCACTCTTGAGCTCGATCACCTCCTGCGTGAGCCGCCGCGCGGCGAGCGCGCGCTCGGCGAGGAGCAGGACCTCGTCGAGGTCGAAGGGCTTGGCGAGGTAGTCGTAGGCGCCGCGCTGCATCGCCTGGATCGCCGTGTCCATCGTCCCGTGAGCGGTCATCACGACCACCGTCGCATCGGCGCGGATCGCGCGCAGGCGTCCGAGCGCCTCGAGCCCGTCCACCTCCGGCATGCGCACGTCCAGGAAGACGAGGTCGAAGGGCTCGGCCTCGAAGGCCTTGAGGGCGCTCGCCCCGTCCTTGACGGACGTCACCTCGTAGCCGGCCTGGCGCAGGCCCTTCTCCAGGACCCAGCGGAGGCTGTCCTCGTCGTCGGCGACCAGGATGCGGGCGGTCGTGTCGACCATCATTTGGCGATGGGGAGGAAGCAGGTCACGGTGGTGCCGCGGCCCTCGGTGGACTCGACCTGGATCGCGCCCCGGTGCTCCTCGAGGATCCGGTGGCAGATTGCGAGCCCGAGGCCCAGGCCCTTGTCCTTGGTCGTGAAGAACGGGTCGAAGATCCGGGCGCGCGCCGCCGCCGGGATCCCGGCGCCCTCGTCGGCGAAGATTGCCTCGACCATGTGCTGTTGGCCCGCGCCGAGATCCATCTTGCCGAAGAGCGGGTTGAGGCTCACGCGCGTCGTGAGCGTGAGCCGGCCGCCGTCCTTCATGGCGTCCAGCGCGTTGCGGACCAGGTTGTGAAAAACCTGGAGCAGGCGGTCCTCGTCGCCGAGGATCGGCGGCAGGCTCGGGTCGTAGCGGCGCACGAGCGCGACGTTCCGCTCGCGCGCCCCCTCCTCGCCGAGGAGCGCGACGGCCTCGAGGAGCTGGTGGAGGTTGAGCGGGACGAGGCGGAGCTGGACGGGACGCGCCAGGTCCAGCAGCATCTCGATGATCCGGTTGACGCGGTCCACCTCGGTGACGAGGACGTCCGTGTATTCCGCGAGGCGCCGCTCGGCGTGAAGCTCGCGCTTCAAGAGCTGCACGGCGCCGCGGATCGCGCCGAGCGGGTTGCGGATCTCGTGGGCGAGGCCGACCGCCATGCGTCCGGCGGCGGCGAGCGTCTCACCGCGGCGCACTTCCGCCTCGAGCTGGCGGATGCGCGAGAGGTCGCGCAGCACGGCGACCGCGGCCTCCACGCTGCCGTCGCGACCGAAGAGCGGCGCCGTCACGATCGAGACGGGCACCGGCCTGCCGTCCGGCCGCTCGACGAGCGCCTCGGGCTCCGAGCGGCTCTCGCCCGTCGCCAGCGTCTCGCCGAGCCGGCGGACGACCGACGATTCGGCCGGGAAGACCTCCTTCACCAGGCGGCCCTCGGCGCGGCGGGCGGAGCGCTCGGTGAGCACCTCGGCCGCGGCGTTCCAGAACACGATCCGGAGGCTCGTGTCCACCGCGATGACCGCATCGGGGAGACCCGCCAGCACCGCCTCGTAGTTCACGCAGCGAGCACCATGTCGGGCACGGCGTTGAGCGTCAGGTCGGCGCGCTCGCCCGCCCGGAGGCGCTCTGTCCCGGCCGCGGTGATCATCGCCGCGTTGTCGGTGCAGAGCGGGCGCGGCGGGACGTGGACGGTGAGGCCGTGCTCTGCGGCCTCCGCCGCGAGCCCGGCGCGCAGCGGGCCGTTGGCCGCGACGCCCCCCGTCAGCACCAGGCGCTTCACCCCGAGGCGCAGCGCGGCCTTGACCGACTTCCGGACGAGCATCTTCACGACCGCCGCCTGGAACGAGGCGGCGACGTCGGCGACCTGCTGACCGGAGAGATGCCCGTAACGCTTGACGTAGAGCGAGACCGACGTCTTGACGCCGCTGAAGGAAAAGTCGGGGGCGCGGTCGGACATGTGCGCGAGCGGGAACGTGATCGCCTTCGGGTCGCCCGTGGTCGCCGTGGTCTCGATGATCGGCCCGCCGGGGAAGCCGAGGCCGAGGAGCTTCGCGACCTTGTCGAACGCCTCGCCCGCCGCGTCGTCGCGCGTCTGGCCGACCAGCGCGTACTCGAGCGGCGCCCGCGCGTGGTAGAGCGCGGTGTGGCCGCCCGAGACGACGAGGGCGAGGAACGGGTGCGCCGGCGGGTCGTCGGTCAGGAACGCGGCGTAGATGTGGCCTTCGAGGTGATTGACGCCGACGAGCGGCGTGCGGTAGACCCAGGCCAGCGCCTTCGCCACCGCGCAGCCGACGAGCAGGGAGCCGACGAGGCCGGGGCCCTGGGTGACGGCGATCCCGTCGAGGTCGGGCAGGCGCGCGCCGGCGTCGGCGAGCGCCTTCTCCACGACTGGCACGATCATCTCGAGGTGCCGGCGGGAGGCGAGCTCGGGGACGACCCCGCCGTAGGGGGCGTGGAGCGCGTCCTGCGAGGCGACGACGCTCGACAGCACGCGGCGGCCGTCGGCGAGCACCGCCGCCGCCGTCTCGTCGCACGAGCTCTCGATCCCCAGCACGAGCATCTCGATCCGTGTGTCCCTTCCCAGCGGGGCCGTACAAACAACAAGGGCGATGCGGCCGCCGCTCCGGCCAGCATCGCCCCAAGAAGCGCGCGGAGCCTTACTGCGGCCGGGCCTGGACCTGGGTCGCCGGACGCTGCTGCTCGATGATGCGCATGGTCTTGATCACGTCGATCGCCCGCTGGACCTGGACGTCCTTCCTGAGCTCCTCGAGCGGGTCGAGCACCGGCTGGACCCGGTCGCGCACGGCCGTCTCCTTCGGGATCTCGACCACGATGTCGGGCGTGATGCCCTTGCCGTGGATCGAGCGGCCCTTGGGCGTGTAGTACTTGGCCGTCGTCAGCCGGAGCCCCGAGCCGTCGGAGAGCGGAATGATCGTCTGCACCGAGCCCTTGCCGAAGGTCTGCGCGCCGACGATGATCGCGCGCCCCCAGTCCTGCAGCGCCCCCGCGACGATCTCCGAGGCCGAGGCGCTGCCCTGGTTGACCAGGACGACCATGGGCAGGTTCGGGTAGGACTTCTTCGCGTGCGCCGAGAAGCGCATGTTCTGGTTCCGCACGCGCCCCTCGGTGTAGACGACGAGCTTGCCGTCGTCGATGAACTCCTCGGTCACCTCCACCGCCGCCGTGAGGAGCCCGCCGGGGTTGTTGCGGAGGTCGAGGATCAGCGCCTTCATGCCGGCCTTGGACGCCTTGTCGAGCGCGGCCGACATGTCGCCGGGCGACTGCTCCTGGAACTGGCGGAGCTTGAGGTAGGCGATGCCGCCGCCGAGATCGTGGGCGCGCACCGACTGCACCCGGATCTGCTCGCGCGCGATCTCGAAGTCCTTCGGCTCGGTCCAGCCCTCACGCGCGATCGTGACGGTCACCTTGGTGCCGGGCTTGCCCCGCATGCGCTTGACGGCGTCGGAGAGCTGCATGTCCTTCGTGGAGAGGCCGTCGATCTTGACGATGCGATCGCCGGTCTGGAGCCCCGCGCGGTAGGCCGGGGTGCCCTCGATGGGCGCCACGACGGTGAGGACGTCGTCCTTCAGCGTGATCTCGATGCCGAGGCCGCCGAAGCTGCCCGACGTCTCGACCTGCATCTCGCGATAGCTCTCGGGATCGAGGAACGAGCTGTGCGGGTCGAGGCCGCGGAGCGTCCCCTTGATGGCGCTGTAGATCAGGTCCTTCGGGGGCACCTCGTCCACGTACTGGTTCTGGACGATCGAGAGCACCTCCGTGAACAGCCTGAGCTGCTCATACGTCGCGCCGCTGTCCGTCCCCTTGCTCACCGCGGATCCGCCGAGCGACAGCGTCAGCACGACGAGAAGAGCGCTGATCACGAACGCCTTCTTCATGGAGTCCCCCTCATCCCGGTTCTGGCACTACCCCCGCTGGCGGAGCCACTCCGCCGGATCCTGGGCCTTGCCCTGATAGCGCACCTCGAAGTATAGCCGAGGCCCCGCCAACGACCCCGTGTCGCCGACGGTGCCGATCCGCTGTCCCTGCTTCACGTCCTCGCCCTCCTTCACCTCGATCTCGGCGACGTGGGCGTAGAGCGTGTAGTACTCGTTGCCGTGATCCAGGATGATCAGGTTGCCGTAGCCCTTGAACCATCCCGTGTAGATCACGAGGCCCGCGTAGACCGCCCCGACGTCCTTGCCCTCGGGCGCCTCGATGTCCACGCCATTCCGGAAAGTCCGGGTGCCGAATCGCGGATGCACCTGGGCGCCGAACGGCGCCACGATGCGTCCCTCGGTCGGCCACGGCAGCCGCCCGCGCAGGCTTCCGAACCCGACGCTCGGCGGCTCGACGCCGCCCTTCGGCGGCGGGATCTTCGCCAGCTTGCGCTGCTTGGCCTGAAGGTCGCGGATGAACCCCTCGAGGCGCTTCGAGGCCTCGGTGAGCTCGCCGACCATGCGCTCGTGGTAGGCCCGCTCGTCCCGCACCTTCGCCAGGAGCGTGCGCCGCTTCGCCGCCTCGAGGTCCACCTCGCCCTGCTCGCGCTGGGCGTCGGCGTGCAGCCCCGCCAGCTCCCGCTGGCGCGTCTCCTCCCGGCTCTTTCGGTCGGCCAACTTTTCCGACGTTCCACGATACTCCTGGATCAGGCGAGCGTCCAGGGCGGCGAGGCTCGTGAGGTGCCGGACGGCCGCCGCACGCGCGATGGGGTCGTCGTTGCTCAGGATGACCGGCAGCGCGCCGCCCTGGGCGTGGACGCGGTACATCGCCCGCAGCCGCCGGGCGAGCGCGTCTTCCTGGCCCCCGCGCTGGCCCTGGAGGCGGCCGATCTCGGTGCGGAGGACGGTCACGTCCGCCTGGGTGCGCTTGATGCGCTCCGCGAGTCGATGGACCTCGGCCTGCTTCACCGCCAGGCGGCGCTCGCTCTGCTCGAGCTCGGCGAGCAGCGACGTCTCGCGCGCGCGCGCGGCGGCGGCCTTCGCACGCTCCTCCTTGAGCCGCTCCTGCGTCTGCTGGAGCTTCTTCTGCTCGCTCGTCACCGGATCCTCGCGCTTGGGCGGCTGGCCCGCCGCGGGGGCTGCGAGGGCGAGAAGCCAGGGCAGCGCGAGGAGCGACAGGGCGCGCACGCCTCGGCTCATGGCTCGCGGCGCCCCCGCGCGAGCCAGCCGCCGAGCGCCCCCAGCAGCGTGCCCGCCGCGAGCAGCATCATCAGGCTCGCGAGCGGCAAGAACTGGAGGTGCGAGAGGCCCAGCGTGAGATTGACCAGCGGCTCGAGGCGCGGCGCGACGAGCTCGTGCGCCACGACGAGCGCGCCGAGCGCCAGGAGCGCGCCGAGGAGCCCCTGTAGCATCCCCTGGAGCAGCAGCGGTAGGCGGATCGCCGCCTCAGGCGCGCCGACGAGACGCATGATCTCCATCTCGTGCCGGCGCGCGTGGAGGATCAGCGTGGTCGACGTCGTCACGGTGAGGATCGCGGCGACGGCCAGGACGGCGCCGATCCCGAGGCCGATCGTCGTGACGAGGCGCTGCCACTGGGAGAGCCGCTCGACCCAGTCAGCGCTCCCCGCCACCTCCTCGGCCTCGGGCAGCGCCTGGAGGTTCCTGAGCAGGGTACGCGCGCCGTCCGGCGTCGCGGCCGCGGCGGCGGGCGTCACCTCGAGCGACGCGGGGAGCGGGTTCGCGGGGAGCTGGGCGACGACGCTCGCGTCCTTGCCGAGGATCTCCTTCAGCGACTTGAGCGCGTCCGCCTTGCTCAGGTAGACGACGCTCGCGACGCCGGGCACGCCCTGGACGCGCTCGACGAGCGCCGGGGCCTCGCTCGCCGCGGGCTCGCGCTTCAGGTAGACGATGATGCGGACGCGCTCGCGCCAGTTCGCGACCGCCCGCGCGAGATTCGCGGAGAGCAGCCAGAAGCCTCCGAGGGCGGCCAGCGAGAGCGTGATCAGCACGATCGCGCTCACCGCGACGCGGCCGGCGCGTCGCAGGTCACGGAGGGCCTCGCCGATCAGGAAGCCGAGCACGTCTTAGCCCTCGTCCTTCAGGAGGTACCCGCCGTCGAGCGTGATGGTCCGCCGGCGGAGCGCCCGGACGAGCCGAGATTGGTGGGTGGCGAGGATGACGGTCGTCCCGCCCGCTCGAATGTCCTTGATGACATCGATGATCTCGGCCTCCATCGCGTCGTCGAGGTTCCCCGTCGGCTCGTCGGCGAGGAGCAGCGACGGTTGACGCACGATCGCGCGGGCGAGCGAGGCGCGCTGGGCCTCGCCCTGGGAGAGCTGAGCCGGGTAGGCCTGGGCGCGCGCCGAGATGCCCACGGTGCGCAGGGCGTCGAAGACGCGCGGGGTGATCTCGCGCTTGGGCGTGCCGAGGACGCGCAGGACGAAGGCCACGTTCTCGTAGACGGTGCGCGCGGGCAGGAGCTTCGCATCCTGGAAGACGACGCCGATCGAGCGGCGGAGGGCCGCGACCTCCGAGCGGCGGAGCGAGGCGACGTCCTCCCCCAGGACCTGGACCTCCCCATCGCTCGGCACGTCGTCGCGGTAGAGCAGGCGGAGGAGCGTCGTCTTTCCGGCGCCCGACGCGCCCGTGAGCACCACGAACTCGCCCTTGGCGATCCGCAGGGAGACGTCACTCAGCGCTGGGACCTTCACGGGCCCGACCGAGAACACCTTCGACACGCGGTGAAGCTCAATCATGGCGGGCACTTCGATTATAGCGGGCAGCCTCAGATTTTAGACAGCTTCTCCTCCAGCAGGCGATTGACGATGGCGGGGTTGGCCTTGCCCTGAGTGGCCTTCATGATCTGGCCGACGAGGGCCTTGGCGGCGGCGGTCTTGCCCTTCCGGAAATCCTCGATCGCCTTGGGGTTGCGCGCAATGACCTGGTCGATGACGGCGGCGAGCGCCGGCTCGTCGGCGAGCTGTGTCAGGCCCTCGCGCGCGACGATCGCCCGGGCCTCCTCGCCCGAGACGACCATCTTCTGGAACACGTCCTTCGCGATCTTGCCGCTGATGGTCCCGTCCTCGATGAGCTTCAGGAGACCCGCCAAGTGCCTCGGCGTGATCTTGGCTGCTCGGATGGCCGCTTCGTCATCCGCGGGCAGCACCCGGAGGAGCTCGGACATGATCCAGTTCGAGACGAGCTTGGCCTGTGGGAGCTCGCCCGTCGCCGCCTCGAAGTAGTCGGCGAGCGCCTGGGAGTGGGTGAGCAGCTCCGCGTCGTAGGCGGGCAGCCCGTACTGGCGGAGGAACCGCTGCCGCCGCTGGCGCGGAAGCTCCGGCAGTCCGGCGCGGATCGCGTCTACCCACGCGCGGTCGATCCGCAAGGGCACCAGGTCGGGTTCCGGAAAATACCGGTAGTCGTGCGCGAACTCCTTCGAGCGCATCGACCGGGTGTAGCCCCGCTCGGCGTCCCAGAGGCGCGTCTCCTGCACCAGGCGTAGGCCCGCCTCGAGCGCCTCCGCCTGGCGGCGCACCTCGAACTCGAGGGCGCGTTGGACGTTCTTGAACGAGTTCATGTTCTTGATCTCGACCTTCGTGCCGAGCTCCGACGAGCCGCGCGGACGCAGTGAGACGTTCGCATCGCAGCGGAGCGAGCCCTCCTCCATGTTGCCGTCGCAGACGCCGAGGTAGACGAGCACGGCGCGGAAGGCGCGGAGGTACGCGGCCGCCTCCTCGGGCGAGCGGAGATCGGGGCGGGAGACGGTCTCCATCAACGGGACGCCCGAGCGGTTGAAGTCCACGAGGCTCGCCTGGGCTGTCTCGAGCGTGCCCTCGTGGACGAGCTTGCCGACGTCCTCCTCGAGGTGGAGCCGCTGAATGCCGATCGTGCGCGACGCCCCGTCGACGTCGATCTCGAGCGCGCCATCCTCGGCGAGCGGCTCCTCGTACTGGCTGATCTGGAAGTTCTTCGGCATGTCCGGGTAGTAGTAGTGCTTCCGGGCGAACCGGCACGCCTCGTTGACGCGGCAGTTGAAGGCGAGCGCGGTCCGGATCCCGAACTCGACCGCCCGCCGGTTGACGACCGGCAGCGAGCCGGGCATGCCCTGGCACACCGGGCAGGTCTGGGAGTTCGGCGCCGCGCCGAATGTGGTCGCGCAGCCGCAGAACATCTTCGAGCGCGTGAGGAGCTGGGCGTGGACCTCGAGCCCGATGACCACGTCCATTGTAGCGGGGACCGCGAGTCCGGCTCTCACCGTAGGTGGCCTGCCCAAGGTGCGGTGTGGCGGGGTCCGCGCGCGCTCATGACGGGACACTCGGCCGACGCGTGCGCCACGGCGTCGCCTGCTCGTAGGCGTGGGCGGCGCGCAGGAGCGTCGGCTCGTCGAGCGCCTTGCCGATGAACTGGAGACCGATCGGCAGCCCTTCGGCGCTGAATCCGCACGGCACCGAGATCGCCGGAAGCCCCGTCATATCGGCCGGGACGGCGAAGACATCGTTCAGGTACATCGAGAGCGGGTCTTCCTTCTCCCCGTGCTTGAAGGCGACGTTCGGCGTCATCGGCGCGACGATCAGGTCCACACGGCCGAACGCCGCCTCGAAATCGCGGCGGACGAGGGTCCGCACCTTCTGGGCGCGCCCGTAGTACGCCTCGTAGTAGCCCGCCGACAGCACGTAGGTGCCGAGCATGATCCGCCGCTTGACCTCGGCGCCGAAGCCCGCCGCCCGCGTGCGGCTCGACATCTCGATGAGGTCCTTCGCCCCGGCGACGCGCAGGCCGTACTTCACCCCGTCGTAGCGCGCGAGGTTCGACGAGGCCTCCGCCGGGGCGATCACGTAGTAGGTGGCGAGCGCGTGGCGCGTCGTCGGGAGCGAGACGCGCTCGACGGTGGCGCCGAGTCCCCGCAGCACGTCCACCGCGTCGCGGACGGCGCGCTCGACCTCCGGGTCCATGCCGTCGATGAAGTACTCGTCGGGGACGCCGAGGCGCAGGCCCCGCACGCCCCGCGCGAGCGCCGCCGCGTAGTCGGGCACGGGTGCCTCCACGCACGTCGCGTCGCGCGGGTCCGCGCCGGCCATCGCCGCGAGCAGGAGCGCCGCGTCGGTGACGTCCCTCGCGAACGGCCCGATGTGGTCGAGCGAGGAGCCGAACGCCACGAGCCCGTAGCGCGAGACGCGCCCGTAGGTGGGCTTGAGCCCCACGATGCCACAGAACGCCGCGGGCTGGCGGATCGAGCCGCCCGTGTCGGTGCCGAGCCCTCCCGCGGCAAGGCCTGCGGCGACCGCGGCGGCGGGACCGCCCGACGAGCCCCCGGGCACGCGGGCGAGGTCCCAGGGGTTGCGCGTCGGCTTGAAGGCCGAATACTCCGTGGAGGAGCCCATGGCGAACTCGTCCATGTTGCCCTTGCCGAGCATCACCGCCCCCGCGGCGCCCAGACGCTCGATGGCGGTCGCATCGTAGGGGGGCACGAAGCCCTCGAGGATCCTGGAGCCGCAGGTGGTCCGGACGCCGCGCGTGCAGAGGACGTCCTTGTAGGCGAGCGGCGCGCCGTCGAGCGGACCGAGCGGCGTGCCCGCCCGGTAGCGCGCGTCCGATGCGGCCGCCGCGCGCAGTGCCTGCTCGCGCGTGACCGTGAGGTAGGCGCCGAGCCGGTCGTCGAGCCTGGCGATGCGCGCGAGATAGGCTTCCGTCACCGCCGTCGGCGTCGTCTCGCCCCGAAGATAGGCGTCCGCCAGCTCGTGGATCGGCGTGTCGGTCACGCTCAGTCCTCGATGATCCGCGGCACGCGGAAGAACTCGCCGACACGGTCGGGCGCGTTGGCCAGCATCTCGTCCCGCGGGAAGCACGGAACGACGACGTCGTCGCGCATCACGTTGACCATGGGCACGGCGTGCGAGGTCGGCTCCACGCCGGTGACGTCGAGCTCCTTGAGCCGGTCGATGTAGGTCAGGATCGAGTTGAGCTGCTCGCGCATCTTCTCGAGCTCGGGCTCGCTGAGCTCGAGCCGCGCGAGCCGCGCCACGTGGAGCACGTCCTCCCGGCTGATCATGGGCGGGCGCTCCGCGTCCGGCACCGTCAGAGCTCCTCGAGCTGCGCGTACTGGAGCGAGATCTGCTTCCGCCCGACCGAGGCGAAGCGAACCGTCACGAGCGTGTCGCCGCCGCTCCGCTCGACGCCGACCACGAGGCCCTCGCCCCAGCGCCCGTGGCGCACGCGCGCGCCGACCTTCAGCGGGAGGTCGTCGCCGCCCCCGTCGAAGGGCGTGGCCTCGACGTCCGCCTCGCTCCGCCCCTCGGCGCGGCCGGCGGCGCCGAGCAGGACCAGGTGCTCCTCGGGCATCTCGAGCAGGAAGCGCGACGGCTCGCCGAGGCCGTAACCGTGCATCCGCCGGTGGAGGGCGTAGGAGATCGCGAGGCGGTCCTTCGCACGCGTCACACCGACGTAGCAGAGCCGCCGCTCCTCCTCGACCTCGTCCGTGGAGGCCATCGAGCGCGCGTGAGGGAAGACGCCCTCCTCCATGCCCGTGAGGAACACGACGGGGAACTCGAGCCCCTTGGCCGAGTGGAGGGTCATGAGCGTCACGCCGCGTGTCCCGGCCGGCAGCTCGTCCACATCGCTGACGAGGGCGACGCCGTCGAGAAAGCCCTCGAGCGAGGGCGACGCCTGCGACCCGTTGTAGTCCTCGGCGGCGGCGATCAGCTCCTCCAGGTTCTCGAGGCGCGCCTCGGCCTCCGACGAGCGCTCCTGGCGGAGGTCCTCGCGGTAGCCGGAGGCGTTCAGCACCTCGTCGATGAACGCGGGCAAGGGCGTCCCGGCCCGCTTCCGGGCGAGCGTCGCGACGAGGGCCGTGAATTCCTCGAGGGCCCGGCGGGGCTTGCCCGTGACGTCTGCGGGCGGTGCCGCCGCGACGGCGAGGAGGGACCGCCCTTCGCGCGTGGCCAGCTCATCGAGGCGCACGAGCGTCGCACGGCCGCTGCCGCGGCCCGGGGCCTGGATCGCGCGGCGGAAGGCGACGTCGTCGGCCGGGTTCACGACGAGGCGCAGGTACGCGAGCGCGTCCTTGATCTCCTTGCGCTCGTAGAACCTGACCGACCCGACGATGACGTACGGCACGCCCCCGCGGCGCAGCGCGTCCTCGAGCACGCGCGACTGGGCGTTGGTGCGGTAGAAGACCGCGATGTCGTCCCACGGCGTGCCGGACGTGCGCGCGGAGAGGATCCCCTGGGCGACGAAGTTCGCCTCCTCGTGCTCGTCCCAGGCGCGATAGACCTGGGCGCGCTCCCCCTCGGCGTTCTCGGTCCAGAGGGCCTTGTCTTTGCGCGAGACGTTGTGGGCGATGACGGCGGCGGCGATCGCGAGGATGCGCTTGGTCGATCGGTAGTTCTGCTCGAGCCGGATGACCCGCGTGCCGGGAAAATCCGTCTCGAAGTCGAGGATGTTCCGGATGTCCGCGCCGCGCCAGCGGTAGACCGACTGGTCCGGGTCCCCGACACAGTAGATGTTTCCGTGCTCCGCCGTCAGCTGGCGGATGATCCGGTACTGGGCGCGATTCGTGTCCTGGTACTCGTCCACGAGGACGTGGGTGAAGAGGCCGCGGTACCAGCGGAGCACCTCGGGGGCCTCGTCGAAGAGCCGGACGGTGAGGAGCAGAAGGTCGTCGAAGTCCACCGCGGCGGCCGCGGTGAGCCGCTCCTGGTAACGCCGGTAGAGCTGGGCGATCCTCTCCTCGCGCGGGCTCCGCGCCGCGTGCTCGACGTCGCCCACCGAGACCATCTGGTTCTTCGCCGCGCTGATCCGGTGGACGAGCGCCGCCGGCGTCCAGGTCCGATCGGTCAGGTCGAGCTCGCGCATGCATTCCTTCACGAGCGACAGCCGATCGTCCTCGTCGTAGATCGTGAAGTGCGGCGGGTAACCGATGTGGCGGATGTGCGCTCGCAAGATCCGCACGCAGGCCGCGTGGAACGTGGCGATGACCGGCGCGCCGATGCCCGCAGGCAGCAGGAGCTCCTCGACCCGGCGCGCCATCTCACCGGCCGCCTTGTTCGTGAAGGTGACGGCGAGGACGTGCTTCGGGGGCACCCCGCGGACGCCGAGGAGCCATGCGATCCGGTGGGCGATGACCCGCGTCTTGCCGCTGCCGGCGCCCGCGAGCACGAGGAGGGGCCCGTCGCCCGCCGTCACCGCCTCGCGCTGCGGCGGGTTCAGATCGACGAGGAGCGCCTCGCGGTCGAGCACCTGGCGATTGTACCGTACCGCGAAGCCACGCGAGGCCCGGCGCCCGCGCCGAGCGCGACTATTCCACCGTCACCGACTTGGCCAGGTTGCGCGGCTGATCCACGTCGCAGCCCAGACGCACCGCGATGTGGTACGCGAGGAGCTGGAGCGGGACGACGGTGAGGATCGGCGCGAGCAGCTCCGCGCAGGGCGGGACCTCGATGACGTCGCGGGCCTTCGACGCGACCGTCCGGTCACCGGCGTGGCAGACGGCGATCAGCCTGCCCTCGCGCGCGCGCACCTCCTCGATGTTGCCGAGCATGCGGTCGTAGGAGCCGTCGCGCGGCACGAGCGCCACGACCGGCAGGTCGTCGGCGATCAGGGCGATCGGCCCGTGCTTCATCTCGCCGCCCGCGTAGCCCTCGGCGTGGATGTAGGAAATCTCCTTGAGCTTCAGCGCCCCCTCGAGAGCGATCGGGTACTGGAGGCCGCGCCCGAGGTAGAGGAAGCCCTTCGCGTGCGCGAGCTCGCGGGCCAGCGCGGCGATGCGGCCGTCCAGCTCGAGCGTCTTCTCCACGAGCCGCGGGATCTCGACGAGGTCGTGGATGCGCTTCTTCACGTCCTCCGCGGTGATCGCGTTCCGCTGGCGGCCGAGCCAGAGGCCGAGGAGATAGCCGGCGACGATCATGGTGGTGAACGCCTTGCTGGAGGCGACGCCGATCTCCGGCCCCGCGTGCATGTAGAGCACGCCCGTCGCCTCGCGCGCCAGCGCCGAGCCGACGACGTTGGTGATGGCGAGGATCGGGCACCCCTTGAGCCGCGCCGCCTTCACCGCGCCGAGCGTGTCGGCCGTCTCCCCCGACTGGGAGATGGCGACCACGAGGGTCTCCGGGCCGACGAGTGCGTCGCGGTAGCGGAACTCGGAGGCGAGGTCCACCTCGGCCGGCAGGCCGGCCAGGCGCTCGATCATCGTCCGCCCGAGCAGCGCCGCATGGTAGGCCGTGCCGCAAGCCACCAGCACGACGCGTTGGATCGAGCGCGCGGTGCCGGGATCGAGGCTCAGGTCGGGCAGGACGATGCTGCCGGTCTCGGGGGCGATGCGGCCGCGGAAGGTGTCGGTGATCGCGCGCGGCTGCTCGTACATCTCCTTGAGCATGAAGTGCCGGTACCCGCCCTTCTCCGCCATGATCGGGTCCCAGAGGATCCGGACCGGATCGCGCTGGACGGGCTCCGCCGCGAGCGTCGAGAGCTCGACGCCGGCGGCCGTCACGACGGCGACCTCGTCGTCCTCGAGGATCACGACGTCCCGCGTGTGCGAGAGGATCGCCGGGATGTCGGAGGCGATGAACATCTCGCCACGCCCGAGCCCGACGACGACACTGCCCGCGCCGTGCTTCGCGGCGATCAGCCGGTCGGGCGCGGCCGCGGCGACGACGCCGATCGCGTAGGAGCCGCGGACCTCGGCCAGCGACGCCCGCACGGCCCGGTCGAGCCGGCCCGTCGCTCGGAGGTGGTGCTCGACCAGGTGGGCGAGCACCTCGGTGTCTGTCTCGGACCTGAAGCGGTGGCCCTCGGCGAGGAGGCGCTCCTTGATCTCGAGGTAGTTCTCGAGGATGCCGTTGTGGACGACCACGAGCGCGCCGTCGCAGTCGGTGTGCGGGTGGGCGTTCTCCTCGGAGGGCCGGCCGTGGGTCGCCCAGCGCGTGTGGCCGATCCCGAGCGAGCCCTGGACCGGTCGCTCGCGCAGGACTCCCTCGAGGCCCTTGATCCGCCCTGCCGCCCGCCGCACTTCCAGCTTGCCGGCCTGCAGCACGGCGATGCCGGCCGAGTCGTAGCCGCGGTACTCGAGGCGCTTCAAGCCTTCGACGATGATCGAGACCGCGTTCTTGTCACCGACGTAGCCGACGATCCCGCACATGGCAGCCTATTCCTTCGGCTTGGCGGCCCGCGTCGCGCGCCGGCGGGCGGCCCAGCCTTCTTTCACGACCAGTGGTGAGCGCTCGAGGACGAGCGCGTCGGCCGGCACGTCCTTGGTGATGACGGACCCCGCGGCGATGTAGGCGCCCTCTCCGACGGTGAGCGGCGCGACGAGGCTCGAGTTGCTCCCCACGAACGCGCCGTCGCCCACGACCGTCTGATGCTTGGCGGCGCCGTCGTAGTTGACGAAGATCGTGCCGGCGCCGATGTTGACGTGGTCGCCGATGACGGCGTCGCCGAGGTAGCCGACGTGGTGCGCCTTCGTCTTGCGCCCGACCCTCGCCTTCTTGAGCTCGATGAAGTTCCCGATCTCGGCGCCCGCGCCGACGTGCGACTTCGGTCGCAGATGGCAGAACGGCCCCAGCACGGCGCCGTCCTCGACGACCGAGTCGGTGAGCACGCAGTAGGGCTTGAGCCTCACGCGGTCGCCGAGGCGGCTGGCCGTCACGTGGCAGCCGGACGCGACGACGCACTCGCTGCCGATCGCCGTCGCGCCTTCGAGGACGACCTGGGGGTACACGACGCTGTCGGGGCCGATCGTGACGGCGTCCTCGATATAGGTGCTCGCGGGGTCGAGGATCGTCACGCCGGCCTCCATGAGCCGGTCGAGGATGCGGCGGCGCTGGATCGCCGCGAGCGCGGCGAGCTGCTTGCGGTCGTTGATCCCGAGCGCCTCGACCGGGTCGGGGGCGGCGACGGCCTCGATGCGCCCGCCCGCCCGCGCCAGGATGCCGATGACGTCGGTGAGATAGTACTCGCCCTGGTCGTTGTCGGGCTTGACCTCCGCGAGCGCCTTCCAGAGCCGCTTGGCCTCGAGGCAGTAGACGCTCGTGTTGATCTCGACGATCTTCTTCTGGTCGTCCGTCGCGTCGCGGTCCTCGACGATGCGTTTGACCCGCCCGCTCTGACGCAGGATCCGCCCGTAGCCCTGCGGTCGATCCACGACGGCGGTGAGCACCGTCGCGACCGCGCCCGTGGACCGGTGGTGGCGCACGAGACGCTCGAGCGTCTCGCCCGAGAGGAGCGGCGTGTCTCCCGGCAGGACGAGGATCGTGCCCTCGCCGCCGGCCGGCCGCGCCTGGAGGACCGCGTGGCCGGTGCCGAGGCGCTCGCGCTGCTCGACGACGGTGACGCCCTCGCCCGCCACGGCGCGCACGCCGTCGGCGGTCGGCCCGACAACGACCACGATCCGGTCGGCGAGGGCCCGCGCCGTCCTCAGACCGTACGCGAGCAGCGGCCGGCCGCAGAGCGGGTGCAGCACTTTGGGCTGTCGCGAGCGCATCCGCTTGCCCTCGCCCGCTGCGAGGATGACGATCGTCAGATCTTTCATCTTCGTGTTGTTCATTCTATCCCACACGTCCATCGTAGGCGCCCGCAAAGCCTGTGCCACGACGCGCGCCTCCGGAATACCACGATTCGTCGTCCTCGCCGCGTGGGTTGTGGCAAATCCGACGCGCCACCCCTCAGCGGCTGTCGCGCAACTGAGACAGGAGCCGGCCGATCCGAGCCGGGAGCGGCGCCGTGAATTCCCTGAGCTCACCCGTGCCGGGGTGCAGGAACGCGAGGGCCGCGGCGTGGAGCGCCAGCCCCTGGAGGGGCACAGGGAGCGGCCGCCGGCGTCGGCCGCCGTAGACCGAGTCGCCCGCGACCGGGTGGCCGAGCGACGCCATGTGGACCCGGATCTGGTGCGTGCGACCCGTCTCGAGACGCGCCTCGACGAGCGTGAAGTCGGCGAAGCGCTCGAGGACGCGATAGCGTGTGACGGCGCGCCGACCGCGGCCCGCCGGGCGCACCGCCATCTTCACGCGGTCGTGCGGGTGGCGGCCGATCGGCTTGTCCACGACGCCCGCGTCCGACCGAACGCGGCCGTGCAGGACCGACACATAGGTCCGCGTCACCGTGCGACGCGCGAGCTGCTCGACGAGCGAGTCGTAGGCGGCGCGCGTCTTGGCGACGACGAGCAGGCCCGAGGTGTCTTTGTCGAGCCGGTGCACGATGCCGGGGCGACGTGGGCCGCCCACACCGGCGATCCCCGGGGCGTGGGCGAGCAGCGCCGCGGCGAGTGTCCCGCGCGCGTGGCCTGCGCCCGGATGGACGACGAGCCCGGCGGGCTTGTCGAGGACGAGCACCTGCTCGTCCTCGTGCACGATCGCGAGCGCCGCGGGCTCGGGCGTGAGCGTCTCCGGAGGCGGCGGCGGGATCTCGATCTCGACCAGCTCGCCCGCCCGGAGCCTGTGCGCGGGCTTCCGGGGGCCGCCGTTCACCCGCACGTGGCCGTCGTCGATCAGGCCCTGGGCGCGCGCGCGTGACAGCTCGCGGAAGCGCTCGGTCACCCACCGGTCGAGCCGCATCCCGACGGCCGCGGACTCGACGCGCAACACCGTCACGCGCGAGACCGCCCGCCCCCGCGTTCGGTCATGAGTCGGAGTGCGAGGAGCACCACGCCGACGCTGATCGCGGAGTCGGCGACGTTGAACGCGGGCCAGTGCCAGGCGCGATAGTAGACGTCCACGAAATCGACGACCGCGCCGAAGCGCCAGCGGTCGATCAGGTTGCCCACGGCGCCGCCGAAGACCAGGCCGAGCGTGCCGTGGTCGATGACGCTGCCGCGCGGCAGCACGTGCAGCGCCACGCGCACGAGGACGACGAGGGCGGCGACGGAGAGCAGCACGACGATCCAGCGGAAGCCCGTCGGCACGCCGCCGAGGAGACCGAAGGCGAGGCCGCGGTTCATGACGAGCGTGAGCGAGAGGACGCCGTCGATCACCGGGAGGGGGGTGCCCGGGGCCAGTCGGTCGAGGGCGAGCAGTTTGCTGAGCTGATCGAGGACGACCACGACGCCCGCGACGATCGCGAGGCGCGCCGCGGCGGTTCGCGTCATGTCGCTGACGACGTCACGGCTCGCCGCTCACCTCGCACGGCCCCGCCCCATCTCACCGCTCGGCTCGCGGCGCGGCGCCGCTCACCTCGCACGGCCGGTCACCACGGGGAGGCAGCGCTCGCAGAGCTCGGGGTGGTCGCGGCTCGCGCCGACCTGCTCGCTCCAGGTCCAGCAGCGTTGGCACTTCCGGCCCCGCGCCTTGTCCACGCCGACGACGAGGCCCGGGATCTCCTGGCTCTCGTAGCGGATAGCGGGCTTCGCCTGCGCCGCCTCCTGCTCCACCTGCGAGACGATGAAGAGCGTGGGCAGGAGCGCGCGCTTGGCACGGAGGAGCGCGGGCAGGTCCTCGGGCGCGTGCATCAGGACGACGCGCGCCTCGAGCCCGCTCCCGATGAGCCCACGCGCGCGCGCGGTCTCGAGCGCCTTCGCGACCTCGCGGCGTACCTCGAGGAGGCGACTCCACTCGCCCGCGAGCCGGTCGTCGAGCCACTCCACCGGCTCCTCGGGGAACCGCTCGAGGTGGACGCTCTCGCTCCGGGCGCCGGGCAGGTAGCGCCACGCCTCCTCGGAGGTGAACGTCAGAATCGGCGCCAGGAGCCGCGCGAGCGCGGTGAAGATGTCGTAGCACGCCGTCTGGGCCGCCCGCCGACGCGGGTCGTCGCCCGCCGAGGTGTAGAGACGGTCCTTGATGATGTCGAGGTACTGCGCCGAAAGGTCCACGGCGCAGAAGTTGTGGACCGCGTGGAAGACCGTGTGGAACTCGTACTCCTCGTACGCGCGCCGGACGCGCCCGATGAGCCGCCCGAGCCGGTCGAGGATGAAGCGGTCGAGCTCGTCCAGGCGCGCATACGACTGCCGGTCGCGCTCGGGCACGAAATCGCCCAGGTTGCCGAGCAGGAAGCGGAACGTGTTGCGGATGCGCCGATAGGCGTCGGAGAGCCGATCCAGAATCTCGAAGGAGACCCGGATGTCCTGGGTATAGTCCTCGGCCGCCACCCACAGGCGAAGGATCTCGGCACCGTACTTCGGCAGGAGGTCGTCGAGGCCGATGACGTTGCCGAGCGACTTGGACATCTTCCGTCCCTCGCCGTCGACGAAAAAGCCGTGCGTGATCACGCTCTTGTACGGCGGCGCGCCGCGCGTGCCGACCGACTCGAGCAGCGAGGACTGGAACCAGCCGCGGTGCTGGTCCGATCCCTCGAGGTACATCTCGGCCGGCCAGCGGAGCTCGGGCCGCGTCTCGAGCACCGCCGCGTGGCTGCACCCGGAGTCGAACCAGACGTCGAGGATGTCCGTCTCCTTCCGGAACCCCGCGCCGCCGCACTTCGCGCACCGCGTGCCCGCCGGCAGGAGGCGGGCCGACTCGCGCGCGTACCACTCGTCGGCGCCCTGTCCCTCGCGGAAGATCCCGGCGACGTGCTCCACGATCCGCTCCTCGAGGAGCAGGGTCCCGCAGGCCTCGCAGTAGAAGGCGACGATCGGCACGCCCCAGACGCGCTGGCGCGAGATGACCCACTCCGGACGGTGCGCGACCATGTTGAAGATCCGCTCCTCGCCCCACGGCGGGATCCACTGGACGTCACGCTTGATGGCGTCGAGGGCGCGCGCGCGAAACCCGAGCTTGTCGAGCTCGATGAACCACTGCTCGGTCGCGCGGAAGAGCGTCGGGTTCTTGCAGCGCCAGCAGTGCGGGTACGTGTGGTCGAGCGGACGCTCGGCGACGAGCATGCCGAGCGACCGGAGGTGCTCGACGATCTTCGGGTTGGCGTCCCAGACGGTGAGCCCCGCGAAGCGCTCCACCCCGGGGACGAAGCGCCCGTCGTCATCGACCGGGTTGTAGACCTTGAGCCCGAGCGACCGCCCGAGCTCGTAGTCCTCCTCCCCGTGGCCCGGGGCGATGTGGACCAGCCCCGTGCCCGTATCCATCGCGACGAACGACGCGGCGGCCACCTTGCCCGTGCGGTCGATCCACGGGTGACGGTACTCGAGGCCCACGAGATGGCGCCCGGGGACCCGGCCGACCTCCCGCGCGCCGTGCAGGCTCGCGGTCGCGACGAAGGCGTCGGCCAGCTTGGCGGCGACGACAAGCGTCTCGCCGCCATGCGCGAGCGCGACGTACGCCTCGTCCGGGTGGACGGCGACGGCGAGGTTCGCCGGGAGCGTCCACGGCGTGGTGGTCCAGATCACCAGGGAGGGCGCGGGCGCGTTCGGCGCGGCCGGCAGCGCGCCGACGAGCGGGAACCTGACGTAGATCGACGACGTGCGCTGGTCCTCGTACTCGACCTCGGCTTGGGCGAGCGCCGTCTTGCAGTGCATGCACCAGTGGACCGGTTTCAGCCCTTTGTGGACGAGACCGCGGCCGACGAAGCGTCCGAACTCGCGCGCGATGATCGCCTGGTAATCGGGCGCCATCGTGACGTAGGGGTGCTCCCAGTCGCCGAAGACGCCGAGCCGCTTGAACTCGTTCCGCTGAATGTCGATGAAGCGTAGCGCGTACTCGCGACACTTCCGCCGCTTCTCCACGGGATCCATCGCGCGCCGCACGTCGATCGAGGCCGAGTCGAGCCCGAGCTCCTTGTCCACCTGGTGCTCGATCGGCAGCCCGTGACAGTCCCAGCCCGGGACGTAGACCGCGTTGAAGCCGAGCATCGAGCGTGACTTCACGACGACGTCCTTGAGGACCTTGTTGAGCACGGTCCCGAGGTGGATGTTGCCGTTGGCGTAGGGCGGGCCGTCGTGCAGGATCCAGAGCGGACGCTGCGCCGAGGTCTCGCGCAGGCGCGCGTAGATCCTCGTCTCGGCCCACCACTCGAGCATCTTCGGCTCGGTCTGCGGCAGGTTGGCCTTCATCGGGAAGGCCGTCTTCGGGAGATGGAGCGTGGCCTTGTAGTCCATGACCGGGAGGGTCATCCTAACACGGCCGCGCGTCACCTCGGGTTGAGGGTGACCAGACCTTCCTTATTGTCGATCGAGACCTTGAACTGATCGAGGAAGTCGCGCCCGAGGAGCCCGTCCACGCCGTCGTGGTCGATGTCGTGGGAGATCACCACGAGCGTGGCGACCCTGGCCTCGCCGACCTCGACCGAGTCCACCTGGACGGTGTTGACGCTCGCCGTGCCGGTCGCCCCCTTCATCTGCACGGCACGGCCCGTCTGGAGCGCGACACCCGCCGCGACGAGCGCGCGGGGGTTGATCACCGTTCGCTGCGCGCCCGTGTCGAGGAGCAGCGTGACCGGCGTACCACCGTTGAGGCGCGCGTCCACCAGGATCTCGCGGCCCGGCGTGAACTTGATCTCCGTGCCGCCCGTCGCCGTCGCCACGACGCGGCCAGGCGCCGTCGGTCGGTCGCCAGCGGGTGGGGGTGACACGAGCGGGGCATTGTGGAGGCCGGTCGGCGCGGCGCGCGCGCGGTACTGTTCCGGCACGCTCTCGAACCCCTCGGAGTAGTGCGTGACCCCGCGCTCGTCGGTCCAGCGATAGATCTCGGCGGGAGATACGGTCGGCCACGCGAGCAGCAGGAGAAGTGCCGCCACGAGCGCCGCCGACCCGATCATACCTGGATCATACCGTACAACGCGAAACGGCTACGACGCCTTCTTCTCTTCTTCCTTCTTGGCGGCGGCGGTCGGCTCGTCCTTGGAGGACTCCTGTACGCCCTTCTTGAACTCCTTCATGCTCGAGCCGAGCGAGCGGGCGAGATCCGGCAGCTTGTTCGCGCCGAAGAAGATCAGCACGATCACGAGGATGATGAGCAGCTCCTGGTAGCCAAGACCAAACATGGTTGGCTCCTTTCCGAGACACCTTAGCGCGCCCCTACCCCCCGCGCAAGACCCGCCGTTCGCCCACGCGGGTCGTCACGCGGCGCTGATCGAAGAACTCGAGGAGCGGGATCGCGTACTTCCGGGAGATGCCGAGGAGGTCCTTGATGTCCGCCGGACCGATCTCCTTGCGCTCCCGGAGCATGGCGACGAGCTTCTGCTGGATCGCGTCGAGCGCCCGGGCGTGGAAGAAGAGCGACTCCTTGACGCGGAGGAGCCTTCCCGACTGGACGAGCACCTGGAAGAGCTCGTGCTCCTCGTCCCCGCGGAGGCCCGCGCGGGCGAGCGCCTCGTCCGGGCTCGGCGGCGCCGCTTCCGCCCGGAGGAACTCCTGCTCGATCTGGTCCACGACGCGCTGCTGCTCGGGCGTGAGCCGCACCTCGTGCGCCGCGAGCCGCACCTTGTCCCGCTCGCTCTTCACGACGCCCTCCGTCTCCAGGGCCGCGAGGAGCGCCGCAAAGACGCGCTCGTCGGCGCCGCCCGACCGCCCCCGCAGCTCCTCCCGCGACATGCCGGGTCGGAGAGGATGCGCGCGGTGGAAGGCCGCGAGCGCGCCGACGACGAGCGCGCGCAGGCGGCTGCCGCTCTCCGGGTGGAGGAACCAGTCGCGGTCCACGACGAGCACGCGGCCAGCCGCCACGAGCGCGTCGAGGAGGCCGCGCAGGCGCTCGGGGCCGAAGGGCACGCGGCCCGAGAGGGCGGTGAGGCGCACGCCCGCGGCGCCGACGTGGCGGACGTGCTCCTCCAATACGACCTCGGGGCCGCCGGTCTGCAGGAGCGTGAGATGCGCGACCAGGGCCGGCGCCTTGCGCTTGAAGCGCGGCGGATCCACGTCGAGGAGCGTCCCGCCCCCGATCGTCACGATCGGCGAGTACGAGCGCACCACGAACCGGTCGCTCGGCAGGGCGACGAGCGGCGCCTCGAGCCGGAAGCGCGCAAACGCGGTCTCGCCGGGGGCGAGCTCCGCGCGGTCGAGGAGGAGGACGCGCGCCATGATCTCGCTCGTCCCCGCGTGGAAGCGCACGCGCGTCCGCGTCTTCAACCCGCGCGGCGCGTCCGGGAGGAGCTCGAGCGTGCCGTCCACGAGGACCGCGGGCACCAGCGTGCCCGCGTGCGCCAGGACGTCGCCGCGCTCCAGCGCCGCGCGCTCGACGCCCTGGAGATTCACGGCCGTCCGCTGCCCGGCGCGCGCCTCGGCGACGGGGTGGCCGTGGGTCTGGAGGCCGCGGACCTTCGCCTCCACGCCCTTCGGGTACACCTCGACGCGGTCGTCCACCGCGAGCCGCCCGGCGGCGAGGGTCCCCGTCACGACGGTGCCGAACCCCTTCACCGTGAAGACTCGGTCGATGGGCAGCCGCGCCAGCTGGTCCACGGCGCGCTCGGGGACGGACTCCGCGAGCCGCCGCAGGGCCTGGCGCAGTTCGGGGAGCCCCGCGCCCGTCTTCGCCGACACGGGCACGATGGGCGCGCCCTGGAGGAAGGTCGCGCGCACCAGCGTGGCGACGTCGTCGCGCACGAGCTCGAGCCAGTCGGGCTCGACGAGGTCGGTCTTGGTCAGCGCCACGAGGCCACCCCGGATGCGCAGGAGGGAGCAGATCGCCAGGTGCTCGCGCGTCTGCGGCATCACGCCCTCGTCGGCCGCGATCACGAGCATGGCGAGGTCGATGCCACCGACCCCGGCGAGCATGTTCTTCACGAAGCGCTCGTGGCCGGGGACGTCCACGATCTCGATCGTGAGCCCGCCGGGCTCCTCGAGGAACGCGAAGCCGAGGTCGATCGTGATGCCGCGCGCCTTCTCCTCCGGCAGGCGGTCGGTGTCGATGCCGGTCAGCGCCTTGACCAGCGAGGTCTTGCCGTGGTCGATGTGGCCGGCCGTCCCGACCACGACGTGGCGGGTCATGGCTTTGCGAGCCGCAGAACGTCGCGGGGCTGGGGCCCCGCCGTCCGAGGCGAGCCTATGATCAAGTCGCGGGGTCCGCGAGGCCGGCGCGCACCGTGGGTGGCCTGAGCCAGGTGCGCGTCGCTCATGTGTAGCGGGGTCCGCGAGGCCGGCGCGCACCGTGGGTGGCCTGAGCCAGGTGCGCGTCGGTCATTGGAGCGCTTCGAGCGCCTTTGCGAGCCCGCCGATCTGCGAGGCAAGCACCGTCCGGCAGTCCAGCAGGAGTTGGTCGTCCACGATCCGCCCGATCACCGGCGGGTCGCCCTCGCGCAGGCGCGCGTCGAGCCGCATGGCCGCCTGCGCGTCGCGACCCACGACCAGCCCCGCGGTGGGCAGCTCCACCGTCGGCAAGGCGCCGCCGCCCACCTGCGCGCGGTCGTCCACGACGCGCGCCCCGAGGCGCTCGCGGCACGCGGGCGTGAGCCGCCGGAGCAGGCCTTTCGCGCGGCCCCGTACCGCGGCGAGGGGTTCGGTGAGGAGTCGGAGTGTCGGGATCGTCTCGAGCGCGGCGCCCGACTCGTAGGCGTACAGCGTGGCCTCGAGGGCGGCGATCGTGAACTTGTCGATCCGGAGCGCGCGGTTCCACGGGTTCTTCTTGAGCCGCCCGACGACGGCGTGCCGGCCGACGACGATGCCGGCCTGCGGGCCACCGAGGAGCTTGTCGCCCGAGAAGGAGACGAGGTCGAGCCCCGCGGCGACCGCCTCCGGCACGGTCGGCTCGTAGGGGAAGCCCCACGGGCGGAGGTCCACGAGCGAGCCCGAGCCGAGGTCCTCCATGACGGGGATCCCACGCTCGCGGCCGAGCTCCACGAGCTCGCGTGACGAGACCTCGGCGGTGAAGCCGACGACACGGTAGTTCGAGGTGTGGACCTTGAGGAGGAGCGCCGTGCTCGGGCCGATCGCGTCGGCGTAGTCCCGGAGGTGCGTGCGGTTCGTCGTCCCGATCTCGCGGAGCACGGCGCCGCTGCGGACCATGATGTCGGGGATGCGGAATTCGCCGCCGATCTCGATCAGCTCGCCCCGCGAGACGACGACCTCACGGCCGTGGGCGAGCGTCTCCAGCGCCAGGAGCACCGCGGCGGCGTTGTTGTTGACGACCAACGCGTCCTCGGCTCCAGTGAGCCGCCCTAGGAGCGCCTCGACGTGACTGTAGCGCGAGCCCCGCTCCTTCGTGGCGAGGTCGAGCTCGAGGTTCGAGTACGCGGCCGCGACCGCCTGGAGGCGCTCGATCGCGAGCGGGCTCACGAGCGCGCGGCCGAGGTTCGTGTGGAGCACGACACCGGTGGCGTTGATCACCGGGCGGAGCGAGAAGAGGCCGGTCCGCCGCGCACGCTCCACGACGCGCACGGCGAGCGCGTCGGCCGCGGCCGGGGCCGCGTGCCCCTCGCGCGCGCGCCGGCGCTCGGCGTCCAGCGTCTCGCGCACGAGCGCGGTCAACCGCGCGCGGGGGACCCCCTGGAGCTCGGGGCGGCCGGCGAGCGCGCGGAGGAGATGGTCGACCGAGGGCAGGCCACGCAGCGCGGCGTCGCGGTCAGCGCTCATCGAGCGCGGTCTCGACCTTCTTGCGGACGCGGGCGATGACCTCCTGCGTCTCGTGGCGCCAGGCCTGCGCGGTCCACTTCCCGTCGCCGGCCTGGCCGCCGCGGCGCACGGCCTCCTCGACGAGACCGGCCCACAGCTCGTCGAGGTCCGCCGCGGAGAGACCCTGACCACGGAGGGCGCGCGTCCACTCGGTCGCGAGGCCGTCGATGAGCTTGTCGCGCTCGGCCGCGAGGCGCCGCGCCTTCCGAATGAGGTCCGCCAGCCGGGACGGCACGGCCTACTGCCGGACGAGCTCGCGGACGGCGTCGAGGAGGTTCGCCTCGAAGCGTCCGGTCGACGCGCAGGTGAACACCGGCTCCAGCTTGAACTTCCCGCTCGAGCCCCGGCGGTGCAGGTGCGTGCGCATCTTCGAGTTGACCTGGATCCTCGTGCGCGTGCCGTCGGGCTCGGCGAAGACCGTGAACGCGACCAGCGCGTCGCCCTCGATCAGCTCGTCGCCGATGCGGCCGCAGTCGGCGTACACGCCGATCGGCGCGACGAAGTCGTCGGAGGCGATGACACCCGAGTCGCGGGCGATGGCCCGGAGCGGCACGTTTTCCTTCGCGAGGGCGCGGACGATCGCCGTCCACGCCGTGTCGTACTTGGCCTCGATCTCCTCGCGGTGGGGCGGCGGCGCGAGCGGCGAGACGTAGAGCCGGCCGCAGCCGGCGCCGAGGAGGGCCACGGTCGCGAGGGCCGCGGGCCTGAGCCGCGCCCCGAGCGCCGACGTGCGCCTACTTGTGGTGGTCGATCCCACGGTACGTCTCGATGAAGCGGACGACCCGCGCCTCGTCGAAGTCCTCGAGCGCGTCGAGGCGCGTCCACGCGGTGAGCGCGAGCCTGCTCTTCATCGGGGGATAGGGCGCGAGGATGACATACTTATCGTACCTCTGCACGACCGCGGAGAGTTTCGCGACCAGCTCCGGACACTCGCAATTGTACTGGACGAGCACTCCGCCGTCCTCGAGGTTGTGCACCTGGAGCTCGGGCGCGATCGGCCGCGTGTGCAGGCCCCAGGACGCGATGTAGGGCAGGTGCGGCCCGGACGTCGGCGGATCCGAATTGTAGGGCGCGTGCGGAGACTCCGCAGTGGGGATGTGGAGGTTCCCGAGATCCGCGAACTGCTGGCCCGGCAGATTCGCGCCCGCGCGGTAGGCGAAATAGCCCACGACGACCGCGCCGACGACGAGCGCCGCGCTCACGAGGACACGACGCTGCCGCCGCTGCACCCGCCATTCTGGTTTCGACCGCCGATCGTGCTTGGCCATGAGCCTCCTGATGGCGGAAGCGTATGGGAGTCGAACCCATCGACCGTTTGTCTAGAACGGTCCGCCGGATTTGAAGTCCGGGAGGCCCACCGGGTTCCTAGACGCTTCCGGCACTGTAAGTCCGCTTCGGTAAAGCCTTCAGAGTGTACCACCGCCCCTCGGGAGGCCGATTCTCACCACCTGCCTCAAGCAGCGCTAGAACGCGTCGGTCCAGCTCGCCTCAGAAGAGGCCGACGCCTCTGCCCGGACGCTACTCCGTGGCGTCTTTCCGGAATTTAGTCCGGAAATTCAAGTACTTACGACTCATTTCTCTTGACGGTAAGGCGCGAGTGCGGGCATGGTGAGAAGCCCAAAATGAAGATTCCGAATCTTCCGAAGGAAGTAGAAGTGAGGGAACGGCCCACGCGCGAGGCGAGCCCGCGGCGCTCGCGGCGACTGGCGCTGTCCCTACCAATCCTCCTAGGCCTGACCCTAGGGATCGTCTACGAAGCCGCCCTCTGCCTCGGCTCACCCGGGTTGCCGCGCCGATTCGTGATTCCCTACGCGGTCCCCATCTTCGATACGCCCTTCGCGCTCGTGGCGATCGGTATCGGCTACCTCTGCCTCGAGCGCCACAGGCTCCGCCAGGACGTCCGGTCGGCGGGATTGGGAACCACCCTCGGGCTGACCGCGCTTCTGGCGCTGGCCCACATCCTCGCCCAGCCTGACTACCCAGGCACTCCCGGGGTGAATGCGGGCATCGCCCCGTACTTCTTCTTCCTCAGCTATCTGGCCGGACTGGCCGGCATTGGCCTGGCTGCCCACTCCGGCGACCGCAGCTTCTCGCTCACGGACCGCACCAGGTTGTGGATCGGCGCCGTCGTCGTTGCGCTCAGCGTGGTCGTCGTCGTGGGTGTCATCGAGGTGCGTCCTCTCCTTCCCTCTCTGGTCATGCCCCCCGGGCGGTTCACGCCCTTCGGGCTCTGGACGGGCGGCTTCGTGATCGGCACCGCGGGCGTGTGGGCATTGTGGGGGGGCCTACGCCGATACTTCGCGCGTGATCCGTTCGCCAGTTACCTGCTCCTCGCCACGTATATCTGGATGCTGGGGCTGATCGGGGTTCTGATCTGCCCCTTTCGGTACAGCATTCCGTGGTACCTGGCGGGCCTCGCGCGACCGATCGGCGTCGGCGTCATCTTCGTCGGGCTCTTGCGGGAGCAGGTGTGGCTCTATCGCGAGGCACGCGCGCGGCAGCGGGACCTCGACGTCCTCCATCGGGCGGGCCAGGCGCTCGTGCGAAGCCTCGACCTCGCGGAGATCGCGCAGACGATCGTGACGAAGGCGCTGGATGTGTCCGGTGCCGATGGCGCGATCCTCTTTCGGTTCGACGAGCAAGAACGCGTGCTCGTCGCGATGAGTCGCGCCGGCGCGATCAGCGACCAGCTGGTGTCGGGCCTCGAGATGCCGCTCGGCCGAGGTGCGTCGGGGGTCGCCGTCGCCGAGCGGCGGCCCGTCTCGACCTGCCTCCTCGAAGATGATCCGGCGGTGCCCTTCCCGCTCCCGGTCGTGACGCAAATGCGCGCCGAGCGGTTGGAATCCGTGATGGCCATTCCGCTCTCGAGCCAAACCGGAGAGATCTACGGCGCTCTCTCCGTCTTCTACCGTCGCGAACGGGAGTTCACCGCCGCGGACGTCGACCTGCTCTCGGCATTCGGCACGCAGGCAGCCGTGGCGATCGAGAATGGGCGGTCCTTCGACCGGCTCGTCCTCAAGGCTCGTCACGACGGCGCCCTCCACGACTTCTCCCAACGGCTTCTCGAAGCCAACAGCGAGGAGCCGATCCGGCGGGATGCGATGCGGCTCACCCGGGCATTGCTTGGAGCCGACTGCCTCGGACTCTTCCTGTTCGACGCGCGCACGGGCCGCCTCCGCCTGGAGGCGGGCCTTGGCTGGCAGCCGGGTACGGTCGGCGTGGTGACGATCACGCCCTCCGCCGATTCCTTCGCGGGCTATACCTTCTTGCACAAGGCCACCGTCCAGGTCGAGGACCTGTCCCGGGAGCGCCGCTTCGCGATCCCCGCCCACCTGACCGCCCATGACATCCACGCCGGCATCGTCGTGCCTCTCGGCGTCCGCGATCAGCCGATCGGCGTCCTCGCGGCCTACTACCGCGCCCCGCACCGCTTCGGCGACGAAGAGCGTCGCGTGCTGACGAGCCTCGCCCATCAGACCGCGCTCGCGCTGGAAAAGGTACGTCTCTATGGCGAGCTCCAGACCAAGCTGCGTGAGCTGCAGGAGACGCAGGGTCAGCTGATGCAGGCGGACAAGCTGAAGGCACTCGGCACACTCCTGTCCGGCATGGCCCACGAACTCAACAATCCG
>QHSZ01000239.1 GCA_003220595.1 Candidatus Rokuibacteriota bacterium | reverse complement strand
TAGCCGACCGATTTGACCGTGGCGATGCGGTGCCCCACGTCGCCGAGCTTCGCGCGGAGCCGGCGGATGTGCACGTCGACGGTGCGCGACTCGATCTCGTCGGCGCGCGCGTAGCCCCAGACGTGGTTGAGCAGGTGCTCCCGCGAGAGGACGCGCCCCGCGGACTCGAGCAGCGCGTGGAGAAGGTCGAACTCCTTGGGCGTGAGCACGAGTGCGTGCCCGTCGAGCGTCACCACGTGGCGCGCGGCGTCCAGCGAGAGCGACCCGACCGACAGCACGCTCGCGCCCTCGACCGGCCGGGCGCGCCGGAGCACCGCGCGCGCGCGGGCGACCAGCTCCTTGGGCGAGAAGGGCTTCACCACGTAGTCGTCGGCGCCGAGCTCGAGGCCCACCACGCGGTCGACCTCGTCGGCCTTCGCGGTCAGCATGATGATCGGCACCCCCGCCGTCTCTCGATCGCTCCGGAGCCGCCGGCACACCTCGAGTCCGCCGAGGCCCGGGAGCATCAGGTCGAGCACGATGAGGTCGGGCCGGCGCGCCTTCGCCTCGCGAAGGGCATCCAGCCCGTTCGCGGCCGTCCGGCAGCGGAAGCCCTCGCGCTCCAGGTGCAGCACGACGAGCCCGCGGATGTCGGGCTCGTCCTCGACGACCAGAATCTCCTGGCGCATCGCCCCTCGCGCCGGCGCGCGCGCGCTCGCCGCCTCGCCGCTATCGGCGGCAGGCGCGGAAGTTGGCGTAATCGCCCTGGGCGCTCGACCTGGTGTCGTCCCCGTCGGTGAGCACGGCGATCCCGGCGGGCGTGGGCGTGCCGGACTCGCCGAAGAACCTCTTGTAATCGGCGAGCACGTTCACCTTTTCCTCGACCCAGTCGTCCTTGTCCGGCCTGCCGCTCCGGAGCACGAGCACCTGCGTGAGACCGTAGTTGGAGTTCAGGTGGGTGCCGACCGGCACCTTCTCGCTCCAGACGTACTTCACGGCCTTCGGCCCGGTGATGCGGGAGTACGGGACCAGCAGATAGATGGCGAGGGCGCTGTCGTTCGTCCGCGAGTCGCGCTCGTCGCCGCCCTTCGGGAACTCGCGCGGGCGCCACGACCAGGCCAGCATCGGGTACTGCTCGAGATCCCACTCGGCCTGCTTGGCCGCCTGGATGCCGAGGCCCTTCGACGCCGCGTGCAGGAAGTGCAGGCCCCGCTCCTCCATCACCATGTAGACGTCCTTGCCCGCGTCCTTGCGGGGCTTCCAGTCCGGCGGGAACTCGCCGACCTTCGCCTTCGCGAAGTCCTCGAGCGTCAGGCACTCGGGCAGCTGCGCCGCGGCGGGTGCCGGCCCCAGCGTGGCGATCACGATGCCGAGCCACGTCACCGCTCGCCTCGTCCTTCCAGTCCGGCGGGAACTCGCCGACCTTCGCCTTCGCGAAGTCCTCGAGCGTCAGGCACTCGGGCTGCTGTGCCGCGGCGGGTGCCGGCCCCAGCGTGGCGATCACGATGCCGAGCCACGTCACCGCTCGCCTCGTCGTGCGCGCGCTCCCGAGCCACGTCACCGCTCGCCTCGTCGCCCGACGCGCCTCGGCTCGCACTACCGGCCACGCCTCCACCAGTGGTGGACGAGGTTGTCCACGACCTCGCCGAGCTGCGCGATCGTCCGGCACTCGCGCACGAAGTCGCACGCGGGCGCGTAGAGGGGCATCACGCTGTCGCCGATGCCCCAGCCCCACTGCCCTTCGGGGTTGAGCCAGATGATGCCCTTCACGCGCTCGCGGATGAGCCGGAGCGCCCACGCCTGCGGGTCGTTGTAGTTGTTGCGCGCGTCGCCCAGGACCAGGATGGTCGTCTTCCGGTCGAGCGAGTCGAGCTCCGTCTTCGAGAACCGGCTGAACGCGTAGCCGAAGTCCGACCGGCAGTGGTAGTCGACGGGCGCGCCCTTCAGCGCCCACTCGATCGCGCGCTCGACCGGATAGGTGCTGAACGCCTGCGTCACCTCCGCGATCTCCGAGACGAAGACGTAGGAGCGCACCCGGCTGAAGCACTCCTGGAGGCTCCAGACGAGCTGGAGCATGAAGCGCGAGGCGTTGCGCACCGAGTCCGAGACGTCGCAGACCGTGACGAGCTTGGGCTTCTCGCGGTGACGGCGCTTCAGGAAGATCTCCATCGGCACGCCGCCGTACTGCAGGCTCTTCCGCGTCGTGCGCCGCGTGTCGATGCGACCGCGCTGCTCCTGGCGCTGGCGCAGCGCGAGCGCGTCCTTGATCTTCCGCGCGAGCCGCGCGACGACCGCCTTCATCTGGGCGATCTCGTCGGCCGTCAGCGCGAAGAGCGGCTTCTCGGAGAGCACCTCCCGCGTGAGCTTCTCGCCCTGGCGGTACGCGCGCCGCTCCAGCTCGCGCTCGACGTGCTGGCGGATCATCCGCTTGAACGCCTCGAGCCGGAGCTCGAGGTAGTTGCGGACCCGCGCGAGCTGGCCCGGGTCGAGGCCGCGCGCCTCGAGTAGCTTCAGGAGCCGCTCCAGGTCGGCCTCGACGGCCGACCAGTCGAAGCGGTCCGAGAGCCGGCGCGAGAAGAAGCCGACCTGGAGGAAGTACATGAGCCGTTCGAGCCCCGCGTTCTGCCCGGAGGCGCGGATGGCCATCTCCATCTCGCTCCCGCCCCCGCGCATGAGCAGCTCGGTGAGCTCGTCGAGCTCCATGCCCTCCTCGGCCAGCATCCGGTCGAGCATGTCCTGCACGCGCGGGTCGGCCGGGCCGAGCGCCTTCTGGAGCCCCTGGCCGAGCGCCTCCAGGTCGAGGAAGTAGAGGTCGAAGAGGCGGTCGAAGGTCGGCTGGTCGCGGAACTCCTTGATCAGCGTCGCGGCAAGCGTCGTCTTGAAGGTCTCGCGGTCCACGAGCCCGACCTCGGACGCCGCGGCGAGGGCGTCGAGCGCCTCGGAGGGCGAGATGCGCACCTCGGCGCGGCGGAGGTCGCCGATGAACTCGAGGATGCGCTCGTCCATCAGATTTGCCGTCGGGGCGCCTGCGCAGAGCCTCCGGCGCCCGACGTTCGGGCAGTCATTCCGCCAATACAGATGTGCCGTCGGGGCGCCTGCGCAGGGCCTCCGGCGCCCGACGTTCGGGCAGTCATTCCGCGAGCACCTTATCCAGCGCGCCCTTCACGCGCTCGAGGTCCTTCTCGTGCTTGACGAGCATCGTCAGCGTGGACTCGACGAGCTCCGGCGAGAGCTCCCGGGCGTTCAGGATCACGAGCGAGCGCGCCCAGTCGAGCGACTCCGAGACCGACGGGAGCTTGCGGAGGTCGAGCGCCCGGATCTTCTGCACGGCGCTCACGACCGCGGCGGCGAGCTTCTCGGGGATCTCCGGCACCTTGAGGCGGATGATCGCCAGCTCGTCGGCCGGCACCGGGAAGTCGATGAAGAGGTGGAGGCACCGGCGCTTGAGCCCGTCGGACAGCTCGCGCGCGTTGTTCGACGTGAGCACGACGAGCGGGATGTGCTTGGCCCGCACCGTGCCGAGCTCCGGGACGGACACCTGGAAGTCGGACAGGACCTCGAGCAGGAAGGCCTCGAACTCGGGCTCGGCCTTGTCGATCTCGTCCACGAGCAAGACCACCGGCTCCTCGGCGAGGATCGCCGAGAGGAGCGGGCGCGGCGAGAGGAACCGGAATGAGAAGAACGCGTCCTCCTGCCCGGCGATCTTCGCGACGGCGTCGGGCAGCGACGGCGCGTCGGCGATCAGCTCGCCGATGCGCTCGCGCAGGAGCTGCGTGTACAGGAGCTGCTTGGCGTACTTCCACTCGTAGAGCGCCTTGCCTTCGTCGAGCCCCTCGTAGCACTGCAGGCGGATGAGCCGGCGGCCGGTGACCTCCGACAGCGTCTTGGCGAGCTCGGTCTTGCCGACACCCGCGGGCCCTTCGACGAGCACCGGCCGGCCCATGCGGGCGGCGAGAAACACGACGGTCGCGATCCGGCGGCTCGCGATGTAGCGCGCGTCGCCGAAACGCTGCTGGACCTCTTCGACGGACTCGAACATGGTGGCTCCTCGTGAGATGAATTGGCGTTCATTGTAGCGGATTTCCTCTCGGCGGGCAGCGGGTACAATGCCCCATGCCCGACGCGGCCCGCTACCATCGCTTGCAGCTCGTGCTCGCGGGCGTCGGCCTCGCTCTGTCCGTGGGCTATCTCCTCGCCATGCTCCTGACGGGCGCGGCCCACGCCCTCGCGGCCGCCGCGGCCGGGACGCCAGGTGGGGCGTGGGGCCAGGTCGCCGTCGTCGCGCTGGGCCTCGGCGCCGCGCACGGCCTGCTCTCCTTGCCGCTCGCCTGGGCGCGCGGGTGGTGGCTGCCGCGCCGGTACGGGCTCCTCCACCAGGGGCTTCCCGCCTGGCTCGCCGACCGCGCGAAGGCGGCGCTGCTCGCCGGTGCGCTCGCACTCGCCGCGGTCGAGGTCGTGTACGCACTGCTACGCCAGACCGCCTGGTGGTGGCTCGCGGCCGCCGCCTCGTTCTACGTCGCGCAGGCGGCGATCGCCTTCGTGCTGCCGGTCTGGATCGTCCCGCTCTTCTACCGGCTCACGCCGCTCGAGGACGAGACTCTACGACAGCGGCTCCTCCGCCTCGCGCGCCGAGCCGGCGTCCCCGCACTCGACGTCCGGGTGGCCGACCAGTCACGTCGTAGCCGGACGGCGAACGCGGCGGTCGTCGGCTTCCGCGGCACGCGGCGCATCATCCTCTTCGACACCCTGCTCGCCAGCTTCACCCCGGACGAGATCGAGTCCGTGCTGGCCCACGAGCTCGGCCACCACGCCCACGGCGACTTGCGCCGCGGCCTCGCGGTGCAGGGCGCCCTGACGGCGGCCACGTTCTGGCTGGCGGACGGGCTCCTGCGCGCCGGCGGCGGGGCGTTCGGCCTCGCGGGCCCGGCCGATCCGGCGGGGATGGCCTGGCTCGCGCTGGTCCTGCTCCTCCTGGGCGTCGCCGCGCTCCCGCTCGGCAACGGCTTCTCGCGCCGGATCGAGCGCGAGGCCGACGACTTCGCCCTCGCCGCCACCGGCAACCCCGCGGCGTTCATCGGCGCGATGGAGCGGCTCTCGGCCCTGAACCTCGCCGAGCGCCGCCCGAGCCGGTGGAAGGAGTTCGTCCTGTACTCGCACCCCGCGCTCGATCGTCGGATCGCGCGCGCCAGAGGAGAGCCCGCATGACGCCTCGCCGCACGCTCCGCACGCTCGTCGAGAAGAAGCAGGGCCTCGTCGTCCCCGGCGCCTACGACGGGATCTCGGCCCGGCTCGTCCAGCAGGCGGGGTTCCCCGTTGTCTACATGACCGGGTACGGCACGGCCGCCTCGCGGCTCGGCCTGCCCGACCTCGGCTTCGCCGGGCTCGCGGAGATGGCCGACCACGCGCGCAACATCGCCGCCGTCGTCGACATTCCGCTGATCGCCGACGCGGACACGGGCTACGGCAACGCGCTCAACGTCCGCCGGACGGTGCAGACCTACGAGGCGGCGGGGGTGGCCGCGCTCCACATCGAGGACCAGATCACTCCCAAGCGCTGCGGCCACCTCTCGGGCCACCAGGTGATCCCGCGCGGCGAGTTCGCCGGCAAGATCCGCGCGGCGGTCGAAGCGCGCCGGGATCCGGACCTCCTCATCATCGCGCGGACCGACGGGATCTCGGCGGTGGGCTTCGACGAGGCGCTCCGCCGCGGCGAGGCGGCGGCCGAGGCCGGCGCCGACGTGCTCTTCATCGAGGCGCCGCGGGACGAGGCGCAGGTGGAGCGCGTCGCGCGCGCCTTCGACACCCCGCTCCTCTACAACTACGCGCCGGGCGGGCGCTCGCCGCTCCTGCCCTTCCGCCAGCTGCGCGAGCTCGGCTACGCGATCATCCTGCTCCCGGTGGACACGCTCCTCGTCGGCGTGCAGGCGATCCGCGCCTTCCTCGGCGAGGTGAAGACGCGCGACGACGTGCTCGCCCTGAAGGACCGCTACATGAACTTCCGCGACTTCAACGAGCTGATCGGCGTGACCGCCCAGCTCGAGCTGGCGGAGCGCTACCGGGACGACGCGCGCTCGGCGACGTAGGCGGCGAGCGCCGCCTCCCAGGGCCGGAGGTCGTCGGCGCCGAGCGCCGTCAGGTTCCCGTGGCCGAGGACCGAGTACGCGGGACGCCGGGCGCGGGCGCCGAACTCGGCCGCCGTGACGGGCCGGAGGTCCGGCGTCAGGCCCGCCAACTCGAAGACGCGCCGGGCGAAGTCGTGCCAGCTCGTCGCCCCCGCGTTGGTGAGGTGGTAGATCGGGTGCACCGCGAGCGGGAGGATCTGCCAGACCTTCCGCGCCAGGTCGAGCGTGTAGCTCGGGCCCAGCACCTGGTCGGCGACGACGCGGATGGGCCGGCCCTCGGTCGCCAGGTGCAGCATCGTCTCGACGAAGTTCGTCCCCCCCTTGCCCGAGCTCCGGGCCACGCCGTAGAGGCCGGAGACGCGGAAGACACGCGCGCGCTCGCAGCGCTCGAGGGCGAGCCGCTCGCCCGCCAGCTTCGACTCGGCGTAGACGGAGAGCGGGTTCGGGACGTCCGCCTCGAGGTACGGCGTCGCGCGGCGACCGTCGAAGACGTAGTCCGTGGAGAA
>QHSZ01000238.1 GCA_003220595.1 Candidatus Rokuibacteriota bacterium | reverse complement strand
AGGGCCTGGTCCGTCACGGCGATCCCGAGAAGGTGCGTCGACAGCTCCGTGCGGTCCACCCGGCCGCCCCGATGCCGGCGCCCGCGCCGAAGGACGGCCCGGCCGGGAGTCCTCGGATCCGCGTCGAGGAGCTCGCCGAGGGCGCCGGCACGATGCTGCTCGTGCATGGCGTCGAGATCGCGGTCTTCCGCCGTCAGGACCGCCTCTACGCGCTCCAGAACCGCTGTCCGCACGAAGGCGGCGCGCTGGCGAGCGGTACCCTCGACGGCGACGAGGTGAGCTGTCCGCTGCACGGTTATCGTTTCAACGTCAAGACCGGCGCCTGCTCGACCGATCCCGCCCTGCGCGCCAGGACGTTTGCGCTCGTTCCGCAGGCGGGCGGCTTCGCCGTCGTGACGGCGCCGGACCCCACCCGACACCCAGCCTGAAATACGAGGAGGACAGAGCGATGCCCTATGTGAAACCGGACGTGGTGGTGGCGCAGATGGTTCAGGCTGGCGCGACGAAGAGCCGGCTGCCCGTGCGCG
>QHSZ01000237.1 GCA_003220595.1 Candidatus Rokuibacteriota bacterium | reverse complement strand
GCGCCCTCCTGGGATTCGCGACGACGCTGGCCTTCACGGCGTCGCTGCAGACGCGCGTCGGCCTCGTCGGCGCGCTCGTCTTTCCCGTCGGGTTCGTGATGATCGTCCTGCTCGGTCTCGAGCTGGTCACAGGGAACTTCGCGCTCGTCCCCCTCGCCGTCCTCGAGGGGCGGTCGGACGCCGGCGCGCTCCTGGCCAACTGGGCGTGGGTCTTCCTCGGTAACCTGCTGGGCGGCGTGTTTTACGCGCTCCTGTTCACCGCGTCGCTCCCGGACGGCTCTGAGATGGCGCGGCAGATCCTCGCCGCCGCCGAGGCCAAGACCCTCGGCTACGAGCGGCTCGGGGGCCAGGGTGTGGCCATGGCGGTCGGCCGGGCGATCCTCTGCAACTGGATGGTCACCCTCGGCGTCGTCATGGCGTTCACGTCGCAGTCCACGGCCGGGAAGATCGCCGCGATGTGGCTTCCGATCATGACGTTCTTCGCCCAGGGCTTCGAGCACTCGGTCGTGAACATGTTCGTGGTTCCGGCCGGCATGCTGCTCGGCGCGCGCGTCGGGCTCGCCGACTGGTGGCTGTGGAACCAGATCCCGGTCACGCTCGGCAATGTCGCGGGCGGGATGGTCTTCACCGGGCTGGCGCTGCATCTCACGCATCGCGCGGCGCCCGCCCGGGAGGCGCCGACGGCGGCGGCGGCCGGCTTCCGCGCAGAGATGCGTGGAGCTCTGTCCAGTGAGTCCTGAGCGCTCCGCCCACCCCCGCGTCGCCTTCGTCGGTGCCGGGCCGGGCGACCCCGAACTGATCACGCTCCGGGGACTGCGACGTCTCCGCGACGCCGAGGTCGTGCTCCACGATCGGCTCGTGCCGCGGGAGCTCCTCGACGAGGCGCCGCCGGGCGCCACGATCGTGGACGTCGGCAAGGCGCCGGGGCGACCCTGCCTCGGGCAGGGGCACATCAACTGGCTCCTCGTGGACTGGGCGCGGCGGCGCGAGCGCGTCGTGCGGCTGAAGGGCGGCGATCCCTCGATCTTCGGACGGCTGGGCGAGGAGATCGAGGCCGTCCGCGCGGCCGGCGTCCCCTTCGAGGTCGTGCCGGGCGTCACGGCCGCGACGGCGGCGGCGGCACGCGCCGGGATCTCGCTCACGCAGCGCGGGAGCGCGTCCATGCTCGTCTTCGCGACGGGCACGGACCACACCGGTCGCCATCCCGCCGCGCTCGACTGGGGCTTCCTCGCGCGCGTCGAGGCGACGCTGGTCTTCTATATGCCGGTGGGCTCGCTCCGGGCGATCACGACCTCGCTCACGGCGCTCGGCCGCGACGAGCGCGAGCCCGCGATCCTCCTCGGCCGGGCGGGGACGGCCGGCGAGCGCGTGCTCGCGGGCCGCCTCGGCCAGATCGCCGAGGACGCGCGTGCGGCGCTCTTCACGTCTCCCGCCGTCCTCATCACCGGGCCCACCGTCGCTGCGGCCTCCGTGCCGCTCTCGGTCCGGCGCGTGCTGGCCGACGTCGGGGCGCAGGCGTGACGGACTACTTCGCGGCGTTCCTCGACCTCCGTGGGCGGCGCTGCCTCGTCGTCGGCGGCGGCGCGGTCGGCGAGCGGAAGGTGCAGGACCTCCTCCGGTCCGGCGCAGACGTCACGGTGGTGAGCCCGCGACTCACCCCCGATCTGGCCGCGCTCGCGCGGGTCGACCTGATCACCCACCGCCCGCGCCCGTTCCGTCGCGCCGACGTGCGTGGCGCCAGGCTCGTGATCGCCGCGACCGGCGCCCCCGGCGTGGATGCGGCGGTCGCCGCGGAGGCGCGGCGCCGGCGCGCGCTCGTGAACGTGGTGGACCGCCCCGCGGAGTGCGACGTCATCCTGCCCTCGGTGCTCCGGCGCGGCCCCCTGCAGATCGCCGTCTCGACGGGCGGCCGGAGCCCCGCGCTCGCGCGCGAGATCCGGCGGCGCCTCGAGCGCGTCATCGGCCCGGAGTACGCGGCGCTGGTCGAGCGAGTCGGGGCGGCGCGGGACCGCGCCCGGGCGCTCGCGGCGGACCCGCGTGCTAGACTCGCGGCTGGCGAGCGCGTCGTCGCGAGCGCGCTCGCGGTCGTGGGCCGGGCGCGAGCGCCGTGCACCGAGCTGCCGTGAGGGAAGCCATGTCGAGCGATCCGGAAGTCGGCGAGCGGGAAGCGAGCGACGTGCACGAGGGACGGCGGGAGTTCCTGAAGGGCGCCCTGACGGCCGGCGGGGTCGCCGCGACACTCGGCGCCGGGGCCGTGGGGGTCTCGTCGGTCACGACCGCCGACGCGCAGCCGGGGATGGTGCCGGGCGCGCGCAACCACTACTACGTGCCGGCCACCGACAAGACGGTCCACTGGGGCTACTTCAGCAAGCTGCTCAAGCCGCTCGTCGAGGTGAGCTCGGGCGACTTCGTCACGATCGAGGTCCTCACGCACCACGCGAACGACGACGCCGAGCGCATGGTCAAGGGCGACCCGGGCGCCGAGAGCGTCTTCTACTGGGACAAGCAGCGGAAGGGCGTGGACCGCCGCGGCGCGGGGCCGATGCAGCCGACGCTCTTCGGCCGCGGGGCGGGGGAAGGGCTCGGGGTCCACATCTGCACCGGCCCGGTCGCCGTGCGCGGCGCCCAGCCGGGCGACATCCTCGAGGTGCGCATCATCGACCTGAAGCCACGGCCGTGCGCCAATCCCCGGTACAAGGGCAAGAGCTTCGGGAGCAACGCCGCCGCGTGGTGGGGCTTCCACTACAAGGACTTGATCACTGACCCGAAGCCGCGGGAGGTGATCACGATCTACGAGGTGGACCCGAGCGGCGAGCGCAACTGGGCCCAGGGCGTCTATAACTTCCGCTGGACGCCGCAGACCGATCCCTTCGGCGTCGTCCACAAGATCATCGACTATCCCGGCGTGCCGGTGGACCACAAGACCATCCAGGAGAAGCACGGCATCCTCAAGAACGTCCGGGTCCCGATCCGGCCGCACTTCGGCGTGCTCGGCCTGGCCCCCGCCGAGGCGGACATGGTCGACTCGATCCCGCCGCACTACGTCGGCGGCAACATCGACGACTGGCGCATCGGCAAGGGCGCCACGATGTACTACCCGGTGGCCGTGCCGGGCGCGCTCCTGTCGGCGGGCGACTCGCACGCCTCGCAGGGCGACTCCGAGCTCTGCGGCACGGCGATCGAGTGCTCGCTCACCGGCACGTTCCAGCTCGTCCTCCGCAAGAAGGACACGCTCGCCGGCACGGCGCTGGCGGGGCTCGACTACCCGCTGCTCGAGACGCAGGACGAGTGGGTGCTCCACGGCTTCTCGTACCCGAAGTACCTCACGGAGCTCGGCGCGGAGGCGCAGAGCAAGATCTACGAGAAGTCGTCGGTCGACCTCGCGATGAAGGATGCGTTCCGCAAGATGCGCCACTTCCTTATGACGACGAAGGGGCTCAGCGAGGATGAGGCGATCTCGCTGTGCTCGATCGCCGTCGACTTCGGGATCACCCAGGTCGTCGACGGGAACTGGGGCGTCCACGCCATCATCAAGAAGAGCCTCTTCGCCGGCGCCTGAGACGCGCGCCGCGCGCCGCCGCCGCCCCGGTGGCGTACAATCGCTCCCATGTCGGGCTTCGACGACGTCAACTACCATTTCCGCAAGGCCGCGCGCGTGATGGACCTGTCGCCGCACGTCGAGCGGATGCTCGTCACGCCCTTCCGCGAGGTCAAGGTGGACGTCTCCATCACGCTCGACAACGGCGAGCTCGGCACGTTCATCGGCTACCGCGTCCAGCACGACAAGAGCCGCGGGCCCATGAAGGGCGGCCTCCGCTACCACCCGACCGTGGACCTGGACGAGGCGCTCGGCCTGGCCTCGCTCATGACGTGGAAGACCGCCGTGGTGAACCTGCCCTTCGGCGGCGCCAAGGGCGGCATCGCCGTGGACCCCGACACGCTCTCGCCGCGCGAGCTCGAGCGGCTCACGCGCTGCTTCGTCCAGCAGATCCACGACATCATCGGCCCGCAGACGGACATCCCGGCCCCCGACGTCAACACCAACGCCCAGGTCATGGCGTGGATCATGGACGAGTACTCGAAGATCCACGGCTTCTCGCCGGCCGTCGTGACCGGCAAGCCCGTGGACCTCTTCGGCTCGAAGGGGCGCGAGGAGGCGACGGGGCGCGGCGCCGTGTTCGCCCTCGAGGAGCACCTGCGCGGCGCCGGCCTCGGCGAGGTGCGCGGCCGGACGTTCGCGGTGCAGGGGTTCGGCAACGTGGGCTCGTGGGTCGCGCGCTTCCTGCACGAGCGCGGCGGGAAGGTCGTCGCCGTGGCGGACGCGCGGGGCGGCGTCGCGAATCCCGAGGGCCTCGACATCCCGAGGCTCGTCGAGCACGCGAAGCGGACGCGGACGGTGGCGGGGTTCCCGGGCTGCGACGCGATCACGAACGAGGACCTCCTCGTCCTCGGTGTGGACGTGCTGGTGCCCGCGGCGCTCGGCGCCGTCATCACCGACGCGAACGCCCGGGACGTCCGTGCCCGCATCGTGCTCGAGGCCGCGAACGCCCCGACGACGCCGAAGGCCGACGAGATCCTGGCCCAGCGCGGCGTGACGGTGCTCCCCGACATCTACGTGAACGCCGGGGGCGTCACGGTGTCCTACTTCGAGTGGGCGCAGAATATCCAGCAGTTCATGTGGGAGGAGGACAAGATCACCGCCGAGCTCCAGCGGCACATGCGCGAGGCGTACGCGACCCTCGCGCGCCTGGTGCGCGAGCGCTCAGTCTCGTTCCGGACCGCGGCGTTCATCCTCGCCATCGGCCGCGTCGGCCGCGCGACCGTCCTCCGGGGGGTGTGAGCCGTGATGACCGCCGGCCAGATCCGCGACACGATCCGCGCGGTGCTCTGCAAGGGGCTGACGCTCGAGCAGGCGGAGCAGATCACCCGGGTGCTCGTCCCGGTCAGGGTGAGCGCCGGGGCTCCGCTGATGCGTGAGGGCGACGGCGCGACCGGCCTCTTCGTGCTGCTGACGGGCACGGTCGAGGTCCTCAAGAAGGCGCCCGACGGGAGCTCGCGGTCGATCGCGCGCGTCGAGGCGCCGAGCGTGCTCGGCGAGATGAGCCTGGTGATGGAGCGCCCCCACTCGGCGACCGTGCAGGCCGTGACCGACTGCGAGATCCAGCTCCTCACGAAGTCCCAGTTCCAGCGGCTCATCTCGGGCGAGTCCGTCGCCGCCTACAAGCTGATCGCGGCGATCGCCGAGGTGCTGGCGGTCCGTCTGACGCGCCTGGACCAGAAGGTGCTGGAGCTCTCCGCCCACCGCGAGGCGGTGGCGCCCGTCGAGGAGCTCCAGACCTTCAAGCAGAAGCTGTTCACCGAGTGGACCTTCTAGCCACGAGGCTCCTGCAAGCGGATTAAGCAACTCGTGGTGTTTGCCCGCCGAATGAGCAGCCCCCGGCGACGGGAGTCCCGTAAGTTCGCGTGACATCGGAGGTCGCGTCGCCGCCTGCCGCGGCATGCGCCTTGCTCCCCGTCGCACGAGTGCCCCGGTGCATGATGAATGAGGAAGCCGTCAGCCAGGACTCGCCCGAGTTGCGTGCCCTCGCGCGGCTCATCGCCGAGGTGGTGCCCCAGCTCGTGGAGCAGCTCGTCGCGCTCCGACCCGGCCGGGTCCACCGCGAGGCGCGCGTGCTCCTCGAGCGCCCGCTGCTGGCGCACGCGCTCGCGCTGGCGCGCGGCAACCAGCTGCGTGCCGCCCGGATGCTCGGCCTGAACCGGAACACGCTGCGAAAGCGCTGCCGCCTGCTCCAGCTGCTGCCATCCCGGTCGACGCGGCGTGCAGGCACCCCGGCCGCGCAGGCCC
>QHSZ01000236.1 GCA_003220595.1 Candidatus Rokuibacteriota bacterium | reverse complement strand
GGCGGCGCCAAGTCGTTCCAGCTCCCGCCCGTCGGTCTGCTGAAGGCGCCGCCCGCGTCGGAGCTCAAGCGGACGCGCGAGGAGCTGCAGGAGAACGCCGAGACCCTCCGGAAGCGGCTCCAGGAGTTCGAGGTCGACGGGCGCATCGTCCAGGTGAGCCCGGGCCCCATCATCACCTCGTACGAGTTCGAGCCGGCGCCGGGCGTCAAGGTCAGCCAGGTCGTGAACCTCGGTGACGACCTGGCCCTCGCGCTCAAGTCCGCCTCGGTGCGGATCGTCGGGCCCATCCCGGGCCGCGGCACCGTCGCGATCGAGGTCCCGAACGACGAGGCCAGCATGGTCTATCTCCGGGAGATCTTCGTCTCGGCCGAGTTCGCCGAGTCGAAGGGGAAGCTCCCGCTGGCGCTCGGCAAGGACGTCACCGGCACGCCCGTCGTCGGCGACCTCGTCGCGATGCCCCATCTCCTCGTCGCGGGCGCGACGGGCAGCGGCAAGTCGGTCGGGCTCAACGCGATGATCCTCTCGATCCTGTACAAGGCGACGCCCGCCGACGTTCGCTTCCTCCTGATCGACCCGAAACGCCTCGAGCTCAGCGTCTACGAGGGGATCCCGCACCTCCTGGCGCCCGTCGTCACCGACGCAAAGGAGGCCGCGGCGCGCCTGCGCTGGATCGTCGGCAAGATGGACGAGCGTTACAAGCTCCTCCAGGCCCGGCAGGTGCGGAACATCGAGGGGTACAACAAGGCCGTCTCCGTCGAGGACCGGCTGCCCTACTGGGTCGTCGTCGTGGACGAGCTCGCCGACCTCATGATGGTCTCGGCGGGCGAGGTCCAGACGTCGCTCGTGCGCCTGGCGCAGATCGCGCGCGCCGTCGGCATCCACCTGCTGATCGCGACCCAGCGACCCTCGGTCGACGTCGTGACGGGCCTGATCAAGGCGAACTTCCCGACGCGCATCGCGTTCCAGGTGGCGTCGAAGGTCGACTCGAGGACGGTGCTCGACGGCAATGGCGCGGAGCAGCTGCTGGGCCGCGGCGACATGATCTTCGTCCCCCCGGGGGCGAACAAGCAGATGCGCGTGCACGGCGCGTGGGTCTCCGACGAGGAGGTCCGCGCGGTGTGCGACTTCCTCCGGCGCCAGGGCACGGCCGTCTACGAGGAGGTCGTGCTGCCGAGCGAGGAGGACGTCATCGAGGGCGACGCCGCCGAGCGCGATGACCTCTACTGGGACGCCGTGCACCTCGTGATCGGCCAGCACCAGGCGTCCATCTCGTTCCTCCAGCGCCGCATGCGCCTCGGCTACCCGAAGGCCGCGCGCTTCATCGACATGATGGAGCAGGACCGGGTCATCGGCCCCGGCGACGGCGCCAAGCCCCGCGAGGTGCTCGTGGGGCCCGAGTACCTGGCCCGGCGCGGCAAGTAACCTCGCGGGGCCGGCCGCGGCGCGCCGCGTGGTATCGTCGTCGGCGTGCGCCGCGCGCGTCCGCTGCGGTCCCTCCTCCTGGGTGCGAGCCTCTGGGCCTCGACCCTGCCCGCGGCGGCGCAGGAGCTGGCCGATGTGACGCGCCCGTGCCGGCGGGCCGACCTGATCGGCGCGTGGGTGGTGATCCGCCTCGGCGCGGCGCCGGGCGCTCGCGTGGACCGGAGCGATCCGGCCTTCTACCCCCACCAGGAATACGTCTTCTACAAGAACGCGACGGTGCGTCACGTCGCGTCCCAGACGCGGATCACCGACGCCGACCACCGGGCGCTGCTCAGCGCGGCACCGGACGGCACGTGGGCGGTGGACGGCGAGGGCAGCCTCTTGCTGCAGCGCGCCGGCCAGACGAGCCTCGAGCGGAGCGCGTGTCTCGTGCTCCTCAAAGAGGTGGTGGAGCCGAAGACGCACCTCCGCTCGCTGCGCGGCGACATTCTGTTGACCAACGCTGACGGAGCCACCCAGCCCCGGTACCGAAGCCAGCTCAGGAAGCTCCGCGGCCCCGGCGAGTGAGCCTCGTCGGCAGCCCGTTCCGCGCGCTCTGGATCGCGGCGTTCCTGTTCTACCTGAGCTTCCAGCTCCTGGTTCCCGTCGTGCCGCTCTACGGCGTGCGGCTCGGGGCCAGCGACGTGCAGCTCGGTCTCCTCACGGGGCTGTTCGCGGGGACCGCGATGCTCCTGCGTCCGGTCGTGGGCCAGCTCACCGACAGCCTCGGCCGCCGTCCGCTCATCCTGCTGGGCTCGGCGATCTTCGCCGCCGCACCGCTCGGGTACGCCGCGGTCGGCGGGCTCGCGGCGCTGCTGGCGCTCCGCGTGCTGCACGGGAGCGGCATGGGGTTCGGCCAGACCGCCGCGAGCGTCGCCGCGGCCGACCTGGCGCCGATCGCGCGAGACGTGGCGAGGCGCTCGGCGTGTTCGGCCTCGCGTCCACGTTCGGGATCATGCTCGGACCGTACGCCGGGATCGAGCTGTATGAGCGCTTCGGCTCGACGACGACGTTTCTGGTGGCGGCCTCGCTCGCCGCGGGGTCGGTCGCGGTCGCGACCACCCTGCCGGAGACCCGCCCGCCGAGCGCCCACGCCGCGCGGCCCTCGGGGATGCTGAGCGCCGCGGCCCTCTATCCGTCGGCGCTCTATCTCGCCTTCTTTTTCGGGTACGGCGGGGTCGTGTCCTTCCTGCCGCTCTTTGCGGAGCGCGAGCAGCTCGGCAATCCGGGGCGCTTCTACACGCTGTTCGCGCTGGCGGGCGTCGCCGTTCGCCCCGGCGCCGGTCGGCTGGCGGACCGGCTGGGCCGCCGCGTCGTCGTCCTGCCGGCGCTCGTGGCGGCGGGGCTCGCGCTCGCCCTCCTCGCCGCGGGGCGGTCACCGGTCTGGCTCGGCGCCGCCGCTCTACTCTACGGCATCGGGTTCGGCGCCGGCACGCCCGCGCTGATGGCGATGACGACCGATCGTGTGCCGCTCGAGGAGCGCGGGCGGGCGATGGGAACGTTCTACACCGCGCTCGAGCTCGGGATCTTCGCCGGCGCGGTCCTGCTGGGGCTCTTCGCCGAGCGATTCGGCTATCGCCTGATGTGGTGGGTGGCCGCCTGCGTCCCCTGGCTGGCGGCGGTGGCGGCGTTGCGCGACGTCAGACGCCCCCGCGGCTGAGGCGCCGGCCCGCCGCTACTCGGGCCCCGGCGCCGCGGGAGCGAGCATCGGCGCGCGCTGGGGCATGACGGCGGCGAGCCATCGGAACGCGAGGCGTTGGTCGGTCTGCGCCAGGGCTTCCCGAGCGGAGGCGAGGCTCTCCCTGAGCCGGGTGTCGCCGGGTGCTGCCTCCCGCCCGCGCTCGAGACAGGCGATCGCCCGGCAGAGCATCCTGGCCCGCCAGTCCGACGTCGGGTCCGGGTCCTGGAGCGCGCGCTCGAGGAGCGCTCGTCCGACCCGCAGCGCGACCGTGGCGCGATCCTCCGGGGGGTCCTGGTCCGGTCCGCGCGGCTCGTGGCGCCGTCCGCCCGGCGCGGCCGGGCCGCCGCCCGGAGGCGCGTCGTGGCGGGACGGTCGCGGGCCGCGTTGGCGCGTGGGCCAGATGAGCTCGAGGGTGCCGAGGACGAGGAGGCCACAGGCGACGAGCGTCGCCAGCAGGAGGGCGACCTCTTCCCGCAGGAGCAGCTCCACGCCTCCCAGTGTGACCGCGGCCTCCGCGCGCGCCAAGAAAATTTTGCGTGGATTGCGGATGCCGTGTCCCCCACCTATGCTCCCGGCATCGGCGCGGCGCAGAGGAGACGGAGATGCTCTACATGGTGATCGAGCGGTTCAAGGCCGGGGCGGCGCCCGAGGTGTACCGGCGGTTCCGCGACAAAGGTCGGATGGCGCCTGACGGTCTCGAGTACGTGTCGAGCTGGGTCGATCTGGAGTTCGCGACCTGCTATCAGCTGATGCGCACCGAGGACCCGTCGCTGTTCACCACCTGGACGGGCGCCTGGAAGGATCTCGCCGAGTTCGAGATCGTGCCGGTGCGCACGTCCGCGGAGGCCGCGCAGGTCATCACGCCACGCCTGTAGGGCCGACCGGGCGCCGCGTCACCGGTCGACGCCGACCTCGCGCAGGTAGCGCAGCACGCCCGGATGAATCTGCTCGCGGCGCGGCGCGGCGGCGAGCGTGTTCGCCGCCGTCGTCTCGCGCGCCTGGGGCAGGCGTTGCCCGAGCTGCGCCGCGCCCCGGTGGAGCGCCCGCGCCAGCCGGTACGCCACGTCGTCGGGGAGATCCGCGCGCGTCAGGATGAAGCTCCACGAGCCGACGGACGCGAGCGGCGCGTCGAGGCCCGCGTAGGCCCCGGCGGGCACCGTCAGCGGCTTCAGGAACGCGTGCTTGGCGAGGATGCGCGCGCGCTCGTCGGCCTGCGGCGCGAGGAAGCGCGCGCCCCCGGGACCGCCGGCCACCGCGGTGAAGCCCGGCCAGCCGAGGCCGCCGCCCCAGAGCGCGGCGACGCGCCCGTCCAGCACCATCGCCGGCCCGTCACCCGCGCGGTCGAGGTACACGGCCTGGAAGTCGCGCTCCTGGTCGAGCCCCAGGCCGTCGAGGACGTAGCGCGCGAGGATCACGAGGCCAGAGCCCCGCGCGCCGAAGGCGACGGGCTTGCCGCGGAGGTCGGCGATCGCGCGATAGGGGCTGTCGGCCCTCACGACGAACATCCCGGGCGTCGAGTACATCGCGGCGAGGAGCTTGAGCTTCGCGGGCGGGCGGCCGATGCCGCCGAGCGCCTCGTGGACGACCTCGCCCTGGACGAGCGCGACGTCGAGCCGGCCCGCCTCGAGGAGCGGCACGTTCTCGGTGCTCCCCTTCGTGTTCTGCGGCAGGAGCGCGAGCGTCGGGTCGACCTCGTTGACGGTGTCGGCGACGGCGGCGCCGTAGACGGGGAAGCCCCCGCCGGGCGTCGCGGTCCCCAGGACGACGACGGTCTTCTCGGCCGCCTGCGCGGCGCTTCCCATGAGCCACCCCCCGAGTGCGAGAGCCACGGTGTAGCGCGACACGGCGCACATGGCCGCTACGCTACCACGGCCGCGCGCTATACTCCCGCCGGGAGGAACGCCGATGACGCTCGTCGTCCCGCTCGTCGCGCTCGCGCTGGCCGCGCTGACCGCGGCCGCCGAGGCCCAGCCGACGCAGATCACCATCGCGCTCCCCGCGGAGGCCACGACGATGGACCCGGGGCGGAGCACGCAGGTCCTGACGGTCAACTACTTCGTG
>QHSZ01000224.1 GCA_003220595.1 Candidatus Rokuibacteriota bacterium | reverse complement strand
AGCAGGGGCGCGACCGCCGGACCCAGGCGGTGCTCCCGCTGCGGGGCAAGATCATCAACTCGGAGAAGGCGCGCTACGACAAGGTGCTCTCCCACAACGAGATCCGGCTGCTCATCTCGGCGATGGGCACGGGGATCGGCACCGAGGAGTTCGACCTCGCGAAGCTCCGCTATCACAAGATCATCCTGATGACCGACGCGGACGTGGACGGTGCCCACATCCGCACGCTGCTCCTGACCTTCTTCTTCCGCCACATGAACCAGGTCATCGAGGCGGGCCACCTCTTCATCGCGCAGCCGCCGCTCTTCAAGGTGAAGAAGGGCAAGGTCGAGAAGTACCTCATGTCCGAGCGCGAGTTCGAGGACTTCTTCCTGGCCGCGTGGGTCGAGACCGCCAAGGTGAAGGTGCCCGGGACGAAGGCGCCGCTGACAGGCGAGCCGCTGCTCGAGCTGCTGCGCGCGGTGTCCGAGTACCGCGGGCTCTTCGGCAAGCTGGTCAAGCGGGGTGTGCCGGCGCCCATCCTGGCGGAGCTGCTGCGCGGGAAGTTCCGCGGCACGAAGCGCGGCGTGGGCCACGCCGAGATCGGAGAGGCGATCACGGCCGCCGCCGCGGCGGTGAACGGCTACAGCATCCGGGTGACGCCGGGCGACAACGGTGACGGGCACACGGTGACGATCGCGGGCCCACCCGCCGTCACGTTCAGCACGGACGTCTTCAAGTCCGCGGACTACGCGACGCTCGTCGAGCTGTGGGAGAAGGTCGGGGCGACGGCGAAGGGCCCCACGACGATCATCGAGGAGGGCGACCGCGAGACGCCCGTGAAGAGCCTCGACGCCCTGTGGGCCCTGGCCCTCGAGCGCTCGCGCCAGGGCGCGTCGTTTCAGCGCTACAAGGGCCTCGGCGAGATGAACCCGGAGCAGCTCTGGGAGACCACGATGAACCCGGAGACGCGCACCCTCCTCAAGGTGACCCAGGAGGACGCCGTGGGCGCCGACCAGATGTTCACGGTCCTCATGGGGGACGCGGTCGAGCCGCGTCGCGAGTTCATCGAGAAGTACGCGCTCGACGTCGCGAACCTCGATATTTGACGGAGCGCTTGGCGTGAACCGCGGAGGGCCTGCACGAGGCGCGCGGGAGGCCGCCCGCCCGCTCAGCACGAGCTAGGAGACTTATGCCGAACGAGCGGCAGGTGCCGGTTCCGATCGAAGAGGAGATGCGGAAGTCCTATCTGGACTACGCGATGTCCGTCATCGTCGGACGCGCGCTGCCGGACATCCGTGACGGTCTCAAGCCCGTCCACCGCCGCGTGCTCTTCGCGATGCAGGAGCTCGGCCTCACGTGGAACCGGGCCTATAAGAAATCCGCCCGCGTGGTCGGCGAGGTCCTCGGGAAGTATCACCCCCACGGCGACTCACCGGTCTACGAAGCCCTCGTCCGCATGGTCCAGGAGTTCTCCCTGCGCTACCCGCTCGTGGACGGGCAGGGGAACTTCGGCTCGATCGACGGCGACCCGCCGGCGGCGATGCGTTACACCGAGACGCGTCTGGCGAAGATCGCGCACGAGATGCTCGCCGACATCGACAAGGACACCGTCGACCTCTCGCCGAACTTCGACGAGTCGCTCGAGGAGCCCACGGTGCTCCCCACGCGCGTCCCGAACCTCATCGTCAACGGCTCGTCGGGCATCGCGGTCGGGATGGCCACGAACATCCCGCCGCACAATCTCTCCGAGGTCGTGGACGCGCTCGTCATGCTCGTCGACGAGCCGGCGACGCCGATCCCCGACCTGATGAAGGCGATCAAGGGCCCGGATTTCCCGACGCGGGGCTCCATCTACGGCGCCGCCGGGATCGCGGAGGCCTACACGACCGGCCGCGGCACGATCACGCTCCGCGCGAAGGCGCACGCCGAGCCGATGCGCGGCGGCCGCGAGGCGATCATCATCACCGAGCTGCCGTACCAGGTGAACAAGGCGAGCCTGATCGAGAAGATCTCGGAGCTCTCCCGCGAGAAGAGGATCGAGGGGCTCTCCGAGATCCGCGACGAGTCGAGCCGCGAGGGGATCCGCGTGGTGCTCGAGCTGGCGCGCGGCGAGATCCCGCAGATCGTGATGAACCAGCTCTACAAGCATACGCAGATGCAGACGACGTTCGGGATCATCATGCTGGCACTGGTGGACCGGCGGCCGCAGGTCGTGAACTTAAAGGAGATGCTCGAGGCGTTCATCCGCTTCCGCCGCGAGATCGTCACGCGGCGGACGCGCTTCGACCTGGCGCGCGCCGAGGAGAAGGCCCACATCCTGGCGGGCCTCCGCAAGGCCGTCGAGCATCTCGACGTCGTGATCCGGCTGATCCGGCAGGCTGAGAGCCCCGACGCGGCCAAGGACGCCCTGATGGCGCGGCTCGAGCTCTCGGAGATCCAGGCGCGCGCAATCCTGGACATGCGGCTGCAGCGCCTCACCCAGCTCGAGCGCCACAAGGTCGTCGAGGAGCACGAGCAGACCCTCGCGCTCATCGAGGAGCTGAAGGGCATCCTCGCGTCCGACGCGAAGCTGATGGCGATCATCCGCAAGGACCTGCTCGCGATCAAGGAGGAGTACGGCGACGCGCGCCGGACCGAGATCGTCGCCGAGACGACCGAGCTCACGATCGAGGACCTGCTCGCCGACGAGGAGATGGTCGTCACGATCACGCGCTCGGGCTACATCAAGCGGACGCACGTCGAGGCCTATCGGAGCCAGCGGCGCGGCGGCAAGGGCGTGACGGGCATGGAGACGAAGGAGGAGGACATCGTCGCGGACCTGTTCATCGCCTCGACCCACTCCTTTCTGCTGTTCTTCACCACGCTCGGCAAGGTCCACTGGCTCAAGGTGCACGAGATCCCGGAAGGCGGGCGGCAGGCGAAGGGGAAGGCGATGGTCAACCTCCTCTCGCTCGGCGAGGGGGAGACGGTCGCCACGTGCGTGCCGGTGCGCGACTTCGCGGCGGGCGGCTCCGTGCTCTTCGCGACGAAGCAGGGCAAGGTGAAGAAGACCGAGCTCGAGGCGTACTCGCACCCGCGGGCGGGCGGCATCCAGGCGATCGGCCTCGAGGACCGCGACAGGGTCATCACCGCCCGGCGCACCGACGGCCAGCGGGAGGTCATGATCGCCACGAAGCTCGGCATGATCATCCGCTTCTCCGAGGAGGAAGTGCGACCGATGGGCCGCGGCGCGGCCGGCGTGAAGGGCATCGAGGTCGAGGAGGGCGACGACGTGATTTCCGCGGACGTCGTCCAGGAGGGCCTGACGATCCTCACGGTGACCGACCGCGGCTTCGGCAAGCGCACGCCGCTCGGGGAGTACAGGCTGCAGGGCCGCGGCGGCAAGGGGATCATCGACATCAAGACCGGCGGCCGCAACGGCAACGTCGTTGCCATGCTGCAGGTGCGGGACGGCGACGACATCCTGGTCGTCACGACCAAGGGCAAGATGATCCGCTTCCACGCCGCCGACGTCAGCGCCCAGGGCCGCAACACCTGGGGCGTACGCATCATCGAGCTGGACGCCGACGACCACGTCGGCTCCGTCGCCCGCGTCGAGGCCGAGCAGGCGCCCGTCGAAGCGCAGTAGCGGCGTGCTGGACCTCCGGCTGATCCGCGAGCAGCCCGACGCGGTGGAGCGCGCGCTCGCCGACAAGGGCGGCGCGGCGCTGATCCGGGAGATCGTGGCCCGCGACGGCGAGCGCCGGCGTCTCCTCACGGAGGTCGAGGAGCTCAAGGCGCTGCGTAACCGCGCCTCCGAGGCGATCGGCCAGGCCAAGCGCCGGGGTGAGGACGCGACCGCCGAGCAGGCGCGGATGCGGGAGGTCGGCGAGCGGATCGCGACGCTCGACGGCGAGGTCAAGGCGGTCGACGAGGCGATCCAGGCGCTGCTGGTCCAGGTCCCGAACGTCCCCCATCCTTCCGTGCCGCCCGGCAAGAGCGACGAGGAGAACGTCGAGGTCCGACGCTGGGGCACCCCGCGCGCGTTCGGCTTCGCGCCCAAGCCGCACGAGGAGCTCGGCGAAGCGCTCGGCCTGCTCGACCTCGCGCGTGCGGTCAAGATCGCCAAGGCGCGCTTCGCGGTCCTCTGGGGGCCCGGCGCGCGCCTCGAGCGAGCGCTCGCCCAGTTCATGCTCGACCTCCACACGCGCGAGCACGGCTACACCGAGCTGTGGGTGCCGCACCTCGTCAACGCTGAGACGATGCTCAAGACCGGCCAGCTCCCCAAGTTCGAGGAGCAGCTCTTCAAGACCGTCGAGGCGGACGAGAGCCGGACGCTCTACCTGATCCCGACTGCCGAAGTCTCGCTCAGTGCGCTGCATGGCGGCGAGGTCCTGCCCGAGCGAACGCTGCCGCGCCGGTACACGGCGTTCACCCCGTGCTATCGGCGGGAGGCGGGGACATACGGCAAGGACATGAAGGGGATCTACCGCCAGCACCAGTTCGACAAGGTCGAGCTCGTGAAGATCACGACGCCGGAGCAATCCTACGAGGAGCTGGAGTCGATGGTGGCGAACGCGGAGGAGGTCCTGCGGCGCCTGGAGCTGCCTTACCGCGTCGTCGAGCGGTGTACGGGAGATGTCGGCTTCAGCGCGGCGAAGGGCTACGACATCGAGGTGTGGCGCCCGGCGGCCGGGAAGTACACCGAGATCTCCTCGTGCTCGAACTACGCCGACTTCGGCGGCCGCCGGGTGGACGTCCGCTACAAGCCTGAGCGCGGCAAGGCCGAGCACTGCCACACCCTGAACGGCTCGGGTCTGGCGGTCGGCCGCTCGCTCATCGCCGTCCTCGAGAATTACCAGGAGGCCGACGGCAGCGTCACGATCCCGCGGGCACTCCGGCCCTACATGGACGGGCTCGCCCGCCTCACGCGCCCGCCGACGCCGTAGACCCCCGGCCGACCCGTCGTCGGTTCCTCCGGACCACCGGCCTGGCCGCCGGTGGAGCCATCGTCGTGGTCGCCGGCGGTCTGGGCGTTCGCGCATGGCAGCAGGGCTCGCTGGGAGACCTCTACGGGGGGCCGGCGTTCGAGCCCTGGCGAGACTGGCGCGACCGCCGTCATCAGGGCCCGCTGGCGCTCGTGGCCGCCGCTATCCTGGCGAGCAATCCCCACAACTCGCAGCCGTGGCTGTTCCGCGTGGGCGAGCGGCGCGTCGAGCTCCTTGCCGACCCCACCCGTCATCTCGGCACCATCGATCCCTACCGACGCGAGATGCGCCTCGGTCTCGGGGGCGCCATCGAGAACATGGCCGTCGCTGCCCGCGGTCTCGGCTACCGGCCGCACGTGGCCCTCCAGCCCGAGCCGG
>QHSZ01000219.1 GCA_003220595.1 Candidatus Rokuibacteriota bacterium | reverse complement strand
CGACAGGGTCCGCGAGAGATGCAGGCCGAGCTCGCGCGCGCCCGTGCCGCAGTCGAGGACGATCACGGTGCCGTCGGAGGCCCGGACCTCGACGCAGGAGGTGTTGCCGCCGTACACGGCCGTCTTCGGCCCGGGCGCGGCGATCGACCCACGAGTACCCCAGAAGCGTACGTGCATGTCGAGGGCTCCTATCATATCCCGAGTCGCTGGAGG
>QHSZ01000218.1 GCA_003220595.1 Candidatus Rokuibacteriota bacterium | reverse complement strand
CTCGGGCCCCCGCACACGGTCGCCGCGTCGACGATCCGGGTGCACGACGGCGACACCTTCTACACCGGCGTGGAGACGATCCGCCTGCGGGGGATCGACACGCCCGAGCTCGGCCGGCCCGGCGCGCGCGCGGCGGCCAGCCGCCTCGCCGAGCTGCTCCGCGAGGGGCCGGTCACCATCATGCCGCGGGCCGAGGACGTCTACGGGCGCACCGTCGCCGACGTGTACGTCGGCGGCCGGAACGTCGCCGACGTCCTGCGGCGCGAGGGCTTCGGCAAGCCCGGCGGCCGCTGCGCACGGCCGGCGCGTTGCCTCGAGAGCGTGTCGGAGTAAACACCGTTCGAGCGCGGGCTCCGCCCGCGCAACCCTTCCTGGGGGAGGCTCGGAGGGGGCCGTCGAGGCCCCCTCCGATGATCTAGCCGCGGGCCGCCCCCACGCATTAGAATGCGCGCGTCGCTCAGCCCAACGGGAGGTCCGCGATGATCACCACTCGGCGGTACTTCGTGAAGCTCGTCGGCGGCGCCGCGGTCGCGGCGGGCGCCGGTCTCGACGCAGGCCCGACCCGCGCCCAGGCGGCACCGGTGAAGCTCGGCGTCCTCGCCATCCGCGCGGGCATCGCCGCGCCCGTGGGGACCGCCGGCCTCCGCGGCACCGAGTGGTGGCTCGAGCGCGTCAACAAGGCCGGCGGGATCCTGGGGCGCCCCGTGCAGCTCGTCGTCGAGGAAGAGTCGAACCCCAAGGACACCGTCGAGCGCTACCGCAAGCTCGTCCTCCAGGACAAGGTCGAGGCCGTGCTGGGCGGTATCTCGACGGGCGTGACGCTCGCGCTCGGGCCGGTGGCCGAGGACCTCGGCACCCCGTGGCTCTCGTGGGACGGCACGACGCAGAAGGGCGTGGACGAGACCATGCCCAGCCCGAAGTGGGCCTTCAAGAGCGTCGACAACGAGGTCGAGGCGATCGTCGCCGGCATCCTGACGCCGAAGTACTTCAAGGGCATCAAGACCGTCGCGGGCATCGGCAACGACTACTCGTACGGTCACGACTGCTGGGAGTCCTACCAAGCGGTCCTCAAGCGCTACATCCCGGACGTGAAGTTCGTGCTCGAGCTCTTCCCCAAGCTCGGCGTGACCGACTTCACCGCGCACATTGCCGCCATCCAGCAGGCCAAGCCCGACCTCCTCATGTGCTCGTTCTGGTCGGGCGACGCGACGATCCTCATGAAGCAGGCGGCCGCGGTCGGCCTCTTCAAGACCATGAAGGGCGTGTTCACCACCGCGGGCGGCGTCCACGACTCGCTGAAGAAGGAGTTCACGCCCGAGGGGCTGCTCCTCGGCTACAACACGATGTACTTCGACGATCCGAACGGCTCGGCGCTCCTCAGGCAGTTCGTGCGCGAGTACAAGGCGAAGTACAACGAGTACCCGCCCTACGAGTGCGACCACGCCTACTTCAACGCCGAGTCGTACCGGGCGGCGGTCGAGAAGGCCGCGGGCGGCGGCACGACGTGGCCTTCGCGCGCGGCCGTCGTGAAGGCCCTCGAAGGCATCGAGGTCGAATCGCTCTCCGGCAGGCGGAGCTGGCGCGAGGACCACGTCCAGATGTGCAACTTCTACCAGGGCCTGACGACCCACAAGAACCCCTACGACTTCGTCACGCTGAGCCCGCTCGAGGTCGTGTCCACCAGGACGGCCATGAAGCCCGCGGGCGCGAAGCTCTTCGACTGGATCAACAGCTGGAAAATCTGACCGCTCACGGCGTCAACGTCCTGCTCAGCGGGATCTTCCACGCCAGCATCCTCTTCCTCGTCGCCGCGGGGCTCCAGGTCGTCTTCGGCGTGCAGAAGATCTTCAACCTCGCGTGTGGCTCCTTCTACGCGCTCGGCGCCTACGTCGGCGTGTCGGCGGTCTCCTGGTACACGAGCGCCGGCGGGCCGGCCGCGCTGTTCGTCCTGCCGCTGGCCCTCGCCGGCCTCGCGGTGGGCGCGATCGGCTTCGTGGTGGAGCGCGGCCTCCTCCGCTTCGTCTACGACCGCGACGAGGCGTTCCAGCTCCTGCTCACGTTCGCCGTCGTCCTCATGATGGAGGACGCGATCCGCCTGACGTGGGGCACGTCGCCCCAGTCCACCTCCGCCCTCTACCTGACCTACGGTCAGGTGCGCGTGCTCGGCGCGACCGCGCCGGTCTACAACCTGATCGTCATCGCCGCGAGCCTCGTCATCGCGCTCCTCATCGGCGGGCTCCTGACGCGCACCACGTTCGGCCGCATCATCCGCGCCGCGGCCGACAACCGCGAGATGGTCGAGGCCCTCGGCGTCGACCTGCGGCGCGTCTACGCCCGGGTGTTCACGCTGGGCACCGCGCTCGGCACGCTCGGCGGCGCGCTCGTGATCCCAGCGACGGCGGCGATGAGCGAGATGGGGATCGAGCTGATCGTCGAGGCCTTCGCCGTCGTCGTCATCGGCGGCCTCGGCTCGATGCGCGGCGCCTTCGTCGGCGCGCTCGTCGTCGGCGTGCTCCGCGCGATCGCGATCTCCGTCTACCCCGAGCTCGAGATGCTCCTGATCTACTTCATCGTGATCGCGGTGCTGGTGCTGCGGCCCCGCGGGCTGTTCGGCGGAGCCGCGGCGTGACCGCGCGGCTCGTCCTGGGCGCGGCGGTGGTCGGCGTCGCGCTCGCCCCGCTCGTGGCGCCGACCTACCACGTGCTGCTCATGCTGCCGTTCATGGCGTACGCGGTGGTCCTGCTCGGGCTCAACCTCCTCTTCGGGTACGCCGGGCTCCTGTCGTTCGGCCACGCCCTCTTCATCGGGATCGGCGCGTACGCGGGCGCGTTCCTCACCGGCCCGCTCAAGGTCCGCTCGCTGGAGGTCATCCTCCTCGCCGCTGGCGGCCTCGGCGCCCTGGTAGCGGCGCCCGTCGCGGCGCTCTGCGTGCGGTACGTGAAGATCTACTTCGGCATGCTCACGCTGGCCTTCGGGATGGTCTTCTACACGTTCGTCCTGAAGTTCTACCGGCTCACCGGAGGCGACGAGGGCCTACCGTTCCTGCGGCCGGCGCTCCTCGGGTGGAGCCTCGAGGCGATGCCGAAGACCGACTACCTCGTCGGGCCCTACTATTACTACTCGCTGGCGGTGCTCTCCGTCGCGGCGCTCTGCATGTGGCGCATCGTGCACTCGCCGTTCGGCCTGTGCCTCAAGACGATCCGCGACAACCCCGCGAAGGCCGAGAGCCTCGGCATCGACGTCACCCGGTACCGCTGGCTCGCCTTCATGCTCTCCGCGGTCTACGCGGCGGTCGGCGGCGCGCTGCTCGGTCCGCCGACCGGCAACGTGGACCCGACGCTTCTTTACTGGACGCACTCCGGGAACATCGTGTTCATGACACTGCTCGGCGGGTTCGCCAGCTTCTTCGGGCCGGTGCTCGGCGCCTTCGTCTTCATCTACCTCCAGAACTGGGTGATGTCGGTCGTCCCCTACTGGCGACTCGTCTTCGGGGCGATCCTTGCCGCCATCGTCATCTTCGCCCCGGGCGGGCTCATGGGGCTCGCCGCGCGGCGACGGCGCCCCATGCGCGTGTCGGGCGCATGATCCTCCGCGCCGAGGGGCTCCGGAAGTTCTACGGGAAGTTCTGCGCGCTCGACGGAGTGAGCCTCGGCGTCGGCGCCGGCGAATTCGTCTCGATCATCGGGCCGAACGGCGCGGGCAAGTCCACCCTCATCAACATCCTCACCGGTGTCCTCCGCCCGAGCGCGGGCCGCGTGAGCTTCAGGGGCCGCGACGTGGGCGGCATCGGCCCTGCGCGCCTGGCGCGGCTCGGCATGGCCCGATCCTTCCAGCTCGTGCAGATCTTCCCCGAGCTCACCGTGCTCGACACGCTGCAGGCCGCGGTCGTCGCGCGGCTCGGACGCGGCACGCGGCTCTTCGCGTCGCTGGCGCGCGACCGCGACGTGCACGCGGAGGCGCTCGAGGTCGCGGAGCTGTTCGGCCTCGGCGCGAGGCGCGGCGTCCCGGCGCGGCAGCTCCCCCAGGGGGACAAGAAGCTCCTGGACGTCGCGGCGGCGTTCGCCCTGCGCCCGCACATCATCCTCCTCGACGAGCCGACGTCCGGGGTGAGCACCTCCGACAAGACGGCGATCATGGAGATCCTCGTCGCCGCCTCCCGGCGGATCGGGCTCCAGGCGATCATCCAGGTGGAGCACGACATGGACATCGTCTTCGCCTACTCGGACCGCATCATCGCGCTGCACCAGGGCAAGGTGCTCGCCGACGCGCCCCCGGCGGCGATCCAGGCGGACCAGCGGCTGATCGACACGGTGATCGGCCGCCGGGTGCCCTCGCGCTGAGCCTCCGCATGCTGACGGTCGGCGCGGTCGACGTCTTCATCCAGGCGAGCCACATCCTGCGCTCCGTGTCGCTCGCGGTCGGCGCGCGTGAGGTCGTCTGCCTCGTCGGCCGGAACGGCGCCGGCAAGACCACGACGCTGCGGACGATCATGGGCTACCTGCGGCCGCAGGCAGGGCGGGTCGAGTTCCGCGGACAGCCGATCCACGGCCGCCGCACCCACGAGATCGCCCGGCTGGGGCTCGGCTGGGCGCCCGAGGACAGCGGCATCTTCGCCGACCTCACCGTCGCCGAGAACATCGAGATCGCGACGTGGACGCGCCCGGGCGGCCGTCCCGCGGCGGAGCGCCTCGAGCTCGCGTACGGCGTCTTTCCCGTGCTCCGCGGCTATCGGGCCCGCAAGGGCCCCGAGATGAGCGGCGGCGAGCGCAAGATGCTCTCCATCGCCCGCGCGCTCGCGCTCGATCCCGAGATGCTGCTGCTCGACGAGCCGTTCGAGGGGCTCTCGCCGGCGATCATCCCGAGCGTGGCCGAGGGCATCGCGGCGATCACCACGCTCGGCCACTCGATCCTGATCGCCGAGTCCAACATCCACCACGTTCCCGAGTACACGACCAGGCTCTACGTCATCGAGCGCGGCGAGATCATCTTCGCCGGCACGCCCGACGACGC
>QHSZ01000217.1 GCA_003220595.1 Candidatus Rokuibacteriota bacterium | reverse complement strand
CGGAGTTCACCGTCAAGACGACGCTCGAGGATTGCCCGCCCGAGGCCGTCGCTCGCGCGCGGCTGGCCGCGCTCGACACGCTCGGCGTGATGCTCGCCGGCGCCGCCGAGCCCGCGGCGCGCGCCGTGCGGCAGGTGGCGCGTGCCGAGGGCGGGGTGCCGCTCGCGACGGTCGTCGGTACGCGGCTCGCGACCGCGCCCGGCTGGGCGGCGCTCGCCAACGGCACGGCCGGTCACGCTCACGACTTCGACGACACGAACTTCGCGCTCATGGGCCACCCGAGCGTGCCGCTGCTTGCGACCGCGCTGGCCGCCGGCGAGGCCGAGACGGCCGACGGCCGCCTGGTCGTGCTGGCCTACGTCGTTGGCTTCGAGATCTCCACGACGCTCGGCCGCGCCCTCAACCCCGAGCACTACACCCGGGGCTGGCACGCGACATCGTCCATCGGCACGCTCGGCTGCGCCGCGGCCGCGGCGCGTCTGCTCGGGCTCGACGTCACCCAGACGCGCCACGCGCTCGCCATCGCCGCCTCGCACGCCTCCGGGCTCAAGGAGAACTTCGGCTCGATGACCAAGCCCTACCACGCGGGCCACGCGGCGCGCGGTGGGCTCCTGGCCGCGCAGCTCGCGCGCGAGGGGCTCACGGCGTCCGAGACGGCGCTCGAGGGCCCGCAGGGCTACGTCGCCGCGTTCGGCGGCGCCGGCAGACTCGAGCCCGCGCTCGACGCCCTCGGCCGCACGTGGCAGCTCCTGGCCTCCGGGATCGCCGTGAAGCCCTACCCCTCGTGCGCGCTCACCCACTCGGCGATCGACGCCCTCCTCGAGCTGCGCGCGCGGCACGGCATCCGCCCCGGCGACGTCGCAGCGGTCGAGGTGGGCGTGAATCGCGTGGTCCCCGACGTCCTGGCGCACCGGCACCCCGCCACCGCCCTCGAGCGGAAGTTCTCGATGCAGTTCTGCGCGGCCGCCGCGCTCGGCGCCGGGCGCGTCGACCTCGCATCGTTCGAGGACGGCCCCGTGCGCGACGCCGAGGTGCGCCGCCTCATGGAGCAGGTCGTGATGGTCGTGGATCCCGCGCTGCCGGACGGCCTCGAGCAGCACGCGTGGGCGCGCGTCACGGTGCGGCTCGCCGACGGCACGAAGCTCGCCTCGCCGCCGCGCGGCGCCCAGGGCCACGCCGACGCCCCGCTCTCGCGCGAGGCCCTGCACGCGAAGTTCCTCGCCTGTGCGACGCGGGCGCTCTCCCGCGACGAGGCGGAGGGCGTCGCCGCCATGCTCGAGCACCTCGAGGACATTCCCGACATCCGCACACTGACCTCACGCCTCGTAGGCGACCTCGACTGACCGGCCTCGATCACCAAGGAGAGACGAATGGGCGTGCTCGACGGGATCAAAATTCTCGAGCTGGCGCGGGTGCCGCCGGCGGAGCTGCCGGGCATGATGCTGGCCGACGTGGGCGCCGACGTCTTGAAGATCGAGACCCCCGAGCCCGACCGGCCGAGCGACGCCGAGTGGGTCCGGCGCACGCTCCACACCTTCACCAACCGCAACAAGCGCTCGATGAGCCTCAACATGAAGTCGGCCGACGGCCAGGAGATCTTCCGGAGGCTCGCCGCGGCTGCCGACGTCGTCGTCGAGGGCTTCCGCCCGGGCGTGATGAAGCGGCTCGGTGCCGACTACGAGACCCTCCGGAAGCTCAACCCGCGCCTCGTTTACTGCTCGCTCTCGGGCTTCGGCCAGGACGGCCCGTACAAGGACTACCCGGCGCACGACATGAACTACCTCTCGCTCGCCGGCGTGCTGAACCTGATCGGCGAGCCCGGCCGCAAGCCCGTGATCCCGCTCAACCTGGTCGCCGACTACGCGGGGGCGAGCCTGCACGGCGCCCTCGGCATCGTGCTCGCGCTCTTCGCGCGCGAGCGCACCGGGCGCGGCCAGCACGTGGACGTCGCCTACCTGGACACGAGCGTGTCCCTGCTCGCGGCGACGCCGAACATGCGCTTCTTCTTCTCGGACGGGATCGCGCCCCGGCGCGGCGAAGGGTTTCTCGGCGGCTCCTACCCCTACTACGCGATCTACGAGACGCGCGACGGCAAGCTCCTGACGATCGGCTGCACCGAGCCGTGGCTCTGGGAGAACTTCTGCAAGGCGATCGAGCGCCCGGAGCTCGCGCGCTTCGCGCGCACGAACGATCAGTTCGTGCGTGCCGCCAACGCCGAGGAGGAGGCCGCGCGCCGCGAGATCGAGGCGATCATCCGGACGCGCGACCGCGACGAGTGGTACGAGCGCCTCGTGCGGGCCGACGTCTGCGTCGGCAAGGTCTACGAGATCGACGAGATGGTGCGGGACCCGCAGCTCAACCACCGCCAGATGATCGTGGACGTCGAGCACCCGACCCACGGCCGCGTCCGGCAGATCGGCATCGCGATCAAGCTCTCCGACACGCCGGGCTCGATCCGTAGCGCGGCGCCGCTCCCGGGCGAGCACACCGCGGCGGTCCTGAAGGACCTGGGGCTCGGCGCCGCCGACATCGGGCGGCTCCGCGAGAAGGGCGTCATCGAGTAGCGGCGCCCGTGACACCGGCCTGGCGGCAGCTCACGCTGCTCTCGCTCGCCGAGCTGGCCGCCCTCGGCCTCTGGTTCAGCGCCGCCGCGGTCCTGCCCGCGCTCTCGCGCGAGTGGGCGCTCGGCGACGGGGGCCGCGCCGGCCTCACGATCGCCGTCCAGGCGGGCTTCATCGTGGGCACGCTCGCGAGCGCGCTCGCCAACCTCCCCGATGTCTGCTCGCCCCGCGCCCTGATGACCGCGAGCATCGTCCTCGGCGTCGTCGCCAACGGCGCGCTGGCGCTCGCGGTCGAGAGCCTCGGCCCGGCCCTCGTCCTCCGCTTCGTCACGGGCGTCGCGATGGCGGGCGCCTACCCGCCCGCGATGAAGATCATGGCGACGTGGTTCCGCGAGGGCCGGGGCCTGGCGATCGGGATCCTGATCGGCGCGCTCACGGTGGGCTCGGCCACGCCCCATCTGGTGCGCGGCCTCACCGAGCTGCCCTGGCGCGGGACGCTCCTCGTCGCCTCGGCGCTCGCCGCGGTGGGCGCCGTCATCGTCCAGCTCTTCGTGACCGAGGGCCCCCACCGCTTCCCCGCGGCGCGCTTCGACCTCAAGATGGCGTGGGCGGTCTTCAGCGAGCGCGGCCCGCGGCTCGCCTGCTTCGGGTACCTCGGCCACATGTGGGAGCTTTACGCGATGTGGGCGTGGATCGGCGTCTTCCTCGCCGAGAGCCTCGCCGCGCGCGGCGGCGGGAGCTACGCCGGGCTCAACGCGCCGGCCGCGACGTTCGTGGTGGTCGCGGCGGGCGCCGTCGGCTGCTGGGTGGGCGGCGTCGTCTCCGACCGCTGGGGCCGCACGACGCTGACGATGGCGGCGATGGCGCTCTCGGGCGCGTGCGCGCTCGTCACGGGCTTCACCTTCGGCGGCCCCCCGCTCCTGACGCTCGCGCTCGCGATCGTGTGGGGGGTCACCGTCATCGCCGACTCCGCACAGTTCTCGACGGCGATCACCGAGCTCTCGCCGGCGGCCTACGTGGGCACGGCGCTCACGACCCAGACGTGCGCCGGCTTCGCCCTCACGATGGCCTCGATCTGGCTGGTCCCGCCCCTCGTGCGCGTCGCCGGCTGGCCCTGGGCCTTCGCGGCCCTCGCCGTCGGTCCAGCATTCGGCGTCGCCGCCATGGGACGGTTACGCGCGCTCCCGGAGTCGGCGAAGCTCGCTGGGGGCCGGCGCTGACGCGGATCGGCCGGCGGTCGGGGACGGGAGAGCGGGGCGGGCGTCTAGCCCTCGGCCTGGAGGACCGACTGGAGGCGGCGGAGCAGCGGTGCGCCCTGCCCGTCGAGCCACTCGCGCGTGGACTGGTAGCCGAAGCGGAGCGCGGCGCGGCTCGCGTCGAAGCCCATGGACGGCCCGAACATCGGCGCGTCCGCCTGCGAGGGCTGGATCAGGAAGAACTCGGTCCGCGGGTACTTCACCCGCAGCGTCGCGAGACCGAGCTGCAGGAGGTTCTGGCTGTAGATGCGGCCGGCCTGCTCCATGATGGCGTAGAGGCCGCGGTTCCGGAGGGGCGTCAGGCCCTTCTCGTAGTTCGGCACGAGCGGGTTGATCACGACGACCACGCTCGCGCCCTCCTCGGCGGCGAGGTCGGCGTGGCCGCTGAAGCCGACGCCGCCGTCCACGTAGTCGCGGCCGTTGATCTCGTAGGGCTCGAAGAAGCCGGGGATCGCCGACGAGGCCGCCACCGCCTGGCTGATCGGCACGTCGCGGAGCTCGTCCTTGCCGAAGACCACGCGCTGGGCGCGCTCGAGCTCGATCGCCGGGATGAGCAGCGTGGGCTCGAGCTCACCGAAGGCGTTGCGCAGGCCGCGCTTCTCGAAGGCGTCGCGCATGAACCGCTCGAGCGCCGCGAGCGAGAAGAAGCCGGAGGGCAGGTCGCGCTCGGCCTGGGCGAGCATGTCGGGGACGGAGCCCCGCCAGCCCTTCACGGCGTTCTTGCCGACAGCCCAGAGGAGTCGCCCGAACCGGCCCGCCGCGTGGCGGAACGAGTCCGCGGCGTACACGGCGCTCCGGCGGAAGTTCAACGGGTCGTCGAGGTCTTGGTCGACGATGCGGAAGATCTCGGAGGCGCGCACGCCGTTGGCGAGCAGCGAGCCGACGACGGCGCCCGCGCTGCAGCCGACGTAGACCTGGAAGTAGCTGCTGCCGTTGAGCCGCTCCTCGAGCGCTGCGACGGCGCCGACCTCGTACATGCCACCGATGACCCCCCCGCCCGCCAGCGCGAGCGCGTGCCGAGGCTGACGGCGGGAGCGCCAGAAGCCCATCGCGCGCTGCAGCAGATCCCCCATGTCGAACGTCATTGTAGCAAGCCCCTTGCCACGGCTTCGATTCCTGAAAACCCTGATATTGCGTTGGGCTTTCCCTTAGTCCTTAAGACGCAAGGTGGGCCCGGCAGTTTCGGTGTCAAGGATCGGTCAGGACCTTGGTCAGGATGACGCCAGGAGCCTGAGGAAACGCCCGCGCGCCAGCCGCCAGGAGCCTGCGAAGCCCCTGAGCCGGGCCATGCATCGAAAATCGCGGGAGGACACATGATTACGGTGCGACAGGCAGGGGAGCGCGGCCGCTTCGACCACGGCTGGCTCGACACGCGCCACACGTTCTCGTTCGCGGACTACCACGACCCTGCGCACATGGGCTTCCGTGGGCTGCGCGTCATCAACGAGGACCGTGTCCAGCCGGGCCAGGGCTTCCCCACGCACGGCCACCGGGACATGGAGATCCTCTCCTACGTCCTCGAGGGCGCGCTCGAGCACAAG
>QHSZ01000125.1 GCA_003220595.1 Candidatus Rokuibacteriota bacterium | reverse complement strand
GGTGAGGTGGGCCTCCAGCAGCGCCTGGGGCCCTTCGAGGCGCGCGTGACGGGGTTCTGGAACGAGGTGCAGGACCTCATCGCCAACGTCACGCTCACGTCACGGGCGCCCGACTGCCCCGTGGGCACCACGTGCCGCCAGCGCCAGAACCTCGACCTCGCGCGGATCCGTGGCTTCGAGACCGAGCTCGAGTGGGCGCCCGTGCGTGAATGGCGGGTGCTCGCGAGCCACCTCGTGAGCGAGGCGCATGTGGTTCGTTCGAAGAACCAGCCGGCCCTCGAGGGCAACCGGCTCGCGCAGGTGCCCGAGCACGCTGCCGCGCTCTCGGTGCGCTACCAGAATCCGGTCATCGTCGACGTCCAGGCGACCGCCCGGTACGTCGGCGGCCAGTTCGAGGACGATCAGAACACGCTCCCGCTCGGCAGCTACACCGTCTTCGACCTGTTCGTCTCGCGGCGATTCGCCCCGTGGGTCGAGGGCTTCGCCGGCGTCGAGAACATCCTCGACACGACCTACTCGACCGGGCGCACGAGCGAGGGCGTGGTCTCGATCGGCGCGCCTCGCCTCGTTCGGGCGGGCGTCCGTCTGGCGTTCTGACCCGTCGGCGCGCGACGGGGTGCCGTATAATACCGCGACCGTGGCCATCCGAACCCCCGCGACATCTCCGTGGCTCCCGCTGGTCCTCGTTCTCGCGGCGCTCGCCGCCCCGCTGCTCCGCGCGGATCACACCCTGGCCCAGGCGAACTTCCGCGTCACCTGGAGCGTCGAGAAGACCGGCCCGACCCACGTCGAGCTGGCCGGGGTGGTTGTGAACGAGTCGTCCCAGGACGCCCTGGACGTCTATGTCACCGCCGCCGCGGTGGACGCCTCCGGCAAGATCCTCGCGCGCGGCATCGCCTTCGTCGCCCCGCAGATCCCCACCCGACGCTCCGCCGAATTCAGCGCGCGCGTTCCCAACGTGCGCGGGACGACGGCCTTCCGCGTGAGCGTCAGCAACTTCCGCTTCGGGCTCGGCCGGGGCGAATCGCCGTAGGGACGCGCGCGGCGGTATAATCACGCAACTGTCGTTCCAGGGTCGGCTCAGACACCCGGAAAGGAGAGGGTGATGACCACTCATACCGGCGCGACTGCTTCGACCACCCCCGAGTCCCGCACCGTGTCGCTCGTCCAGGAGGGCATGCTCGCCGGCCTCATCGGCGCGGCGACCGTCGCTCTCTGGTTCCTCATCGTGGACGCGCTCGCAGGCCGGCCGCTCTACACGCCGACCGTGCTCGGCTCGGCGCTCTTCCGCCGCGGCGCCGGGCCACCGCTCGCCGAGATCCTGCCCGATCTCGAGATGGTGGGGATGTTCACCTGGGTCCACGCCCTCGTGTTCCTCGCGATCGGCGGCGCCGTCGCGCGGCTCCTCGGCTACATCGAGGGCCATCCGAACATCGGCTTCGGGATCCTCATGCTCTTCGTGTTCTTCGAGTTCGGGTTCATCGCGGCGGCGATGCTGTTCGCCGAGCCCGTCCTGCACGCGCTCGCGTGGCCGGCCGTGCTCGTCGCCAACACGCTGGCGGCCACGACGATGGGTGGTTACTTCTGGCTGCGCCACCGGAACCTCAGCGTGAGCCCGTAGGTCGGGTATACTGGCGAGCGCGACCCCGTCGTCTAGCCTGGCCTAGGACGCGACCCTTTCAAGGTCGAGATCGCGGGTTCGAATCCCGCCGGGGTCACCACCACCGCGCGCGAGCGGCGCACCGCGCCGATTACATCGTCCGCTGCTTCCGGTAGGAATTCTTGATCGCGATCTTCCCATTCTTGAAGGTGAACAGGTCGCAGCCGGTCACTTCCACGCGAACGCCGCCAGCCCGGGTTCCCGTGAACGTCCACTCCGAGACGCCGTGGTTCCCGCTGATGAAATGGCGCGCGCCGCCCCAGTGGGCGTCGGGGAACGTCGCGAACACCTCGGCATACCCCTTCCGCACGTGCTCACGCCCTTCGAATCTGGTGCCGCAGACTTCGGACCCGGCACTCGCCTCAAATACACAGTCGTCGGTCATGAACTTCATGAGCCCGTCAACGTCATGCCGGTTCCAGGCGCTCGCGAAAGCGCCCAGGAATTTAGCGGTGACTCTCCGAGGCGTCGTGGTTGATTTCTTCGTCGACTTCTTCGTGGCCATGGTCGTCCCCCTCCAGAATCGCTCGCGTCGTCCTGTGCGATTAAACCTCAATGGCCTTGTCTCCGCTAGACCTCCGGGCCACATCGTCACCACGTGTGGCACGACGCGTCGGCCTCTCATCAGGAGACGCGACACTCGAGGGGCCGACGAGCCACCGCTGGCCCACGACTGAGTGTGTCGCGGCGCGCCGAGACATACAGAAAGGTTCTGGTAGCAGTTGGCACGGCCGTTGCTCAGTCTTCCCCGGAACGATTCGTCCGCAGGAGGGGGAATGGGCCTCGAGACAGCAGACGGAGACCGGGTGTTCCTGTCGACCCTGCCCGTGGGGCGCGGCGAGCGCCGGCTCGCGCTCACGGTCGTGCTGGTGTCTACGGCGATCTTCCTCACCGTGGTGCCGTTCGCCAGGTTTCCGTTCGCGCCCGTCCTGGCCTTCATCCCGATGTATCAATCGGCGCTCGCGATCAACGATCTGATCACGGCCGTCTTGCTGTTCGGTCAGTTCGCCTTCTTGCGCTCGCGGGCGCTGTTGGTGTTGGCCAGCGGCTACCTGTTCACGGGCGTCATGGCCGTCTCGCACATGCTCACCTTCCCCGGCCTGTTCTCGCCAACCGGTCTGCTTGGCGCAGGGCCTCAGAGCACGGCTTGGTTGTATATGTTCTGGCACGGCGGATTCCCTCTCTTCGTCATCGCGTACGCGTGGCTGAAGGATCCAGGGCGCGAGTTGAGGACACGCGGCCGTCCCCAGGTCGCCGTCCTCGGCAGCGTTGGGGCGATGCTCGTCACCGTGTGCGCGTTCACGATCCTCGCCACCGCCGGCCAGGACTCGCTCCCTGCCATCATGCGAGGGAACCAGTACACACCGGCGATGATCACGGTCGTCTCGAGCGCCTGGGGGCTGAGCCTCCTGGCGCTGGTGATCCTCTGGTGGCGACGGCCGCACGCGGTGCTCGACCTGTGGCTCATGGTGGCGATGTCCTCGTGGCTCTTCGATATCGCTCTGGCCGCGGTCCTCAACGCCGGGCGTTTCGACGTCGGCTTCTACGCGGGACGAATCTATGGGCTCCTGGCGGCCAGCTTCGTGCTCATCGTCCTTCTGGTCGAGAACGGCAAGCTCTACTTCGCGCTCGACCGCCAGAACCGCTCGCTCGAGCAGACCGTCCGCGAGCGCACCGAACAGCTCCTCCAGAGCGAGAAGGTCGCGACGATGGGCTCGCTCCTGGCGGGCGTGGCCCACGAGCTCAACAACCCCCTGGCCGTGGTCACCGGCCACGCGCAGCTTCTCCGCGGCACGGCGAGCGACCCCGTGGTGGGCCGGCGCGCGCAGAAGATCGACGAGGCCGCCCGCCGCTGCGTCCGCATCGTGCGGAACTTCCTGGCGCTGGCGCGCCGGCGGGTACCAGAACGAGGCGAGGTGCAGCTCAACCAGGTGGTGCAGGAGGTGGTGGAGCTGCTGGCGTACGAGCTGAAGACCGGCGACGTCGCGGTCTCCCTCGCCCTCGCCGAGGATCTGCCCGTGCTCTGGGCGGACGGGCACCAGCTCCACCAGGTGCTGGTCAACATCGTGGCGAACGCCCACCAGGCGATGCGCCACAGTGGCTCGCCCCGCCGGCTCACCATCACCACCGGGCGGGATCGCACGGGGCAGCAGGTCCGCCTCGCCATCGCCGACACCGGGCCGGGGATCCCGGTCGAGATCCGGGCCAAGATCTTCGAGCCCTTCTTCACCACGAAGCCGCCCGGCGAGGGGACGGGGCTGGGGCTGTCGCTCTGCCGGGGCATCGTCGAGGAGCATGGCGGCACCATCGGCGTCGAGAGCGAGCCCGGAGAGGGCACGACGTTCCTGATCAGGCTGCCTGTGCTTCCGCTGCCCGCCGTCGTGGCCGCGCCAGACGCCGCGGAGGCGCCAGCGCCGGCGGGTCCGAAGACCATTCTCGTCGTCGACGACGAGCCCGAGATCGCCGCGATCCTGGTGGAGGCGCTCGAGCGCGACGGCTACCAGACCGAGACTGCGGAGAACGGCGCGGACGCGCTCCGCCGACTCGAGCGGCGCGGGTACGACCTCGTGATATCGGACACGAAGATGCCCGTCATGGACGGCATGGAGCTCTACCGCAAACTGGAGCGACACTTCCCCGAGCTTCAACGGCGGATCATCTTCGTCACCGGGGACGTGCTGGACGCCGAGAAGCAGCGCTTTCTCGAGTCGACCGGCGTGCCGGTCCTGACGAAGCCGTTCGATTTGACGGAGGTCCGGCGCGTGGTCCGTCGGAGGCTGGTGGCCACGGCCCGGAGCTCAAATGGCGCGATGACTGCGGGTGCTGGTGGCGGGCGCCGGGCCGACGCTCCCCAGGAGCGCGCTTGAGCTCAGGGCTTGCGGGCGACGTACTCGCTCAGCAGCCCGAACCAGCTCCTGCCCTTGGCGTCTTCGAACCCACTGCTGGCGATCGCGGCCATGATCGTCTCGCGAGGCACGAGGGTCTCCAGGGTGTCCCAGCAGTAGTGCGTCAAGATCTGCGCCTCCTTGCTGCCGGAGCTGAGGCGGGCCATCCAGGGGACCGCGCGGCCGAGGTAGAAGCGCCCGAGACCGAGGCCGACGCGTGAGCGCGGGCGGGCGAAGTCCAAGATGAGCAGGACGCCGCCCGACCTCAGCACGCGGAAGTACTCGCCGAACGTGTGCCGCAGGTCCACGACGTGACGGACCGCGTATCCCATGCTGAGGAAGTCAAAGGCTCCTTCGCGGAAGGGCAGCCGCTCGGCCACCCCCTGAATGAGCGAGATGCCGAGCTTCCGGCGCGCCTGGCCGAGCATTCCAGCGCTCGGGTCCAGGCCCGTCACCGCGCCCGATGGGCGCACGATGCCCGCTGCGGCGCTGGCGACGGCGCCCGTTCCGACGGCGACGTCGAGGACCTTCATCCCCTTCGTGAGCCCGGCGCGTCGCAGCGCAAAGCGGCGGTACCAAGCCCCCGAGCCCAACGACATGAGCCCGGCGATGCGGTCGTAGTGGGAGGCGGTGTCGTCGAAGATCTGCGTGAGGAAGCGCCGGCGCTGGGTCTCGTCCTGGTAGTACTCCCTGAGGATGGGGTGTGGCGACACCTGGCGCGGATCGCGATTCATTGCAACGGGGGCCGCGAGCCCGGCGCGCTCCGTGGGTGGCCTGCCTCAGGTGCCCGGGGCGTCATCCGTCGCCTCGTGGCGGAAAGATCCTGCGAAAGAGAGGATCGGTGATGGACCCATCGTACGGGCGAAACCGCCAATAGCGGTAGACCAGCTCCGTCGCGAAAACCATTCCGATCAGCATGTAGGACAGCGCCCCGGTGTACAACGTCCACCACGCCAGGCTCGCATAGAGGGCGAGGGCGAGCGTGAGTGCGCCGTTGAGCACGAAGACCACGCACCAGATACCGGTGACGAGCCGGCAATAGAGCACTTCTTCCTCCGGCAGGTTCCGCCCGCGCAGTCGCGCGAAGACCTCGACGATCGACGGGCCCTTCACGAGCGTCCTCCCGAAGGCGATCAGGAGTGCCCCGTTGATCAGCACCGGGACGAAGAGGAAGAGCCGCCCATCGTTGAGGAGTCCCGCCACGATCGCCACGCCCAGCAGGACGGCGGCAGCGAGCATCAGCCAGGAGACGTGAGCGACGCTCACCCGCATCGGGATGAACACGCCTCCCGTGATGAGGATGACGGCCACGACGAGGGCGAGGGCGCGGGGGCCGACGAGGTCGAGCCCGGCAAAGATCAGGAACGGATACGAAATCGCCGTGAGTGTTCGAAGCACCTTCATCGGAGGTTCGAAGAGTCAACATTATCACGCACGCCCCCCGCGGTGACACGCGGTCACGCCAGGTGCCGTCCGGTCAAGCCACGGTGAAGAAGCGCCATGATTTCACGAGGCTACGCGTGGAGTCGGTCTTGCATTCTACCTTCTGGCGAGATGAGGACACGCACTCTCGCCGCTTTGCTCGCGCTCGTCCTCGCCGGCTGCGGGCCGACGCTCCAGGGCTATGCCGTCCGGCACCCGGCGGCGGACGAATCGCGGCGGGTCGCCGAGTTCCTCGATCCCTTGCTGATGGCGCTCGAGCTGCCGTCCCTGCGAGCGATCGCGCTCGCGAAGGACTGCAAGATCGGATTTGCGATCGTCCGAACCGATCGCGTCAACGTCTGGAGCTCGCCGGCGACCACCTCGCCGTGCCTCTACTTCACCCTCTTCCTCACCGAGGGCGCGCTCAGGATGCCGGCGGACCAATTGATGGCGACGATCGCCCACGAGCTCGGCCACCTCGCCTTGCATCACACGCCCGGGCCCGACACGCCGCAGCTGACCGCGTCCCCGGAACAGTGGCAGGGAATCCAGGGGCAAGAGCTGGCGGCCGATCGCTTCGCCGTCGCTCTCCTGAAGCGGACGCAATCCCTGTATCGCGTCGGCGCCTGCGAGGCGATGGCGGAATTTCTCCGGCGCAGCGTCTCCGACTGGTACGGACCGGGGATCTCGGCGCGGATGCACGCGGCCGTGACCCAGCGAGCGGACGCGGCCGATGCGGCCTGCGCGTCGAGTGAGGTCACGGCCCTGCCGCGCCTGACGCTGAACACCCGCGTCCAGTAAGCACGCCGCCCGAGCCCCGCGCGACGCCATGACGTCTTGACAGACTCGCTTTCCTTCACTTACGCTTTCGATCGAAGCGTCTCAGGGAGGAATGGCCATGCGAAACCATCGTTGGAACGTGCTCCTGGCGGCTGGTGCGCTTCTGGCGGCCGGTTGTGCGTCGGGCGAGGAATGGACGACCTGGGCGGACCATCCGGCGCATTTCGCCTCGAAGGATCACTTCGTGTTCTCGGTACGGAACACGGAAGGCTCCCAGCCGCGCGTGACGCGCGAGGACATCACCCAGGCCCGCAGCCAGAGCTGGTGGGGTGAGTCCGTCACCGTCAGCCAGGCGGAAATTCTCGAGCAATAATCGCGGAGTCTCCCCGCTCCATCAGTCCGCGCAATGCGGATTCTTGACCACCTGCGAGCATCCGGCTAAGCTCGAAGTGCGTCTGCCGCTGCAGTGAACCGACCCGGCTGGACAGACGGGGGAGGGGACCAGTGAAGACGGCTCGAACCAACCGCGCCCGGGCTCGACTCCGGAGGAGACAGGCGAAGCTTGACTCGATGATCGCTCGCGCGAAGCGAGAGATCAAGACTCTGGACAAGCGGCTCAGGGGGAAGAAGAGGATTCTGTCCAAGAGGCTCGTCCGCCGAGCCCGGATGAAGTAACCCGGCTTACCCGAGCCCGAGCCGCTGACGCTCCTGCTCCCGGAGGACGCGCCGGAGGATTTTTCCCGACGCGGTCTTCGGAATGGTGTCGATGAACTCGACCTCGTGGAGCGTCTTGTAACCGGCGAGACGACCGCGCGCCCAGCCGAGCAGGCTGTCGGCGGTCAGCGCTGGGTCTTTCCGCACCACGAAGGCCTTCGGCACCTCGCCGGCCTCGGGATCAGGCTTGCCGATCACGGCCACGTCGGTCACACCAGGGTGCTCGAACAGCAGCGCCTCGAGCTCGGCCGGCGCGATCCCGAAGCCCTTGTACTTGATCATTTCCTTCTTGCGATCCGTGATCGTGAGGTAGCCGCGCGCGTCGATGCGGCCGATGTCGCCCGTGTAGAGCCACCCGCCGCGGAGGGCGGCCGCGCTCGCGTCGGGTGCATTCCAGTACCCGAGCATGAGCTGCGGTCCACGTACGCACACCTCGCCCACTTCCCCGGGCGCCAGCACGCGCGCCCCCGTCTCGAGATCGACCACGCGGTGCTCGGTATCGTTCACCGGCAGGCCCGCCGTGTCGAGGGTGAGGAGCGCGTCGTCGTGGACCGGGTTCAAGTGCGTGATCGGGCCGGCCTCGGTCAACCCATAGCCCTGGACGACCTTCACGCCAGTGACGTCGCGGAACCGGCGGGCGATCTCGGGCGGCACGGGCGCGGCGCCGATCATCACGTGGCGCACGCTGCGCCAATCGACGCGGCCGATGTCGGGGTGGTGGAGGAGGGCGACCAGCACCGGCGGCACGGCGAACAGCATCGTGATGCGCTGGCTCTCGACGAGGCGGCAGCACTCGACCGGGTCGAACCGCTCCATGAGCACGAGGCGGGCGCCCGCGTGGACGCCGCCACCCATGAGCATCAGCCCGTAGATGTGATAGAGCGGCAGGAAGACCAGGTAGCGGTCCTCGGCCGTGGTCCGCGTCGCCGAGATGAACTGGAGGTTGTTGCAGACGAAGGCCTTGTGGCTGAGCAGGACGCCCTTCGGCAGCCCGGTGGTCCCGCTCGAGTAGGGCAGGACCAGCAGGTCGTCCCACGCGAGCCCCGGGGGCGGTGGCGGCGTGGTCGGGGCGTGCTCGACCAGGTCGGCGAAGCGTAGACCCTCGCGCTCCGCGCGCGCGCCGGGTCCGACGGTGATCACGTGCTTGAGCCGAGGGGCCTCCCTGCGCACCGCGTGCACCAGGGCCGCGAGGTCCCCCTGCACGATGACCCCGACGGCCTGCGCGTCGTCGAGCTGGTAGGAGACCTCGCGCTCCCGGTACGACGGGTTCATCGGGGTCGCGACGGCGCCGAGGCGCGCCAGCGCGAAGAAGCTGATCAGGTACTCGGGGCGATTGGTCATGAAGAGGGCCACGCGGTCACCGCGCGCGATGCCGAGGCCACGGAGCGCGCTGGCGAAGGCGTTCACGCATCCCTCGAGCTCCCGGAAGGTGAGGCTCGTGTCGTTGAACACGACGGCCTCGCGCTCGGGGTGAAGGAGCGCCGGACGGGCGAGCATCTCGCCGTAGAGCATGGGCGGGTACGTGAGCGGCGGACGGAAGAGCTCGGGCCGCGAGGTCACGTCAACGACATAAGCGGACCCGGCGAAGTTGTCAAATGCCGTTCCTTCCCGGAGGACCGGCGCCGGTCGCCCGCGGGCCGGTGTAAACGAGGGCGGGCGCGCCCTCGTCGGTAGATCATGCGGGTGCTAGACTGAAGCCCGTGGAGACCTCGTCCGTCCAATGCTGCGAGGGAGAAGGATGAAACGGTCTGCGGTGGTGTCGCTGCTGGCGCTCGCGCTGCTGCTCGTTCCCGCAGCGGAGAGCCTCGCGTGGGGCCGGCGTCCCGGCATCCGGACGCATGTTTTCATCGGCGCTGGGCCGTCGTTCTGGTGGGGTCCCTGGTGGTACTACCCGTCGCCCTACTACGTCTACCCACCGCCCTACTACGTCTACCCTCCGCCGCCAGTCGTCGTCGAGTCACCGCCGGTGTACGTGCAGCAAGAGCCGCCCCCACCGCCCGCCGCCCCCGCGCCGCAAGCGTACTGGTACTACTGCTCGAGCGCCGGGGCCTACTATCCGAGCGTTCCGACGTGTCCCGAGGCGTGGGTCAAGGTTCCGCCGCGACCATGATGACGAACCCGCGCATCTTGCCTGTCGCGGCCGGGTTGCTGATGACCGCGTGCGCGACGATACCCACGGGCCCGAGCGTGATGGTGCTTCCGGGCAACGGCAAGAACTTCGAGCAGTTCCAGACAGACGACGCGGTCTGCCGTCAGTGGGCGGCGCAACAGACCGGGACGACGACGAAGCAGGTGGCGCACGAGAGCACGGTGAGCGGGGCGGTCATCGGGACTGCGGTCGGGGCTGTCGCCGGGGCCGCCATCGGCGCCGCCGCCGGGAGCCCAGGCACCGGCGCAGCGGTGGGAGCGGGCGTCGGTCTGCTCGGCGGGACGGCGGCGGGCGCGAGCGCGGCCGATGGCTCTCAGACGACCGTCCAGCGCCGGTACGATATGACCTACATGCAGTGCATGTACGCCAAGGGAAACCAGATCCCCATCTCGAAAGGCTCGCTCCCGACGACGTACTCGGCACCGCCACCACCGCCACCACCGCCGCCGCCGGCGAAGGCGCCTCCTCCGCCAGCCGGCGCTCCGCCGCCGCCTCCGCCTGGGCCTTCGCGCTAGCCCTCAGCGAAGGAGCGACGCGCCCCTGTCTCGGGCCACCCACGGTTCACGCCGGCCTCGCGGACCCCGCTACAAAGGGCTCCGTCACATTCCAGCGCCGCCGCCGCCGGCGGCCCAGTCGAACGTGAGCACCTGCACGCGGTAGATCGCCGCCGCGGGCACCGACGCGTGAAAATAGGCGCGGCTCTCAATCGGGACGGTTCCGAGCACCCACACCGCGGAGCTGCCGACGACCGTGCCGGCAGCGTCGAGACGCTCGATCTGGAGCCGCATCCGCTCCACCAGCCGTCGGCTCATGTTGTAGACGTAACCCTCGATCGCCGGCCCCTTTCGGTCGCGCGTCACCGTCCACTCGAGCCGGAAGTAGCGCTCGAGGGTCTGTGGGGCGTAGATCTGCGCTGCCGCCGGGGCGCCGCTCGTGAAGAGGAGCGCCGTCGCCGTGAGCACCGCGATTCCTCGCCGCATCCGCTACTTCCCACGCCTGACCGCGTAGCCCTTGCGCTCCATGCACCGATTGAGCATGTCGCGATTGACGCGCCCGGAGGCAAAGAGCGCGAAGGCCTTCGGATCGAGCGCCTCCTGCCGGCAGATCGCCATGTCGCGATCATACCGCGTCGGCGTGACGTTCTTTTTTTCGTAGATCCACTCACGCTCCGCGCATCCCACGAGCAGGACGACCGCGAGCCCCGCCGGCACGCTGCGCCACCGGGGCGTCATTGGAACGGGGTCCGCGGGGCCGGCGCAGTCCGAGGGTGGCCCGCCTCAGGTGCCCGGGGCGTCACTGTAGCGGGGCCCGCGCGGCCGGCGCAGTCCGTGGGTGGCCCGCCTCAGGTGCCCGGGGCGTCATTGGACGACGCGCTGGGCCCGCGAGAGGAGCGCGGGGGAGACCGGCAGCTTGAGCGCGCGCGCGGCCCGGAGGCTGATGTGGAGCTCGACGCGCGTGGAGCGCTCGACCGCAAGGCTGGCGGGGGTGCCACCACGGAGGATCCGGTCCACGGCTGCCGCCACGTGGCCGAAGGCATCGCTCCAGCTCGGCCCGTACGCGGCCAGACCGCCCGCGTCGACGAACTCTGGCAGAGGATAGACCGCGGCGATCTGCCGCCGCGCGGTGAAGGTCACGAGCTCGGCGCGCCGCGCGATCGTCAGGACGTCCGCGAGGACCAGCAGGCCGCCCGCTCGGGCGCTCGTGATCGCGTCGAGCGCGGCGCGGCGCTCGCTGTCCGCGGACAAGGGCACGGCGACCAGCGAAAGGCCGCGCGCGCGGGCCGCCGCCTCGGTCTCGCGGAGCTCGGCGGCGTTGCTCGGGTTCGTGGGATTCCAAATGACCGCGATACGGGCGGCGCCGGGCGCGAGCTCGTTCAGGAGCTCGAGCCGGTGCCGCGCGAGCCCTGGTGCGGCGAGCGTCACGCCGGTGAGGTTGCCGCCCGGGCGCGCGAGGCTCGCGACGAGCCCCGTCGCGACCGGGTCGTCGGTCGTGGCCATCACGATCGGGATCGTCCGCGTCGCCCGCCGGGCCGCCTCGATCGCTGGCGCGCTCGTCGCGACGATCACGTCGACGCCGAGGCGCGCCAGCTCGTCCGCGTGGCCCGGGAAGAGCTCGACCTTCCCCTGCGCGTAGCGGTGCGAGATCTTCACGGTCTGGCCCTCGACCCAGCCGCGCTCGGCGAGCCGGGCGCGCAGCGTCGCGGAGGTGTCAGGCCCGGGCTCGTTGGCCAGATAGCCGATCCACGGCAGCCGCGGCTGGGTCTGGGCGGCAAGTCGCGGCGCGGCGAGCGCTGCGCAGAGCAGCGCGGCGGCGCTGGCGCCGCACGCGAAGGCGCGGGCGCTCCCCCACGTCACGCGCGCGCGAGCGTCTCCCACGCCGCCCGCTGGACGGCGTGGAACGGCGTGAGCGCGAAGGCGGAACCGCAGGCGCCCGTCGGCGAGTGCTCGCTCCCGGTCACGTAGACGGTGGCGCGCCGGCCCACATCGGCGTCGCGGCCCATCACGCGCCGGCGCGTCCCGCGAGGGTTCTGATCGCCTCGCGCATCTCGGCGACGCCGAAGGGCTTGCGGATGAATTTCTGGAAACCCGCGGCCAGGATCTTCGCGATGTCCTCCGCGCTGACCGACCCGGAGACGGCCACCGCGGGGATCCGCCCGCCGCGGTCGGCGGGCCGCTCCCGGACGCGGCGGATCAGCTGGTACCCGTCGCCGCCCGGCATCCGGATATCGCTGACGAGGACGTCGGGCGGCTGACGGTCGAACTCCGCGAGCGCCTCGTCGGGCGAGGTCGCGACCGCGACGCTCGCGCCGGCGGCCTCGAGCAAACGCCGGAGGAGAAGGCGCACGCCGCGCTCGTCCTCGACGACCAGGATCCTGAGGCCGCTCAGCATGCCGGGAGCCTACCAAAGTGCCCGAGAAATTGATATGATCCCCGCGGCATGGCGCAGGGGCTGCGAGACCTGGTCGGGCGCGCGATGATCGATCCGGACTTCCTGGTCGAGCTCCAGAGCTCGCCCGCCACGCTCCTGGCCGAGTACGAGCTGAACGACGACGAGCGCGCGACGATCCTCCAGGCGCTCGCCCGGCTCGCGAAGACGCCGGCCCGCCAGCGGCGCCACGAATTCCAGAACGCGCTCATCCGTCGCGTGTCGACCTAAGGCGCGGGTCCGCGCCGGTGGCGACGCCCGTCGATCTCCTCGCGTTCCTGCGCGAGGTCCGACTGTTCACGGCGTTCGCCGAGGCGGATCTGGTGGCGCTCGCGCAGCGCCTGCGCGAGCGGACCCTCAAGAAGAACCAGGTGCTCTTCCGCGAGGGCGACCCCGGCGACGAGATGTTCCTCATTCGACGCGGCACCGTGCTCGTCTCGAAGATCGTCAAGGCGCGCGTCGAGCAGCTCCTGAACCGTCAGGGCCCGGGGGAGTTCTTCGGTGAGATGAGCCTGCTGGACGGCTCGCCGCGCTCCGCGACGATCCAGGCCGAGACCGAGGTGACGCTCTTGACGCTCGACCACGTGAGCCTCAACCAGCTCGTCGAGACCAGCCCGCACGCCGCTGCCGTCTTCTTCTACGCGATGGTCCACGTCTTCATCGAGCGCCTCCGCGGGTCCGACCTGCGCCTCACCGAGGCCACGCGGTGGGGACTCGAGGCGACGGGGCTCGACGTCGAGCCGCGATAGTGCGATGACGCCAAGGGCACCTGAGGCGGGCCACCCACGGAGTGCGCCGGCCTCGCGGACCCCGTTACAATGACGCCAAGGGCACCTGAGGCGGGCCACCCGCGGAGTGCGCCGGCCTCGCGGACCCCGCGACCATGACCCCTCGGCCGGCGCGCCCGGTGCCCGCGAAGCTCGAGCTCCTCGTCCGGCGCGACGACGAGAGCTTCGAGGTCCGCGAGATCGGTAGCGCGCTCGGGTTCCTCCAGTCGCGCCCCCAGCGGATCGCCGCCGCGGCCTTCGAGATCTCGGAGGTGAAGTCGCGCGTGGCCGGCGAGCGGACCTTCATCCTGAAGAACACGGAGACAGACCGCTTCCTGCTCCTGACCGAACGCGAGAAGTTCCTCTGGGAGCAGATGGACGGCAACGCGTCGCTCCAGGGCATCGCGACCGCGTACGTCCTCGAATACGGCGAGTTCGACTTCGACATCATCCCGAACCTCATGCGGAAGCTCCAGCGCGCGCAGCTCCTCACGCTGGTGCCGCGCTCGCGCCTTCGGCAGGTGCTCGCGATGAACCGGCGGGCGCGCGTCGCGCGGGCCGTCGAGACCACGCTCTTCGGCCTCGAGCGCATCAACGTCTCGAGTCGCCGCGTCCAGCCGTTCTTCCAGGCGCTCCACCGCTGGGGCGGCTTCCTCCTGTTCACGCGCCCGGCGCTCGTTCTCTGCCTGGCGCTCGGGGCGGTCGGCGCCGTGGCGCAGGTGGCGCTCCTGCGTGAGGTGGCCGACGTGTTCTCGGGCTTCGGCGGTCACGCCGTGCGGGGCGTCATCATCGTGAAGCTCCTCTTCTTCGGCTCGGTCGCCCTCCACCAGCTCGTCCACGGCCTCGCCTGCGTCCACTACGGCCGGCGCGTCCGCGAGTTCGGCTTCACGTTCCTCCACGGCTTCGTGCCGACCTTCTACGTGGACGTCACCGACATCTTCATGGCGAGCCGGCGCGCGCGGGTCATCACGGCCGTCTCGGGCGCGCTCGTCCATCTCGTGCTGGGCGCGGCGGCGTTCATCATCGGTGCGAGTGCGCCCCTGGGGAGCTTCACGCAGGCCTTCGCGACCGCGTCGGCGATCATCCAGTGGCAGGCGCTCCTGCTGTCCCTCTATCCCTTCTGCTTCATCGAGATGGACGGCTACCACGTCTTCGTGGATCTCCTCGGCGTGCCGACGCTCAAGCATGATGCGATCTCCTACGTGAAGGCGCTCCTCACCGGCGGAGTGCGCCCGCGCTGGAAACGGCTCGAGGCCCTCTGGGTCGTCTACGTCGCGCTCTCGACGCTCTCGATCGCCGCCTTCCTCGGCTTCAACGTCTGGCTCGTGATCAGCGCCACGTCCTGAGACTCACGCCGACAGCTCGTCGAGCATCGCCTCGACGGCCCCCGCGATCTCCTGGGCTCCCCGCGCGTCGCCGGGCGCCGCCGCCTCGCCCGCCGCGAGCGCGGCGGCCTGGGCCTCAGGCGCGAGCGCGGCGAGGGCCGCCTGGGCGCGCGCGCGCAGCGCATCGCCGGCGAGCGCCGCAAGCTCGACCACCGCGGCGAGGGCGAGCGACGCCCGCTCGCCGCGTCCGCGCGCGGCGCCCATCAGCTCGACCAGGGCGTTGCGAAGCCGCGTGGAGACCCGGATGCGGCCGGGCTCCGCGGCGACCAGCTCGCGCGAGAGCGCGTCCCACTCGAGGGGAGTATCCTCGGCGGCCGCGCGGATGAACGGCGCGAGGGCGGGCGCGCTCACGGCGGCGACCGCGGCGGCGATGCCGCGCCGGATTTCCGGAAACATCACCCGCGGCGGCGGCGGCGCGGGCTCGGGCTCGAGCACGCGCAGGAGCTCGCCGTCGCGCGAGAGGAGCAGGTGGTCCTCGAGCGGGCGCCCCAGCGCCCAGAGCGAGCACACCACGCCGGCGCGCGTGTCCCGCACGCGCTTGGGCGCGTGGCGCGCCACGTCCTGCCAGTCGGGGCGGTAGTAGGCCGCACCGCGGAAGACGACCTTCTCGACCCGCCCGCGCAGCTGGACGTAGAGTCCCTCGGCGGGAAAGAAACGCTCGTGGGGCGCGGGCTCCCATTCCACGCCGCCCGCCATGAAGGCGGCGAGCGGGTCGGCGGCGGCGCCAACGTACCGGAATGACTCGAGCAGCGTCGTGAAGAGCTGCTCCGTCGGGTAGGGGCCGCGGTAGGTGAGCCGCCCGACGCCCTGGGCGCGCGCCAGCTCGGCGACGAGGTTCAGCACGGCCGTGCCGCCGCCGGGCGGCAGCCGCGCGGGCTCGGCCAGCGTCGGGATGCGATCCACGCGCGCCCAGTCAAGCGTCTCGAACAGGGTGACCGGGGTGCGATCGGCGCTGCCCCGCGCCGCGGCGTGCGAGATCCGATCGGAGAGCCCCCACCGCGCGTCGGCGGCGGCGCGCGGCTCGATCGCGAGCCACGAGCCGTCCGGAATCCTCACCCAGCCGATCTGAAGCGCGCCCCCGGCCGTCCAGGCGATGTCGGCGACGAGCGCGCCGCGGCGGTCGAAGGTCTCCACCACGCTGAATGATACAATGCGCCCGTCAATGGAGACGTGGCGCTCCGCGTGCGACATCGCCGAGTTGATCCGGGCGAAGAAGCTCTCGCCAGTCGAGGCGACCGAGGCCGCCCTCGCGCGCATCGATGCGCTGAATCCCACGCTCAACGCATTCTGTCTGGTCGCCGCCGAGCAGGCCCGCGCCGCCGCGCGCGAGGCCGAGATCGCGGTGACGAAGGGTGAGCCGCTCGGCCCGCTCCACGGCGTGCCGGTGTCCATCAAGGACGTGGTCTTCACGCGCGGCCTCACCACGACCGGTGGCTCGCGCCTCTTCGCCGACCACGTGCCCGACGAGGACGCAATCGCGGTGGGGCGCCTCAAGGCCGCGGGCGCGATCGTCCTCGGCAAGACGAACACCTCGGAGTTCGGCCACAAGGCGGTCACCGAGAATCCGCTCTTCGGCGTCACGCGGAACCCCTGGAGGCCGGCACTCACACCCGGCGGCTCGAGCGGCGGCGCCGCGGCCGCGGTCGCGTCCGGCATGGGCGCGCTCGCGCTCGGCACGGACGGCGGCGGCTCGATCCGCATCCCGGCGGCGTTCTGCGGCGTCTACGGCCTGAAGCCGTCGCACGGCCGCGTGCCACACCGCGGGGGCTTCCCGGGCTTCGCCCACGTCTCGCACGTCGGGCCGATCACGCGCACGGTCCGCGACGCGGCGCTGATGCTCGACGTCATCGCGGGGGGCGACGACCGCGATCGCGCGTCGCTGCCGCGCGAGCCCGGCTCGTACCTCGAGGCGTGCGAGGGCGACGTGAAGGGTCTCCACGTCGCGTGGACCGCCGACCTCGGGTACGCGCGGGTGGACTCGCGCGTGGCGGAGATCTGCGGCGACGCCGCGGCCGAGTTCGAGTCGCTCGGCTGCCACGTGGAGGTCGTCAACCCCGGCTGGGAGGATCCCGAGGCGCCCTTCTCGACGATGATCGCCGCGCAGTTCTATGCGGCGTGGTCCGATCGCTTGCCCGAGGCCGAGGCCGTTCTGGACCCGACGCTCGTGAAGTTCATCCGGCGGGGCGGGGGCGTCACGGCCCGCGAGTACGTCCTCGCCCTGCAGCGCGTCGAGACGTACTGGCGCGAGGTCCAGGCGTTCCTCGAGCGCTTCGATCTCCTGCTGATGCCGACGGTCGCCGTGCCGCCCTTCGCGGCGGGCGGGGCACCGCCGCGCGAGATCGAGGGCGAGCACGTTTCCGTGCTCGGCTGGATGCCGTTCACCTTCCCCTTCAATCTGACCGGCCAGCCGGCGGCGTCCGTCCCCGCGGGCTTCATCGACGACGGCCTGCCGGTCGGACTTCAGATCGTCGGCCGCCGTCACGCCGACTCGACCGTCCTCGCCGCCTCCGCAGCGCTCGAGGCGACGCGCCCGTGGAGCCATCACCGTCCTGGGCTCTAGGCCCGCTCCCGTGACCCGATGACCGACCGGGCGCGCTGGGCGGTCATCACGGGCGTCCTCTTCGTTGCGTTCATCGGAGTGATCTGGCTCGTGGTGGCCGACGCGCCCTTCATGCACTGGCTGATCCGCCTCTACAAGGACAAGGTCTTCCTCAAGGAGACGGTGCACTCGTGGGGCTACATGGCGCCCCTCGTGTTCATCGCGATCCAGGCG
>QHSZ01000221.1 GCA_003220595.1 Candidatus Rokuibacteriota bacterium | reverse complement strand
ACGGTGGCCCAGTTCGCCCAGGAGCGCAACGTGCCGTTCACCAACTTCGCCTCGCTCTGTCGGGCGAAGGAGGTGCAGGACCTGATCTGGGGCGAGATCGAGCGGGTGAACGGGCGGCTCGCCCGGGTCGAGACGATCAAGAAGTTCTGCCTCATCGAGCAGATCCTGACCGCCGAGGACGAGGAGCTGACGCCGACCATGAAGCTGAAGCGGGCCTTCGTGAACCAGAAGTACAAGGACAAGATCGACGCGATGTACCACGAAAGGAGCGGGTGATGACGAAGCTGGTGGGAGTGGGACTGCTGGTCGGCGCGGTGGCGCTGGCCCCTGCGGCGATGGCGCAACGGATGGAGGCGCGCGGCGTCTCCAAGACCGAGATCGTGCTCGGCATGCACACGGACCTGTCGGGGCCGGCCGCGACCTACGGCGTCTCGTCGTCGAACGCCGTCAAGATGCGGTTCGACGAGGTCAACGCCGCGGGCGGCGTCCACGGTCGCAAGATCCGGCTGGTCGTCGAGGACACCCAGTACCAGGTGCCGCGCGCGGTGCAGGCGGGCACCAAGCTGATCAACCGCGATCGCATCTTCGCCATGGTCGCGCCGCTCGGCACCCCGATGAACAACGCCCTGTTCAAGGACCAGTTCGAAGCCGGCGTCCCGAACCTGTTCCCGCTGTCGGCCGCGCGCTCGATGTACGAGCCGTTCCACCGCCTCAAGTTCTACGGCGCCGCCTCCTACGTCGATCAGGTCCGCGCCGGGATCAACTACTTCGTGTCCAAGAAGGGCAAGAAGGCGCTCTGCGCGATGTACCAGGACACCGACTTCGGGAAGGAAGTGCTGGACGGCGTGCAGCTCCAGGCCGAGAAGATGCGGATCAAGCTCGTGGAGACGACCACGCACAAGCCCACCGACCAGGACTTCACGGCGCCGATCACCAAGCTCAAGGCGGCGGGCTGCGACCTCGTCGTGCTCGGCACTATCGTGCGAGACTCGATCGTGCCGTACGCGACGGCGCGGAAGATCGGCTGGACCGACGTGGATTTCCTCGGCTCCGCGGCCACCTACGACCTGTTCGTCGCCGCCGCGCAGGGCGGCGTGACGGAAGGGCTCCACGCCATGGGGCTCACCGACATGCCGTACCGTGACACGCTGAGCCCCGCCGCGCAGACCTGGTTCGACCGCTACAAGGATCGCTTCAACGCCGAGCCGAACATCGGCGCGGTGTACGGCCACGTGGCCGCCGACCTGACCGCGGTGGGGCTCGAGAAGGCCGGCGCCGACCTGACTCTCGACAGCTTCGTCAAGGGGATGGAGTCGATCAAGGGCTATCGTGACATCTTCAACGGGCCCGAGGCGAGCTTCGGTCCGGACAAGCACCAGGGCGCGAACTCGTCGTTCCTGGCGGTGGTCAAGGGCGGGCGCTGGACCCGCCTCACCGACCCGCTGTCGTTCTGAGCGACGGGAGGCGAGTGGGGCGGGGGGCTTGCGCGGCCCCGTGCGTGCGGAGTACCGTCGGCACGCTATGGTGATGACGCTTTCGCGTGTTGGCATGCTCGGCGCGGTCGTCCTGACGCTCGTGGGCGGCTTCCCGACGCCGCGCGCGGCGTGGGGTGGATCGCTGAAGGGCACCGTCGTGCTGAAGGGAACGACGCCCGCGCCGCGGAAGCTCGCGGTGACGATCGACCAGTACGTGTGCGGCAAGGAGAAGAACGTCGAGGACCTGGTCGTGTCGCCGCAGGGGGGGGTCCTCAACGCCGTCGTCTGGCTCGACAACCCGCCGGCGTCGCCGCGGAACGACGCGCCCCCGCCCGCGATCGCGATGGACCAGAAGGAGTGTACGTTCGTCCCGCGCGTCGTCGTGGTGCCCGCCGGCGGGCGAATCGATTTCCTGAACAGCGACCGCCTCCTGCACAACCTCCACAGCACGCCGAACGCCAACCCGGCGTTCAACCGCACGCAGCCGCGCGGGCGGGCGATCCCCATCACGTTTCCGCATCCCGAGATCGTCCGCGTGAGCTGCGACCTCCACTCGTGGATGCGCGGCTGGGTCGTGGTGGCGGCGCATCCCTTCTATGCGGTCAGCGACGCCGGCGGCCAGTTCGAGCTGCCCGGGCTCCCACCCGGGCGCTACACGGTGCGCGTCTGGCAGGAGCGGCTCGGCACGGCCTCGAGCGAGATCGTCGTGGCCGACCCGGGCCCCACCACGATGACACTGGAGATGACCGCCCGCTAGGCGCGCGGGAGGGTCGCCATGGAGCGTACGTCGGCCCTCGGCCGAATGGCCCCGGTGGTGGCGGCGCTGCTCGCGTCGCCGCTCGGCGCCCTCGTGCGCGCCGTGGCGCGGGTGCGCGCGTCCGTCCACGTCAAGCTCCTCGCCGCCTTCCTCCTGATCACCCTCCTCTTCATCGCGATGGGCGTGGTGAGCCTGCGGACCGTCGCCAGCACGTCGCGCCAGACGACGCTTCTCGACCAGGCCCACGAGCGCGTGAGCTGGTCGCGGCAGATCGAGCACGCGCTCGCGATGCAGATGCACTTCACGGCCATGGCGCTCATCGCGCGCGACGACGAGACCGTGGGCCAGATCCTGCGCGAGAACAACCGGTTCAACGACACGCTCGCCCGCCTCGAGACGGCGGCGCCGGCCGAGGAGCGCGCGCTCATCCAGGAGATCCGCGGGGCGCAGGAGGAGGCGATGGCGGTCGTGGCCGACATCGCGAACGCCGTCCGCGACGGGCGGATCGCGGCCGCGATGACGGCGATGCGGACCCGCGAAGAGCCGCTCTACCGGCGGATCGAGGGGCTCGTGGGCGAGCTCGTCGCCGCGGAGGAGGCACGGATGGCGAGCCTCCGGAGCGGCATCGAGGCCGACAACCGCCACTCGCTGCGGCTGATGGCCGGCTTCGCCGCGGTCTCGATCGTGCTCGCGCTGCTCGGCGGCTTCGTGATCTCGTGGTCGTTCATCCTGCCGGTGCGCGCGGCGCACGACTTCCTGAGCGAGGTGGCCGCGGGGCGGTTCGGGGGGACGATCGTCGTGCCGAACCGCGACGATTTCGGCGCGCTCGCCGAGCACATGAACCGGATGAGCCGGGAGCTCCACCGGCTCGACGAGGAGCAGCGGGTGGCGGCCGAGGCGCTCCGCGGCCTCAACGACCGGCTGTCGCAGGCGAGCCGGGCCAAGTCGGAGTTCCTCGCGAACATGAGCCACGAGCTGCGCACGCCGCTCAACGCGATCCTCGGCTTCACCGAGCTCATGCTCGACGAGCTGTACGGCGAGGTGCCGGCCACCCTGCGCGAGCCGCTCACCGACATCCAGACGAACGGCCGGCACCTGCTGCGCCTCATCAACGACGTGCTCGACCTCTCGAAGATCGAGGCCGGACGCCTCGAGCTGGGCGGCGGCCAGTACTCGGTGCAGGAGATCGTCGACGTGGTCCACACGTCCCTGCGCTCGCTGGCCATCGAGAAGGGGCTGGCGTTCACCGCGACGGCGCCGGCCGACATCCCGCCGGCCCGGGGCGACGGCCGGCGCCTGACGCAGTGCCTCATGAACCTCGCCGGCAACGCGCTCAAGTTCACCCGCCACGGCCGGGTGGAGATCGACGTGCGGCTCGACGGCGACTGGCTGGTGTACCGCGTCAGCGATACCGGCATCGGCATCCCCAAGGACGAGGTCGAGAACGTGTTCGCGGAGTTCCGCCAGGTCGACGCCGCGATCACCCGGGAGTTCGGCGGCACCGGCCTGGGGCTCAGCATCACGAAGCGGCTCGTCGAGATGCACGGCGGGCGCGTTTGGGTGGAGAGCGAGCTGGGCAAGGGGTCCACCTTCTTCTTCACGGTGCCCCTACAAGCGGACGGAGGGCGCGCATGAGTGGCCTGAGGGTGCTCTACGTCGAGGACAACGAGTACAACCGGAAGATCGTGAGGCAGCTGCTGAGCCGGACGTCCTACCAGCTGCTGGAGGCGGCGGACGGCGAGGAGGGGGTCGCCATGGCGCAGCGCGAGCTGCCCGACCTCATCCTGATGGACGTGCAGCTGCCCAAGCTGTCGGGGCTCGACGCCACCCGCAGGCTGCGCGCCGATCCGCGCACGGCGCACATTCCGCTCGTGGTCGTGACGTCGTTCGCGCTGAGCGGCGACGACCGGCGTGCCATGGACGCCGGCGCCTCGGCGTACCTGGCCAAGCCGTACAGCCCGCGGGACCTGCTGGCGCTGATCCGCAAGCTGCTACCCGAGAACCGAGCGGGCTCCTGAGAGGAGACAACGCAATGAGATACGGAACGACGTCGGGTGTCGCCGTCGCCCTGGCCGTGCTCGCACTCGCGCCCGGCGCCGACCGGGCGGGGGCGCAGGGGCAGGCCGAGCAGTTCACGCCGGAGTATCGCGAGCTGCGCCGGACCTACGACGAGAAGCACACGCCCAAGATCGAGGCGCCGGACACGGTGAAGCGCGGGCAGTGGTTCGAGGTCACGGTGACGGTCGGCGCCGGCTCCGCGCACCCGTCGCTGGCGGAGCACTTCGTCCGCTACATCGCGCTCTACAAGGACAGCGCCGAGATCGCGCGCGTCTACCTGCACCCGGTGTTCTCCTACCCGAAGGCCGTCTTCACCATCGCGCTCGACGAGGGCGGCGTGCTGCGCGCAGTGGCCGAGCCCACGCACTCGGCGGCCTGGGAGGGCTCGAAGAAGATCGCCGTCAGCCGATAGGCGTCGGGCGTCCGGCCGAAGGGAAAGCGCCGGGAGTTTCCTAGAGCGCCTGCCGCCGGGAGCTGAGCCCGCGCGCGAGGCCGGCGACCCAGTCGAGCAGGCGCCGAGCGCGTGAGCGCCAGCGACGGATCTCCACGGCGAACGACGGCACATCGGCGAGCGGCACGATGGAGCCGACGAAGGTTAGGATCTCCCGGTTCACACGCTGCGGGACCTCGAGGAGCAGCATGTGTCCGGCCTCCTCGATGATCCGGAGCGACGATCGCGGGATGAGCTCGCTGAGGCGCGTGGCGAGCGCGGGCGGTGTGAGCCGGTCCCGGCTCCCGCACAGAATGAGCGTGGGCACCTTGAGACGCGTCACCTGCTCGGTCAGGTCCATGGCCTTGGCGGCGCGCACGTCGTTCAGCACCGTCTCCGCCCGGCAGGCGCGCAGCTCGTGCATCCCGAGACTCACCGCGCCGGCGGGCGCGCCGGGCGCGAACAAGAGCTTCTGCGCCATCGAGAAGTAGACGACCTTGCGCAGGGGCCCGGGAAGATACGCGAGGAATCTCTCGCTCAGACCGTCGCCCGGCGGGAGCTTCGCGCAGCTCGAGAGCAGGACGAGCCCTCGCACCGCGTCCGGTTGCCGGGCCGCGAGCTCGATGGCGACGGCGCCGCCCAGCGAGTGCCCCGCGGCGATCACCGGGCCGGTCCCGAGCGCGTCGAGCAACCTCGCGGCCACCTCGCCGTACGCCACGATGCCCGGGTGTGGCACCGGCTCGGACTGGCCGTGTCCGGGCAGG
>QHSZ01000235.1 GCA_003220595.1 Candidatus Rokuibacteriota bacterium | reverse complement strand
GGCAGCCGCGCCCAGCGCGACGTCTTCCACGACACGCTGCTCGAGGCCTGCTTCAGGGCCGGCGACGGGGAGCGGACGCGGCGGTATCTCGAGGCGCGCCTGCACCGCCGTCCCGATCACCACTGGAAGTCGCGCGCCGCCGCCGGGCCCTCCTGAGCCGGATGCGCCGCCCGGCCGGTCCCGCGGCGCTCGTCCTCGCCGTCGTCCTGCTCGCGGCGTGCGCGACCGCGGGCCCGAGGCACGGCGGCCTCGTCCACGTCACGCTCCTCCAGATCAACGACGTCTACGCGCTCGAGCCGGTGGACGAGGGCCGCCGGGGCGGGATGGCCCGGCTCGCCACGCTCGCGCGCGCCGCGCGCCGCGAGAACCCGAACACGGTCTTCGCCCTCGCGGGCGACACGCTCTCGCCGTCGGTCACGTCCACCTTCCTCCACGGCCAGCCGATGATCGCGGCGCTCAACGCCATCGGCCTCGACGTCGCTGTGTTCGGCAACCACGAGTTCGACTTCGGCCCGCGCGTCCTCGCCGAGCGCATCGGCGAGTCGAAGTTCGTCTGGCTCGCGTCGAACACCAGCGACCGGCGCACCGGCCTCCTCTTCGGCGGCGCGCGGCCGGATCTGCTGCTGACGTTCGACGGCGTGGGGGTCGGCTTCGTCGGGCTGACGATGCCGGAGACCGCGGCGCTCTCGAGCCCGGGCCCGGACGTCGTCTTCGGTGAGCCGAGCGTCGTCGGCGCGGCGGTGGCCGCCGATCTGCGCGCGCGCGGCGCCAAGCTGGTCGTCGCGGTCACCCACCAGGAGATGGCCCAGGACAAGGCGCTCGCCGCGTCCGGGGCGGTGGACGTGATCCTGGGCGGCCACGAGCACGAGCCGCTGATCGCGGAGGTGGGCAGGGCGCTCATCACCAAGGCGGGGTCCGACGGCCGGTACCTGGTCCGGGTGGACCTCTGGCTCGCCAGCGACGGCGCGCTCGTCGAGCGCTCGGCGACGTTCCGCGAGGTGAGCCGGCGTGTCGCGCCTGACCCCGCGGTCGAGGCACTGGTGAAGGCGTACGCGGCGAAGCTCGAGCGCGAGCTCGACGTCGTCGTCGGCGGCACGGCGGTGCCCCTCGAGGCCCACGGGTCGAGGCTTCGCACCGGGGAGACGAACCTGGGTGACTTCATCGCCGACGTCGCGCGCGGGCGCCTCCAGAGCGACGTCGCGCTGGTGAACGGGGGCGGGATCCGGACGAACCGCACGGTGCCCGCGGGGGCCCTCACCAGGCGCGACGTCCACGAGCTCTTGCCGTTCACGAGCGTGGTCGTGAAGCTCGCCATGGGCGGCACGGACCTCCGCCGCGCGCTCGAGCGCGGGCTCGCCCAAGCCGACCGCGCGGCCGGCGGGTTCCTCCAGGTCTCGGGCCTGCGTCTCGTGTGGGACCCTCGGCGGTCAGCCGGCGGCCGCCTCGTGAGCGTCGAGGTGGCAGGCAAACCGCTCGCGGCCGACGCGACCTACACGGTCGCGGTCCCGAGCTATCTGTTCCGCGGTGGCGACGGCTTCACCGAGTTCGCTGGGGCGCGAGTGCTCGTCGGCGAGGAGAGCGGCCCCGGGCTCGCCGATCTCGTCCTCGACGCGCTCTCCCGGCAGGGCACGATCGCGCCGGTGGAGGACGGGCGAATCAGGCGCCTCGGCGCGGGCGAGTGAGCTAAGAGCCTGTCGGGTTATCGAGGGGCGCCACGGCTCCGCCGGGGCGTCCCGAGCCGCCCGGGGGCTTGGGGGCGCTCGGAGCCCCCATGTTCAACTAGACCGGGGGCCGGAGGTGGGCCCACGGCCGGGCCGCCTCGAACGCCGCGGCGGCGCGGAGCACGCCCGCCTCGTCGCGCCAGCGGCCGACGATCTGGAGGCCGACGGGCAGCCCCGCCTTCGTGAAGCCGCAGGGGATCGAGATCGCCGGGAGCCCGACGACCGTGAAGCAGTAGGTGAGCAGCGCCCACTCGATGTAGTGGGTCATGGGCTTCCCGTTGATCTCCGTCGGGTAGATCGTCTCCACCGGGAAGGGCGGCACGGCGGTGGTCGGCGTGACGATGAAGTCGTAGCGGGTGAAGAATTCCCTGACCCGGGCCCACAGCTCGGTCCGGCGCCGCTCGACGCGTCCGAGGTCCGACGCCGTGAGCGTCAGGCCGTACTCGATGTTCTTCACGAGGTTCTCCTGCATGACGCCCCGCCACGTCGGGAGCTTGTCGGCGTAGCGCGCCGCCACGCTGGCGCCCCGGCTTACCAGGGCGACCTCCCTCGCGTCCGACAGGTCCGGATGGGCGTCGGCGACGCGGCACCCGAGCGCTCGAAAGACGCCCATCGCGCCGTGGCAGATCGCGAGGACCTCGTGGTCGACGGGCGTCACGCCGAGGTCGCCGCCCCACGCGACGCGGCGGCTCTTGAGCGTCGGTGCGCGGACGGCTCCGGTGAACGCGCGCGAGTCCACCGCATACGAGAGCGGCGCGCGCGGATCGGGACCCGCGATGGCCGCGAGCATCAGCGCGGTGTCGGCCACGGTGCGGGCCATCGGGCCCTGGACGCTCCAGGGCTCCCACGCGAGCCCGGCCGGCCAGACGGGGACGAGGCCCGGCGAGGTCCGGAAGCCCACGACGCCGCAGAAGGCGGCGGGGATCCTCAGGGAGCCGCCGAGGTCGGAGCCCTGGGCGAGCTGGCCCATACCCGTCGCGAGCGCCACGCCGCCGCCGCCGGTCGAGCCGCCGCAGGTCAGCGCCGGGTTCCACGGATTGCGGGTTGCGCCGAAGACGGCGTTGAAGGTGTTGGCGCCCGCGCCGAACTCGGGGGTGTTGGTCTTGCCGAGGACGATCGCGCCCGCCGCCTTCAGGCGCTCCACCACGAGCGCGTCGTGGTCGGGCACGCGGTGCTCGAAGATCTTCGAGCCCTCGGTCGTGCGGATGCCCTTCGTGAACGTGAGGTCCTTGATCGAGACCGGCACGCCGTGGAGCGGCCCGAGCGTCGCACGGCGCGTGAGCGCGGCGGTGGCCCGCCGCGCCGCCTCGAGCGCCTGCTCGGCGGCGACCGTGCAATACGCGTTCAGCGGCGGATTCACCTTCTCGATCCGCGCGAGAACCGCGCGCGTCACCTCGAGCGGCGACACCTTGCGGCGGCGGATCAGCGCCGCGAGCGCGGTGGCGGGGGTGAAGCAGAGCTCCGTGTCGGTCATAGACACCTCTCGCGGCCCAGCACCTTCAACGGCCCAGGACCTTACGGGGATCGAGCGCGTCCCGCAGCCCGTCGCCGATGTAGTTGATGGCGAGGACGGTGAGGAAGATCGCGGTCCCCGGGAAGAGCGCCCAGTGCGGCGCGAAGTCGAGGTTGTCCTTGGCGTCGAACAGGAGCCGTCCCCACGTGGGGATGTCGGGCGGGAAGCCGAGGCCGAGGAACGAGAGCGTGGACTCGGCGATGATCGCCGCCGCGACATCGAGCGAGCCCGCGACGATGACGGGCCCCATCGCGTTCGGCAGGATGTGCCGGACGACCTGCCGGAGCGGCGGCGCGCCGAGGCCGCGCGCGGCCTCGACGAACTCCTTCTCGCGGAGCGACAGGAACTGGGCGCGGACCAGCCGCGCGACGGGCATCCAGCGCAGGCCACCGATCACGGCGACGATCAGGACGAAGACGCCGGCCTCCGGCCCCAGCGCCTTCTTCAGCGCGTCGCGGAACAGGTAGACGATCAGGAGGAGCAGCGGGAGCGCGGGGAGGGACAGGAAGAGGTCGGTGAGCCGCATCAGCGCGTGGTCGACCGCGCCTCCCACAAAACCCGAGGCCGCGCCGACCGCGGTCCCGATGGAAATCGTGATCAGCATCGCCGCGACGCCGACCGCGAGCGAGATTCGCCCGCCGTACAGCATCCGCGCGAGGAGATCCTGGCCGAGGTCGTCCGTGCCGAGCGGGTGGACCCACGACGGCGTCCGGAGCTTCTGCTTGAAGTCGATCTCGTTGATCGGGAGTCGCCAGACCAGCGGGCCCGCGACGACGCCCGCGACCATCACGAGCAGGACCGCGACGCCGACCATCGCGAGGCGGTGACGCCGGAAGCGCCGGCCGGCCTCGCGCCAGAGGGACGGGCGGGGCTCGGCCGCGACGCGCGCGAGCTTGGCGCCGACGGCGCCGGCGTCGTCGGCTCTCGCCGTCACCGGCCCCGTCATCGGTAGGAGATCCTCGGGTCGAGCCAGCCGTAGAGGAGATCGGCGCAGAGGTTCGAGACCACCACCAGGCCGGAGTACACGAACGTCACCGCCATGACGACCGGCGTGTCGTTGGCGAGGATCGAGCTGATCAGGAGCGAGCCGATGCCGGGCACGCGGAAGATCTGCTCGGTGACGATCGCGCCCCCGAAGATGGTCGGGATCTGGAGCGCGACGAGCGTGACGACGGGGATCATGGCGTTCCGGACGACGTGCTTGACGAGCGTCGTCCGCTCGGAGAGCCCCTTCGCGCGCGCCGTGTTGACGTAGTCGAGCCGGATCACGTCGAGGACCGCCGCCCGCATGAAGCGCGTCATCGCGGCCGCCTGGAAGAGGCCGAGGACCGCGACCGGCATGATCGCCTGCCGCGCGTGCTCCCAGTACCAGCGAAAGCCCGTCGCGCCGATGTCGGCCCGGTAGATGAAGGGGAGCCAGTCGAGCTGGATGCTGAACAGGAGAATGAACAGGAGTCCGGTGAAGAACGTGGGCAGCGAGAATCCGATGAACGCGAACGTCGTCGCCGCCTGGTCGAAGATCGAGTACGGGCGTAGGGCGGAGTAGGTCCCGATGGGCACCGCGACGAGGATGGCGAGGAGCTGCGCCGAGCCGAGGACGAAGAGGGTGGTCGGGAGACGCTGCCGGATGAGGATGTCGACGTCGACCCGGCTCACGAAGGAGAACCCCCAGTCGCCCCGGAGCATCGACGTGAACCAGCGCGCGTAACGCACGGGCAGCGGGTCGTCGAGGCCGAACTTCGCGCGGAGGTTGGCGCTCACCTCCGCCGGGACGTTCGCGTTCGTGGCGAGCTCCTCGAAGGGATCGCCGGGCGCCAGCGCCAGGATCGTGAACAGGACGACGCTGATCCCGAGCAGCACGGGAATCGAGATCAGG
>QHSZ01000124.1 GCA_003220595.1 Candidatus Rokuibacteriota bacterium | reverse complement strand
ACGCCATCGCGTGCGCCGCCGGGCTGGCGACGCTTGCCGAGCTGCGCCGCCCCGGCGCCTACGAGCGACTGTTCAAGACCGGCGGGCGCCTGCGTGACGGCCTGGCCGCCGCCGTCCGGAAGCACGGGCTCGCCGCGCAGGTGAGCGGGGAGCCGCCCGTCTTCGACATCTTCTTCACCGACCGTCCCATCGTGGACTACCGCGCGACGCTGACCGCCGACCGCGAGCGGATCAAGCGCTTCAACCAGGAGCTGCTGCGGCGCGGCGCCGTGAAGGCGGTCAACAAGATCTACGTCTCGCTGGCCCACACCGACCAGGACGTGGACGACACGCTCGAAATCTTCGATCAGGCGCTGGCGGCGATCGCCGCGGGCACGTGAGCCGCCGGCGCGGTCCGAGGTCAGGCTTGACGAGCCTCGCGCCCAGGAGTAGAGAGAAGGTACGGCGCGCGGAGGACGCTCCGCTCGCCGTGGGCTCACCGGGGCCCAGGAGGTGCTGGATGGAAACTCTTCCACCGGACCCAGTGGCTGCGCCGTCCGGAGCCTGCTAGCGGCATCGAACGGCGCCTGAATCCTGAAGGACCTGATCCCGGTGTGTGCCGGGACGCGCAGCTCCGACTGCGCAACACGAGACAGGGGATGCCGTGGGCGGGCCGAGCCCGCCCACGCCCCCGACAACGCCTCCCCCGGGCTGCCTGATGCCGACCGATCTCTTCATCGCCGCATCCGGCTGGCCGCCCGACGCGCTCACCGCCGCCGTCCCGCCGTCGTGCCGACGTGACGTCGAGCGCGCGCCCTCGCCCCGGCGCGAGGGCGACGCGCTCGTGGTCGAGCTGCCCGAATGGCGGCCGCGTCGGCCCGCGCGCCATCTCGTGCCGTCGTTCAGCGCGGCGTCGCCGGGCGAGGCGGGCTTTCGCTTCGAGCTATCGGTGCGCACCGTGGCGGGCTGGTCGCCGTGGGTGGCGGGCGCGCCCATCGGGCCTCCCCCCTTCGCGCCGCTCGCGACGCGCGCGGACGGGATCGCCGCCGAGATCGACGAGTTCAGCGTGACGCCCGCCGCCGACGCGATGCGGGTGAGGTTGCGTGTCGGCGGAGCGGCGCGGCACGCACTCTTCGACGCGCCCTGGCTCGTGGCGCTCTCCGCGTGGGACGGCGAGCCGCGCGAGCGCGCGGCGACGCCGGCGGGCGCGGGCGCGCGGCTGGCGGTGCCGCGGCTCTCGCAGATGGCGGAGGCCGAGGCGATCCGGATGCGGATCTGCTCACCGGCGAGCGTGGCGATGGTGCTGGGGTACCTCGGCCATCCCGTCGAGGTCGCGGCGCTCGCGCACGAGATCTTCCATCCGGGCCTCGACCGTTACGGCGTATGGCCGGCGGCGGTCCTCGCGGCCGGCCGTCGGGGGGTCGCGGGCTACCTCCTCCGTTTCCCCGACTGGGAGGCCGCGGCGTGGTGCCTCGACCACGGGATGCCCGTGATCGCGTCGGTGCGGTATCGCGCCGGTGAGCTCACGGGCGCCGCGATCCCCGAGACGACGGGGCACCTGCTCGTGCTCACCGGCTGGGAGGGCGGCGAGGTCCTGGTGAACGATCCGGCCGCGGCGCACGCGGGCGAGGTCGGGCGGCGCTACCGGCTCGACGAGCTCCAGCAGGTCTGGCTCGGCCGCGCGGGCGTCGGCTACGTGCTGTTCACGCCGTCCACGTCCCCCACCGACCGCTCTCCACGGCCGTGAGGAACTCGCCGACCGCCTGGTTGAAGAGCAGAGGCTCCTCGATGTTGACGGTGTGGCCGGTCATCGGAACGACGGCGAGGCCGGCGTTCGGGATGTGGCGGCGCATGAACAGCGAAGGCTCGGAGTACAATGCGGGCCTGATGCGGCTCGAGAGCATCCTCGTCGGCGTGGGCCTGGCGGCGGCGCTCACCGGCTGCGGCTCCGTCGACAACCGTGAGTGGATGAAGGTCGACCAGAAGTACACGACGGAGGAATTTCGCCGCGACTACAGCAGTGCATGAAGCGCCGGGGCTGGGTCGCCGTCGCGCCCGGCAAGGAAGAGAAGCGGCCGCCCGACCCGCTCTCGCAGCCCGCCGGGCGCAGCGGGCGCCGCTAGGGGACCGCCTCCTCGCGCAGCGCCCTCAGGTAGCGGTCGGCGAGGTTCCCCGCGAGCTCGCGCACGCGGGCGGCCTCGCTCGCGTCGCCGTTGAGCGCCGCGAGACTCTCCGCCACGCGGATGCACTGCGCCACCATCGTGCGGTCGCCGAGCGTGCCGAACGCGGCCGCGTAGGCGTTGCGCCACGCGCGCACCGCCGCCGTCGCGTTCGCCTCCGCCAGGGCCAGGTCCATGGCGCGGATGTACTCCCTCCAGGGGCCGGACGAATCGTAAATGGTCGTTGTCATCGCAAGGGTCCTCCTTGGCTCGTGTCCACATTGGGATACATCAGGCAAGCCAGATACCAGGAAGGACGAGAGGTAAATCACCAGCTTGATGGTGGTCAAGCTGGTCAACGCTGGTGGTGGTCAAGGGTTCAACGGCCCGCCGGGGAGACGGCGCTACGGCGCCCGTGAGTGCCTGTCCGTCGCGCTTCAGCAGCCGGCGGATTCGAGCGCGAACGCCTGGGCGGCCGGGGGGGCTACGCCCGTCCCTCGAGCGCGCGCTGACACTGGTCGCGGTGGTTGTCGTCGTGCCACGCCATGAGCGTGACGAAGTCCTCCACCGTGATGCGGCCGCGCTGCGGATGGGTGCCGCCGCGCGTCCAGCCATCCGGCGGGAGCTTCTTGAGGTACGCCAGCGACTCCTCGCGCCGCTTCCGGAACGCCGCGAGCGCGGCGTGCACGTCGTTCTTCAGATACTGGCGCTCCTCGGCCCACCGGTCGGGGGTGGGCGACATGAGTTTCAGGTCGTCCATCGCGGCGATCTGCTCGAAGCGCGTCATGAAGAGCTCCTCGGTGTCGCGCAGGTGGCAGATCACTTCCTTCGCCGCCCAGTTCTTCGCGTCGGGACGGCGGGCGAGGACGGCCTCGCTCTGACCGCGGATGACGGCCGCCAGCTCGTCGGCGGTGCTCTCGAGTCGCTTCAGGCGCAGGGCGGTGGGCTGCTTGGCGTACTCCTCCATGGTCGGCATGGCATGAATGTACGGCAGGCGGGTGGCTCGCGCCAGCCCGGAGCTGTCCGTCTAGGGGAGCTTGACGGACGCGCCGACGACGGCGACGAGCCGGATCGCGGTGAAGGCGCGGATCACGAGCCAGGAGGGATCGAACTCCCAGCGTCGCACGCTGAACTTCGGCGCGCGCGGGTGGGCGTGGTGGTTGTTGTGGAGACTCTCGCCGCCCGTCAGCCACGAGAGGCTTCGCCAGTTGAACGCCGTGTTCTCGAAGTTCCGGGTGCCGCGCCAGTGGCCGAGCACGTTGATCAGCGGAGCCAGGACCAGGACGTAGAGGACCGCGTGCACGCCGGCCGCGACGAGCCCGGCGAAGGGCCCGAGCAGGAGACACAGCAGCGCGGTGCCCACGCCCAGGCCGGCCACGCCGCGGGAGAAGACCAGCCGGTCGAGCCGGTCTTCCTTGATGTCCGGCGCGAATGTCTCGAGCGTCTCCGGGTTCTTGGCTTCGCGGGCGTAGTAATAGGCGTTGAGGAACTGGAGCCGCCAGAAGCCGAGCAGGCGCGGGCTGTGCGGGTCGCCCTCCCGGTCGGTGAACGTGTGATGCTTCCGATGAACCGCCACCCACTCGCGACGGCGCTGCCCGGTGGTCAGCCAGAGGACCGTGCGGAAGCAGACGTCTGCGACGGGGTGGACCGTGAGCGATCGGTGCGCGAGGGCCCGATGCAGGTAGACCGACGTCACGAGGACGGCGGCTTGCGCGAGTCCAACGGCGACCAGCAGCGCGATCGCGGCGTGGGTGGCGGTCAGCAGAGAAGCGCGCTAGACCTTGCGGACGTTCGCAGCCTGCAGCCCCTTCGGGCCGCGGGTGACCTCAAACTCGACCTGATCCCCTTCGGCCAGGCTCTTGAAGCCCTGAGCCTGGACGGCGCTGTAGTGGACGAACACATCCTCGCCGCCCTCCTGGGTGATGAAGCCGAAGCCCTTCGCGTCGTTGAACCACTTCACTTTTCCCGTTGCCATGACTGAAACCTTCCTCCGGGGGTCTATGCCCCTTCTTGCTCCCGCCGTGATGGCGGTGTTGTCCGCCGACATTGACGGACAAACGAAAACGCCGCGCGAACTGGATCTCGCGCGGCGTGTATCTCGAACTTCGAAACACCAACCAAGCCGACCAGCACCGTCGGTAGGTTGACACGAAGCCCCCCGCGGGGTCAATCAAATTCTCACGGGCACAGCGGCGCGCTGGGTCAGGCGGCCCGAGGAATGTCCTTCCCGGCCTTCACCACCAGCTCGTAGTCCGCGGGGAGCCGCCTCACGACCGTCGGCCAGACGGCCTGGGTCAGCTCCTCGTAGCCCCGGGGCGCATCCAGCACCACGCGGCCCGGATGCCACAGGCCCTCGCGTGTCACCCGCACGGACAGAAGCGACTCCCCGTGCAGCTTGCGGTTGACCGCAGCCCGGATCTCGGCGCCGAGCCGTTCGGCCTGCGACTCCTTCCGATCGATCCATGCCCGCACTCCGAGCGGGAGAAAGATCACCGCGCCGATGAGCGCGATCGCCAGCATCTCCATCATGGCCCTCTCCTCCTCACCGTTGCGACGGGTACGGCGTCGCGGGAGATTCCAGCGAATCCCTCGCGCCGGGGCGCGCATCCCAAGGATGCGGCTAGCCTCCAGGCATGATCCGCTTCGGGCGGGAAATCGCAGGCGAGCTTGATCTGGCCGAGCGCCGCGAGTGGCTCTGCACCAACGGCCTCGGCGGCTTCGCCTCGGGTACCGTGGCGGGAACGCTCACCCGGCGCTATCACGGCCTCCTGGTCGCCGCCCTGCGCCCGCCGGTTGGCCGCACGCTGCTGGCCGCCAAGCTCGACGAGACGATCGCCTACGATGGCCTCGCGACGGCGCTCGGCGCGAACCGCTGGGCCGACGGTACGGTCGCGCCGCAGGGCTTCCGAGCGCTCGAGAGCTTCGCGCTCGAGGGCACCATGCCCGTCTGGACTTATGCGGTGGGCGACGCCCTCCTCGAGAAACGCGTGTGGATGGAGCAGGGCGCAAACACGACCTACGTGCGGTACCGCCTGCTCCGTGGACGAGCGCCCGCGGCGCTCGCGCTCGAGGTGCTCGTGAATTACCGCGACGCTCACTCGCTCACACGCGCGAACGGCTGGCGGATGATTGTGACCACCGTGACGCACGGGCTCCGCGTCCTGGCGTTCGAGGGCGCACGGCCGCTCGTGATCCTGGCCGAAGGTGCTGCGGCCGAACCCGCCCACACCTGGTACGAGCGCTTCGACCTGCCCCGCGAGCGCGAGCGGGGGCTGGATGCGCGGGAGGATCACCTCCACGCAGGTACGCTCCGCGCCTCGCTCGCGCTGAGCGGTGCGCTTACGGTCGTGCTCTCCGCGGAGGCGTTGCCCTCCCTCGACGGCGCGCAGGCGCGGCGCCGGCGAGAGCGCCACGAGGAGGGGGTGCTCCGGAGCTGGCGGCGCCGCCAGCCCACCGCGCGGCGCTCGCCCGCGTGGCTCGCCCAGCTCGTCCTGGCCGCGGATCAATTCATCTCGACGCGGGCGATCGCGGGCTGGACCGACGGGACGACGATCGTCGCCGGCTATCCCTGGTTCGGCGACTGGGGGCGCGACACGATGATCGCGCTCGCCGGCCTCACGCTCGTGACCGGCCGCGCGGAGCTCGCGCGCCGCATCCTCACGACCTGGGCGCGCTTCGTGGACCACGGGATGCTGCCGAACCGCCTCCCCGACGCCGGCAGCCCCCCCGACTACAACACGGCCGACGCGGCCCTCTGGTACGTCGAGGCGATCCGCGCCTATCACGCGGCGACCAGTGACGACGCGCTTCTGCGGGAGATCTTTCCGCGCCTCGAGGACATCGTGCGCCGTCACCGGGAGGGGACGCGTCACGGGATCGCGGTGGACCCCGGCGACGGCCTGCTCGCGGCGGGAGAGCCCGGGGTCCAGCTCACCTGGATGGACGCGAAGGTCGGTGAGCGGGTCGTGACGCCGCGGACCGGCAAGCCGGTGGAGATCAACGCGCTCTGGTACAACGCTCTCCGCGCGATGGCGGCGTTCGCGCGTCGGCTCCAGAAGCCTGCGGAGCCGTGGGACGCCGCCGCCGCGCTCACGAACGCCGGCTTCGAGAGGTTCTGGAACGAGCGGTCAGGGTGCTGTTACGACGTGCTCGACGGGCCCGACGGCCACGACGATACGCTCCGGCCCAATCAGCTGCTCGCGGTGGCGCTGCCCGAGAGCCCGCTCGCGCGCGAGCGCCAGCGCCGCGTCGTCGACGTGTGCGCGCGCCACCTCCTGACGTCCTATGGTCTCCGCACGCTCGCGCCCGACCATGCCCACTACCAGGGTCGCTACGCCGGCGGCCCGCGGGAGCGGGACATCGCCTACCACCAGGGCACCGTGTGGGCCTGGCTGCTCGGGCCGTTCGCCGTCGCCCACTTCAAGGTCCACGGTGACGCCGAGACCGCGCGCTCATTCCTGATCCCGCTCGCCGACCACCTCGGCGACTACGGCGTCGGGTCCGTGGCGGAGGTCTTCGACGGCGACCCGCCCTTTGCCCCGCGGGGCGCCATCGCCCAGGCATGGTCGGTCGCGGAGGCTCTCAGGGCCTGGCACCAGATCGGCGGCTAGGCGTCGTGGACGACCCGCTCGAAAAGCAGTAAGCTCGCTTTCACCCCGGCCGAGCATGTGTGGAGGACACTGTGGAGCGAGAGCCGCGTTGCATCGCGAGGAGTCGGTGACACCGCCGGGCTGCCGGCTTCCCCGCGATCTTGACGCAAAGGTGCGGGCCGCGCTCGAGGACTGGGCGGATAGCGGGAAGGTGGGCCGGCTCTGGGCGCGGGACCCGACGCTGTGGACCGGGCGCGACGAGGCGCGGTGGCTCGGCTGGCTCGGGATCGTGGATCAGCAGCTCGGCCGCCTCGACGAGTTCCGCCGCGCCGCCGAAGACGTCAGGCAGGCGGGCCTCAGTCACGTCCTCCTGCTCGGCATGGGCGGCTCGAGCCTCTGCCCCGAAGTCCTCAAGATGACCTTCGGTCGCATCGCCGGCCGGCCCGAGCTCCACGTCCTCGACTCGACCGATCCCGCGCAGGTCCGGACGCTCGAGACGACCGTGGATCTCCTGCGGACGCTCTTCATCGTCGCGTCCAAGTCGGGCACGACGCTCGAGCCGAACATCTTCAAGCAGCACTTCTTCGAGCGGGCGAAGGCGGCCGTCGGTGCCGCGGAGGTCGGGCGCCGCTTCGTCGCGATCACCGACCCGGGCTCGCAGATGCAGCGGGTCGCCGAGGCCGATGGCTTCCGACGCGTCTTCTTCGGCCTGCCGTCGATCGGCGGGCGCTACTCGGCGCTCTCCGACTTTGGGATGGTGCCCGCGGCGATGATGGGTCTCGACGTCGCGCGCCTCCTCGGCCGCGCGGCCGAGATGGCGCGCGCCTGCGCGGCGAGTGTCCCGGTGGAAGAGAATCCCGGCGCCGTGCTCGGGATCGTGATGGGCGTGCTCGCCAAGAACGGACGCGACAAGGCCACGCTCGTCGCCTCGCCCGCGATCCACGCCCTCGGCGCCTGGCTCGAGCAGCTCCTGGCCGAGTCCACCGGCAAGGAGGGACAGGGCCTCATCCCGGTCGATCGCGAGCCCCTCGGCGCCCCCGAGGTCTACGGCGTCGACCGCTTCTTCGTCTACCTGCGGCTGACTTCGGCGCCCGACGCCGAGCAGGATCTCCGCGTCGAGGCGCTCGAGCGCGCGGGCCAGCCGCTGGTCCGGATCACGGTGGACGATCCGTACGACCTCGGCGCCGAGTTCTTCCGGTGGGAGTTCGCGACGGCCGTGGCCGGTGCGATCCTCCACATCCATCCATTCGACCAGCCCGACGTCGAGGCGAGCAAGCTCGCCACGCGCCGGCTGACCGACGAGTACGAGAAGGTGGGCGCACTGCCGTCCCAGGCGGCGGTGCGGGCCGACGACACACATCTCCACGCGGCCCTCCGGAACCATCTCGGCCGGCTTGGAGCCGGCGACTACGCCGCGCTCCTGGCCTACGTCGAGATGAACGCCGCGCACGAGCGCGAGCTCCAGGCGATCCGAGGCGCGATCCGCGACCGATATCGGGTGGCGACGTGTCTTGGGTTCGGGCCGCGCTTCTTGCACTCGACGGGCCAGGCCTACAAGGGCGGGCCGAACTCCGGCGTGTTCCTCCAGATCACGTGCGACGATGCAGTGGACGTGCCGGTGCCGGGCCAGAAGTACACATTCGGCGTCGTGAAGGCCGCGCAGGCCCAGGGCGATTTCCAGGTGCTCGTCGAGCGCGGACGCCGCGCGCTCCGGATCCATCTCGGCAAGGACGTGAAGGGCGGGCTGGCGACACTGCGGAGCGCCGTCAGCCAGGCGACGGCGTAGGCGCCGCGCGGGGGAGGGCGGAGGTCATGCAGATCGGCATGGTGGGGCTCGGACGGATGGGCGGCAACATGGCTCGGCGACTCATGCGGGGCGGCCACGCGGTCGTCGCCTACGCGACGGACCCCGAGGCGGTCCGGCAGCTGGCGGCCGACGGCGCCACCGGCACGGCGACGCTCGACGACGTCGTTGGGAAGCTCGAGCCGCCCCGCGTCGTGTGGGTCATGGTGCCGGCGGGTGTCGCGACCGAGCAGGTCGTCGGCGACCTCGCGAAGCGCTTCGAGCCCGGCGACACGATCGTCGACGGCGGCAACTCCTTCTACAAGGACGACGTGCGACGGATGAAGATGCTTCGCGAGAAGCAGATCCACTACGTGGACGTTGGCACGAGCGGCGGCGTCTGGGGGCTCGAGCGCGGCTACTGCCTCATGATCGGTGGCGAGCGGGCGGTCGTCGAGCGCCTCGACCCGGTCTTCCGGACGCTCGCGCCCGGCCTGGGGACCGTCCCGCGGACGCCGGGACGCGAGAAGGCCGGCGGCACCGCCGAGCACGGCTACCTCTACTGCGGCCCCTCGGGCGCCGGCCACTTCGTCAAGATGGTCCACAACGGCATCGAGTACGGGCTCATGCAGGCGTACGCCGAGGGGCTCGACATCTTCAGGAACGCGGGCTCGAAGGACCTCGACCCCGACCTGCGCTACGACCTCGACATCGCCGACATCGCCGAGGTCTGGCGGCGCGGCTCCGTCGTCGCGTCCTGGCTCCTCGACCTCACCGCGCAGGCCCTGGTCGAGGACCCGACGCTCTCGAACTACACGGGCGTGGTCGCCGACTCGGGCGAGGGGCGCTGGACGATCATGGCGGCGATCGAAGAGGGCGTCCCGGTGGACGTGCTCTCCGCCTCGCTCTACGTCCGCTTCCGATCGCGGCAGGACCACACCTTCGCCGAGAAGGTCCTCTCGGCGATGCGCCAGAAGTTCGGCGGCCACGTCGAGCGGCCGTCCGGGGGGTAGCGCGGAGGGCCGTGGACGGACCGTTATGATCCTCGCGGGGGACGTCGGCGGCACGAAGACCGCCCTCGCGCTCTACGACGTCCGGGACGGCGAGCTCACGCTCGTGCGCGAGGCGGCGCTGCCGAGCCGGGAGTTCGCGGCGTTCGAGGCCGCCGTCGCGAGCTTCCTCGCCGGTGCGCCCCGCGGCGCGGTCGAGGCGGCGTGCTTCGGCGTCGCCGGGCCCGTGGTGCACGGGCGCGGCCTCACGACGAACCTCCCGTGGGTCCTCGACGAGACGACGCTCACGGTGGAGATCCCGGCGAAGCGCGTCAGGCTCCTCAACGACCTCGAGGCCGGAGGCCATGGCGTCCTCGCGCTAGGGCCGTCGTCGCTGACAACGCTCCAGCCGGGCGCGGCCCGGCCGGGCAACATGGTACTCGTCGCCGCCGGCACTGGGCTTGGCGAGGCACTCTTGATCTGGGACGGCGAGCGTCATCACGTCGTCGCCACCGAGGGCGGCCACGCCGACTTCGCGCCCCGCACCGACCTCGAGGTGGAGCTGCTGCGTTTCCTCCGGCAGGAGTTCGGACGCGTGAGCTACGAGCGCGTGCTCTCGGGCCCCGGGCTCTTCAACATCTACCGGTTCCTGCGCGACACGGGCGGTGTGCCGGAGCCCGCATGGCTCCGCGACCGCATGGAGCGCGAGGACCCGAGCGCCGTCGTGTCGGACGTCGCGCTCGCAAGCGGCCACCCGCACTGCGTCCAGGCGCTCGGGATGTTCGCGTCGATCTACGGCGCGGAGGCGGGCAACCTTGCCCTCAAGGCGCTCGCGGTCGGCGGCGTCTTCATCGGCGGCGGCATCGGGCCGAAGATCCGTCCGAAGCTCATCGACGGGACGTTCGTCACCGCGTTCTGCGACAAGGGACGGTTCGCCACGCTGATGGCGTCGATCCCGGTCTCGCTCGTCGTCGAGCCACGGGCGGCGCTCCTCGGCGCCGCGCGCGTGGCGCAGAGCCTCCTGTAGCGCCTCATGGCCAGGCGACGCGGCGTCACGCCCGAGGAGGCGCGGCTCCACGAGGCCCGCGAGCGGAGCGCCCACTGGAGACGCTGGGGCCCGTACCTGGCCGAGCGGGAATGGGGCACGGTGCGTGAGGACTACAGCCCGAACGGCGCCGCCTGGGAGTCCTTGCCGCACGACCACGCCCGCTCGCGCGCGTACCGCTGGGGCGAGGACGGGATCGGCGGTATCAGCGACAACCACGGCCGCCTCTGCTTCGCCCTTGCTCTGTGGAACGGGCGTGACGCGATTCTGAAGGAGCGTCTGTTCGGCCTCACGGGAGCCGAGGGCAACCACGGCGAGGACGTGAAGGAGTACTACTTCTACCTCGACTCAACGCCGACGCATGCCTACATGAAGTTCCTGTACAAGTACCCGCAGGCCGAGTTCCCGTACGCGACCCTGGTCGAGGAGAACCGGCGGCGGGGCCGGGGGGCGCGCGAGTACGAGCTCCTCGACACGGGCGTCTTCGACGGCGACCGCTACTTCGACGTGACGGTGGAGTACGCGAAGGCGGCGCCCGACGACGTTCTCGTGCGGGTCACCGCGGCGAACCGCGGCCCCGAGCCGGCCGAGCTCCATCTGCTCCCGACGCTCTGGTACCGGAACAGCTGGGCGTGGGACGTGCCCGAACCCGAGCGCCCGACGCTCCGCGCGGGGCGCCCCGGGGTCGGCCACGTGACGATCGAGGGCGATCACCCGTCGCTCGGCCTCCGGTGGCTGTACTGCGCCGGCGCGCCCGAGCTCCTCTTCACCGAGAACGACACGAACGCCGAGCGCCTCTGGGGACGCCCGAACGCGAGCCCGTACGTCAAGGACGGCATCGGCCGCTACGTCGTCGAGGGGAGAACGGATGCGGTCAACCCGGGGCGGGTCGGTACGAAGGCGGCGGCGTACCACCGGCTCACGCTCGGCGCCGGCGCGAGCGCGAGCGCGCGCTTCCGGCTCACGAACACGCCGATCCCGCGGGATGCGTTCGGACGCGAGTTCGAGACCGTCTTCGCCCAGCGCCAGGCCGAGGCGGACGAGTTCTACTCGACGGTGATCCCGACGGACCACTCCGACGACGCGAAGCGCGTGATGCGGCAGGCGTTCGCGGGGCTCCTCTGGTCGAAGCAGTTCTACCACTACGACGTCAAACGCTGGCTCCAGGGTGACCCCGCGCAGCCGCCGCCGCCGCCCGAGCGGTGGCGAGGGCGGAACCACGAGTGGCTCCACCTCTACAACGAAGACGTGATCTCGATGCCGGACACCTGGGAGTACCCGTGGTACGCGGCGTGGGACCTCGCGTTCCACATGATCCCGCTCGCGCTCGTCGACCCCGACTTCGCCAAGGCCCAGCTCGTGCTGTTCTTGCGCGAATGGTACATGCACCCGAACGGCCAGATGCCGGCGTACGAGTGGGCGCTCGGGGACGTCAACCCACCGGTTCACGCGTGGGCCGCGTTGCGTGTCTACCGGATCGAGCGCCGCCTCCGCGGCCGGGGCGACCGCGTGTTCCTCGAGCGGGTCTTCCACAAGCTGCTGCTGAACTTCACCTGGTGGGTCAACCGCAAGGACACCGAGGGCAAGAACGTCTTCCAGGGCGGCTTCCTCGGCCTCGACAACATCGGGCTCTTCGATCGCTCGGCGCCACTGCCGGGGGGCGGCCAGATCGAGCAATCCGACGGCACCTCGTGGATGGCGATGTACTGCCTCAACATGCTCGCGATCGCGCTCGAGCTGGCCAAGCAGGACCCGGCCTACGAGGACGTCGCCTCGAAGTTCTTCGAGCACTTTGTCTATATCGCGCACGCGATGCACACCCTCGACCTCTGGGACGAGGGTGACGGCTTCTACTACGACGTCCTCCGCGCCGACGGCCGGGCGTGCCGGCTGAAGGTGCGCTCGATGGTCGGCCTCATCCCGCTCTTCGCGGTCGAGACGCTCGAGCCAGAGGCCGTGGACAAGCTCCAGAGCTTCAGGCGCCGGATGCAGTGGTTCATCGACAACCATCCCGAGTTCCGCGAGCACGTCGAGGCGTCCTCGAAGCCCGGGGTGGGGCTCCGGCGGCTTCTTTCCGTCGTGTCGCGCGAGCAGCTTCCCCGGGTGCTCGGCTATATGCTCGACGAGGCGGAGTTCCTGTCGCCGCACGGCGTCCGCGCGGTCTCGCGCGTCCACAAGGACCGCCCGTACGTGCTCGAGCTGAACGGTATCGAGCACCGCGTGGACTATGAGCCGGCCGAGACCACGAGCGGCCACTTCGGGGGCAACTCGAACTGGCGGGGCCCGGTCTGGTTCCCGGTGAACTATCTCCTCATCGAGTCGCTTCAGAAGCTCCACTATTTCTACGGGGACGCGCTCACGGTGGATTGCCCCACGGGCTCGGGGACGAAGCTCAACCTCTGGCAGGTGGCCGCCGAGCTGTCGCGGCGGCTCACGCGGATCTTCCTCCGCGGCGGCGACGGGCGGCGACCGGTCTACGGTGGCTCCGAGAAGTTCCAGCGCGACCCACACTGGAGCGACTTGATCCTGTTTTACGAGTACTTCAACGGCGACGACGGCGCCGGGATCGGCGCGAGCCATCAGACGGGCTGGACCGGACTCGTCGCGAAGCTCCTGCAGCAGAGTGGCACGTAGCCGCGCGTCGCGGCGCCCTCACCTCACGCCTTGCCCTGGAGCGCGCGCTTGAGCTGGTCGAGGTGGTTGTCGTCGTGCCAGGCCCAGAGCGCCACGAGCGCGTCGAGCGTCATCGGGTTGGTGCCGAGGGTGCCCGACCGCTTCCACTGCTCGGCGCCGAGTCCGCGCAGGGCGCGGAGCGACTCGCCGCGTCGCCGGCGGAACTCTTCCACCACCGCGGCGGCGTCCGCCTTCAGGTACTCGCGCTCGGTCGCGGCCTTGTCGGAGTCGGGGATCGGGAGCTTCGCGCCGTCCTGCGCCACGATGGTCTTGAGCGCGTGGAGGAAGAACTCCTCGGTATCGCGCAGGTGGCACGCGACCTCCTTCGCCGCCCAGTTCTTCCCGTCCGGGCGCTTCGAGAGCACGGCCTCGCTCTGGCCCCGGAACGCGGCGGCGAGCTCGTCGGGGGTCCGCTCGCAGCGGGCTAGGCGGGCGACGATCGGCTGCTTGGCGTACTCGGCCATCGTGGGCATGGTGGTTCTCCTCTCGGGCACGAGCTGCGCGAACAGGCTCGACTCCCGCTTGTAGAAGCCCTCCGTGTGGAAGGAGTCCCGGAGCCTGAGGCCAGTGTAGTCCAGGTGATGGCCGACCTCGTGCAGCAGCGTCCGGAGATACGTCCGGAATGCTACCACCCTCTTCTGCTTCGCGGTGCGCATCCAGAGCTGGACGCGGGGCGGCCGGCCGCGCTCGTTCGTGTAGAGGCCGTGCAGCTCGCCCCACCGCGCGTGCGGCCGCGCTGTGAGCACGTCCACCCGGACTGGCGGCAGCGCCATCGCGTCACAGAGGCCGGCGACCAGCGCCTGGCTCGCCCGCTGGACGGCCTCGCGCTCCTCGGCCCCGAGCGCGACCGCGAGCGCCTGCACCAGGGGCTGGAGCTCGGCCGGGCGCTCCAGCCGGATCTCGGTGAGCGCGTCGCTCTTCCGGTAGACTGCCTGCTGGCCGCGCGTGAGCCGCGCGTAGTACGCGAACGGCAACGCGCTAGGTGCCCGTGAAGCGTGGCTTGCGCTTCTCCAGGAAGGCCTTCGCGCCCTCGATCCGGTCCTCCGTCGTGCGCAGGAGCGTCGCGAGGTCGTTCTCGAGCCTCAGGCCGTCGGCGAGCGGCAGCTCGAGCCCCTTCACCACCGCCTCCTTGGCGTAGCGGAGCGCGACGGGCGCCTTCGCGGCGAGCGTGCGCGCCAGCTCGAGCCCCGCCGCCTTCACCTCCGCGGCGGGCACGACGCGCTCGACGAGCCCGATCCTCAGCGCCTCGCGCGCGTCGATGCGCGCGCCCGTGAGGATCATCTCGAGCGCCTTGCCGCGCCCGACCAGTCGCGGCAGCCGCTGCGTGCCGCCGCCGCCGGGGATGATCGCCAGGTCGACCTCGGTGAGGCCGAGCCGCGCGTCGTCACCGGCGATGCGGATGTCGCACGCGAGCGCCAGCTCGAGGCCGCCCCCGAACGCGTAGCCGCGGATCGCGGCGACGATCGGCTGGGGGCAGCGGTCGAGGAGCTGGCGAAAGTCCAGGCGGCGCCGCGTCTCGCGGAATCTCACCGGCACCTGCGGGGCCACGAACTCCCGGATGTCGGCGCCGGCCGAGAACGCGCGCTCGCCCGCGCCGGTGACGACGACGACGCGGACGTCGTCGTTCGCGACGAGACCGCCGAAGCAGGCCACGAGCTCCCCGCGCATCCGTTCGTTCATCGCGTTGTGGATCTCGGGGCGGTTCAGGGTGAGCGTCGCCACGCCGTCGGCGACCTCCCAGACGATCGTCTCGTAGGTCATGGCATTGCGGACCTTTGGACAACGCGGGGCTGGGGCCCCGCCGTCCGAGGCGAGCCTATGATCAAGTCGCGGGTTCCGCGAGGCCGGCGTGCACCGTGGGTGGCCTGAGTCAGACGCGCGTCGCTCATCACGCCGGGCCTCCGAGGACGTGGCGTCGGCGGAGGTCGGCGATCGCGGCGTCCGAGTAGCCGAGCTCCGTCAGGATTTCGCCGGTGTGCTGGCCGAGGGTCGGCGGCGGCCCGGGGTCGCGCGTCGGTGTGTCGTCGAAGACGAGGGGCTGGCCCATCATCCGGAGGCGTCCGACCTCGGGATGCTCGTACTCGTGGACCAGGTCGTGGTGGCGCACCGCCGGGTGCTCCATGAACTCGGCGACCGTTTGCACGGGCGCGACGGGAATGTCGTACTTCGCGAGGCGCTCGAGCCAGTGGGCCCGTGGCGCCGACTTGAACGTTTCTTCGATGAGCGGCAGGAGGGCCTGGTTGTTCTGCAGGCGCAGGAGCCACGAGGCGAAGCGCGGGTCCGCGGCGAGGTCTTCCATGTCGAGCGCCGTGCAGAGCTTCGTCCAGAAGGCCTGATTGCCGACGGCGAGGAAGAACCACGCGCCGTCGCCCGCCTGATAGAGGCGGTACGTCGGGTTGTCGCGGATGAGCGTGGGCTTCGACGGGTAGTCCACGGCGACGCCCGACTGGAGCGCCATGACGCCGCGGAGCAGGGAGGTCTCCAGGCGCTGGCCGCGACCCGTCCGCTCGCGCGCGAAGAGCGCGGCGAGGATCCCCTGGGTGGCGACCGCGGCCGTGTAGTAGTCGGTCGGGGCCGTGCGGAGATACTGCGGCGGCCCGCCGAAGCCCTGGAGCGTCATGAGGCCGCCGAGCGCCTGGAAGATCGGGTCGAAGCCCGGGCGCTCGGTCCCGGGACCCGTCGAGCCGAACGCGGTGACCGAGCAATAGACGAGCCGCGGGTTGAGCGACGAGAGGTGCCGGTGGCCGACGCCGAGCCGGTCGGCGACGCCGGGCCGCATGTTCTCCATGAAGACGTCCCCGCGCGTCGCGAGCGTCTCGACGATCGCGCGGCCCTCCGCCGTCTTGAGGTTCAGCGCGATCGAGCGCTTGCCGCGGTTCCAGCCGAAGAAGCCGGGGAGCTCGCGGAAGCTGTCGCCTTCGAGCGACTCGACCTTGACCACGTCGGCGCCCATGTCGGCGAGCTGCATCGCGGCGTAGGAGCCCGCGATGTAGCTCGTGAGGTCGACGACTCGGATGCCCTCGAGCGGCGGCGCGGCCACGGCGGCGCGCTACGCCGCCACACGTCGGAGGATCGCTTCGCGGTGGTAGTCGCCGTCCCCGTACATCGACTCGAGCGCCTTGGCGCGCTTGAAGTAGAGGTGGAGGTCGTACTCCCACGTGAAGCCGATGCCGCCGTGCACCTGGATCGCCTCGCCGCACACCTTGCGCGCGGCGTCCCCGACGTAGGCCTTCGCGACGGACGCCGCGAGCTCGGCGTCCTCGGCCTTCGCGTCGAGCGCCCACGCGGCGTAGTAGACGGCGGAGTGCGAGTTCTCCGCCTCGAGCAGCATCTCCGCGCACTTGTGCCGGATCGCCTGGAAGGAGCCGATCGGCTGGCCGAACTGCTCGCGTACCTTGGCGTAGCCGACCGCCATGTCGAGGCAGCGGCGCGCGGCGCCGAGCATCTCCGCCGCCGCGCCGACCGCGCCGCGCCGCAGGAGCGCGGCGAGGAGCGGCCCGGCCTGGCCCGGGCCGCCGAGCAGAGCGTCGGCGGCGACCGGCGCCCGGTCGAGCGTGACGTCGACGAGGCGCGTGGCGAGGTCCATCACCGGGACGGGCTCGAGTGCGAGCCCCGCGGCCCGGGGATCCACCAGGAACAGCGTGAGCCCGTCCGGCGTCTGCGCGGGCACGAGGAGGACGTCGGCGACGTGGGCCCACGGGACGAACCGCTTCCGGCCCGAGAGCGTCCAGCCCTTGCCCGTCTTCTCCGCGCGCGTCTGCGCCGCCTCCGGGCGCCAGTCGAGCTCGGTATCGAGGAAGGCGATCGTCGCGCGCGCGTCGCCCGTCGCGACGGCGGGGAGCCAGCGCTTCTTCTGCGCCTCGGCGCCGGCGAGCTCGATCGCCGTCGCCGCAAGGACCGTCGGCCAGTACGGGCCGGGGTACGCCGCCCGGCCCATCTCCTCGAGGAGCAGGGCGGTCTCGACCATGCCGAGGCCGCTGCCGCCGTGCGCCTCGGGCAGCGAGAGGCCGAGCCAGCCGAGCTGCGCGATCTCCTTCCACAGCGTGTCGCTCTCACCGCGCGGGTCGTCCCACAAGAGGCGCACCGTCGCGGGCTTCACGTGCTCGTCGAGGAACCCGCGGGCCGAGTTCTTCAGGAGCTGCTGGTCGGAGCTGAACGAGAAGTCCATGGCGTCAGGCCTTCAGGCGGTCCGCGCGCACTTCCTTGGGCAGGCCGAGCACGCGCTCCCCGATGATGTTCTTCTGGATCTCCGAGGAGCCCGAGTAGATCGTGCCGGCGCGCGACCAGAGGAACGCGGTCGCCCACGTGCCGGGCTCGCCGGAGGAAGTGTCGATGTCCTCGAACTCCTCGCGCGCGGAGACGAGCTGGCCGTACGGCCCGAGGATCTCGAGCGCGAGCTCGAAGTAGCGTTTCTCGAACTCCGTGTAGGAGAGCTTGGTGATGGACGACGCGGCGCCCGGGGAGTCGCTGTTCTGCAGCGCCGACAGCACCCGCAGCGCGGCGTAGCGCTGGACCTCGAGCTCGGCGTAGGCCTTCCCCAGCCGCGCGCGGACCGCGGCGTCCTCGAGGAGCGGCTTGCCGCCGCGCCGGAGCTCCTTCGTGGCCCGGACGAGCTGGTTGAACGCGACCGCGTAGCGCGTGACGCGTCCGAGCGAGTTGGCGCCGCGCTCCCAGCCGAGCGTGGTCTGCGCGATCTCCCAGCCCTGGTTCAGGTTGCCGATGAGGTCGCGCCTCTCCGCGCGCGCGTTGGTCATGAAGACCTCGGAGAAGAGCGAGGAGCCGGTGATCTGCCGGAGGGGGCGCACCTCGACGCCGGGCTGGCGCATGTGGAGCAGGACGCACGAGATGCCCTTGTGCTTCGCCGCCTTGCCGTCGGTGCGGGCGAGGAGGATGCCCCAGTCGGCGATGGGCCCGCTCGACGTCCAGATCTTCTGGCCGTTGACGAGGAAGTGGTCGCCCTGGTCCTCCGCGCGCGTCTTGAGGCTCGCGAGGTCGGAGCCGGCGTTGGGCTCCGAGTAGAGCTGGCACCAGATCTCCTCGGCCGTGAGCATCTTCTTCAGGTAGCGCTGCTTCTGCCAGTCGGTGCCGTGGACGATGATCGTCGGGCCGATGAACCCGATGCCGAGGCCGTTGATGGGCGGCGGCGCGCCGAGGCGCGCCATCTCGTCCTGCACGATCGCCTGCTGCATCGGCGTGCGACCCCAGCCGCCGTACTCCTTCGGCCACAGCATCCCGACGTAGCCGGCCTCGTAGAGCTTCCGGTGCCAGGCCTTGCGCTCGTCGAGCGTCTTCACGTCGCCCGTGGCGGCGTTGGTCTCGAGCCAGCGCCGGACCTCGGTCCGGAAGGCGCGGTCTTCAGCGGTGGGGTTCAGGTCCATCGGTCGCCTCCTCGCCGGGGATGAGCGTTTCTAGCACGCGGGCCGGGGCGAATCAATGGCGGGCGCGCCGCGGCTAGCTGACCGCGGGCGGCGGGAGCCGGTAGATCGCGGTGTGCAGGACGTGGGCGACCGGCCGCGCGCGCTCGCCGGCGACGATGACCAGGTCGACCTCGACGAACTCGCGTCCCTTCCGCTCGAAGAGCGAGCGCACACGGCCGCGCGTGGCGAGCGTCTCGCCGACGCGCGCGCCCCCGAGGTGGCGCACCACGCTGCCGACGTGGATCCACGGCCCCAGCGTCAGGTTCCGGTCGAGCGCCCGGTTGGCCTGGTCGACGAAGAAGCCCGGGTGGACCCGGCCACCGGCGCCGCGGTAGAGCGGGAGGGCGTCGTTGACCTTCTCGAGATACTCGGCGGCGCGCGCCTCGTCGTAGGCGTTGATCGGCGTGCCGAGGACCGCGAGCCCGTCGAGGTGCGCGCGGGTGGCGGCGGGGCGCTCGGCCGGCAGGGGCCGCGCGGGGTAGAGCGCGAGATTCACCGGCGTCGGCGTGCCGGCGGGCACGGTCGCGGTCAGCACCGCGCACTCGCCGGCGCTCGCCGTGGACGCGCTGAGCGCGGTCGTCGCGCCTCGCTCGTCGCGCGCCGTCACCGACCCCGACACGGTGAGCTCCTCGCCGTCGAGCACCGGCTCGACGAACCTCACGCTCGCCGTGCCGCGCTCGAGCCATCCCGTGCCGAACGCCTCGACGAGCGGATGTGTCATGTAGGCGTAGACGGTCACGCCCGGGACCAGGCCGCCGCGGAACCCGTACTGGCGCGCCACGGCGTCGTCATGGATCTTGTTCTCGGAGCGCTCCGAGGTGTTGCGCGCCTTGACGCGGTATTCGGGCAGCCGTTCCGCGGTCACGGCGCGCAGTGTACCACCGTCACGTGAGGGCCCTCCTTGACGTTCCGGATGCCCTGGTCCGTGTAGTTGATGAGGCTCACGTAGGTCGGCATGGGGACCTCCGTCTCGATTCGAAGGGTCGCGCCGGTGGCCAAGTATATAATCGGGGCCGGTTATGCTGCGCGGCCTCCTGATCGCCCTCGTCGTCGCCGCGGTCGTCGTGGGCGGTGTCGTCGTCTGGGCGGTTTCGATCAACAACCAGCTCGTCCAGCTCGAGCAGGGCGTTAACGAGAAGTGGGCGCAGGTGCAGAACGTCTACCAGCGCCGCGCAGACCTCGTCCCGAACCTCGTCGAGACCGTGAAAGGCTTCGCGACCCAGGAGCGCACGGTGCTGGAGGAGGTCACCAAGGCGCGCGCGAG
>QHSZ01000234.1 GCA_003220595.1 Candidatus Rokuibacteriota bacterium | reverse complement strand
CAGAGCCTGAGAATGAATCGCGCCGCCGAGCCGCGCCCCGGGTTCCCCGGGGCGTGTGCGAGCGTCCGGGGGGCCAGGGTCCGGGGGTCCGGGGGGGCTTGGGGGGCCCGTCGCGGCCCCCCATGTCCTCAGATGACGCCGTGCGCGCGGAGGCGCTCGAGCTCCGCCGGCGGGATCCCGAGCCGCTCGCCGTAGATCTCCTCGTTGTGCTCGCCGGGCCGCGCCGGGCCCGCGTGCTCGACGCGCCCCGGCGTCAGCGTGAGGCGCGGGATCACCCCGGGCATCGCGAGCGTGCCGAGCCCGGGCACCGGCAGCTCCAGGATGTCCTCGCGCGCACGCACCTGCTCGTCCTCGAAGA
>QHSZ01000233.1 GCA_003220595.1 Candidatus Rokuibacteriota bacterium | reverse complement strand
GGTCGTCCACGAGCGCCCGGTGCTCGAGCCGCGCGCGCGTGGTCGAAAGGCGCGGGTCGCTCGCCAGCGCGGGCCGGCCGAGCGCCTGGGCGAGCCGTTCGAACATCCGGTCGTTCGTGCAGGCGATCGCGATCCAGCGTCCGTCGCGACTCTTGTAGTGGTTGTGCGGCGCCGCGCTCTCCGTCCCCGAGCCGATCCGCTCGCGCACCTGGCCCGTCGCGCCAAAGACCGCGACCGCGTCGTCGAGCACGCGCAGGACCGGCTCGTAGAGGCCGAGGTCCACGACCTGGCCCGCGCCGGTGCGCTCCGCGTGGCGCAGGGCCACGAGCGCCCCGACGGCGCCGAAGACGCCCGCGAGGTAATCGGGGACGGTCGGCGTGCCCGGCGAGACGGGCGGCCGGTCGGGATAGCCGGAGAGGTACGCGAGGCCGCCGACCGCGGCCGCGATGCGCCCGAACCCCGGCTTCGCGCGCCGGGGTCCCGTCTGGCCGAACGCCGAGATGCGGACCATGACGAGCGAGGGCCGCACGGCCGACAGCTCGGCCCAGCCGAGGTTCCAGCGCTCGAGCGTGCCCGGCCGGAAGTTCTCGGCGACGACGTGCGCGCTCGCGACGAGGCGTCGGATGAGCGCCTGGCCCTCCGGGTCGCGCAGGTTGCACGTGATGGACTTCTTGTTGCGCGCCTCGACCAGCCACCAGTAGGAGGCGCCCGTCGGCGCCGTGCGACCGAGCCGCCGGAGGTCGTCGCCGACGCCCGGCTGCTCCACCTTGATGACCTCGGCACCGAACTCGCCGAGGAGCGTGGCGCAGACAGGGGCGGCCAGGAACGTCGCGAGGTCGAGCACGCTGACGCCCGCGAGGGCGGGGCGGGGGTCGCTCACGGCCGCATCTTACCGCTTGACGCCGTCGCGCTCCGGCCCGATCCTCGGGCGCGTTGACTCGTGAGCCCGTCCGCGTGCTCGTGAAGCGGCTCGACGCCGGCGTGCCGATCCCCGCGTACGCGCGCGAGGGCGACGCGGGCCTCGACCTCCACGCGGCCGAGGACGTGACACTCGCCCCCGGCACCCGCGCCCTCGTCGGCACGGGGATCGCGGTCGCGCTCCCGCCCGGCTGCGCCGGCTTCGTCCTGCCGCGCTCGGGGCTCGCGCTCCGGCACGGCGTCTCGATCGTCAACGCGCCGGGCCTGATCGACGCGGGCTACCGGGGCGAGGTCAAGGTGCTGCTCGTGAACCACGACCCCGCGGCCTGCGTGACGCTCCGGCGCGGCGACCGGATCGCCCAGCTCGTCGTCCAGCGGGCCGAGCGCGCCGAGCTCGTCGAGGTGGACGAGCTGCCGTCGAGCGCGCGCGGCGCCGGCGGCTTCGGCTCGACCGGCGACTGAGCCCGCGTGGCCCCGTGGGTCGGTCAGGCGCCGCGGCCCTGGTGGCGCGACACGTACTCGGCGACCGATTCCGACTCGACCCGGGTGAAGGTGACGCCGGCGTCGTCCGCGTGGCGCCAGACGATGGTCCCCTCGGCCACGATCGGCTTCAGGAGATCGCCCCCCTCGAGCCGGATCCGGACCGTGCTGCCCACCGTCCACGCCGCCGGCACGCCCGCGAGCGCGAGCCCACCCTCGCTGATGTCGTGGGCGCGCACGCGGTGGACCTGCCCCGTCACCGGGTCGGTGAGGACCGCGCCCGAGTCGAGCACGGCGCGCGGGTACTTGCGGATGTCGGGCGGGAGGACGGCGTAGATCTTCACCGGAACGGTCTTGCCCTTGACGGTCACCTCGCCGAGCCCGCGGGTCGGGAACTTCTCCTTCACGTGCTCGTAGGTGGACTCGCTGATGATGATCGACGCGTGGTAGTCCTTCGTGATCGACTCGAGGCGCGCCGCGAGGTTGACGTTGTCGCCGATCGCCGTGTACTGGAAGATCTGCTCTGAGCCCAGCGTACCCACGATGGCCTCGCCCGTGTGGATCCCGACGCCGTTGCGGATCGAGACGCCGAATTTCTCCTCCCAGCGCTCCGCGGCGGCGAGCGTCCGCTCCTGGATCTCGAGCCCCGTCCGCACGGCCTTCACCGCGTGGTCGGGGTCCTCGTACGGCACGTTGTAGAGCGCCATCACGCAGTCGCCGATGTACTTGTCCACGGTGCCGCCGTTCTTGAACACGATCTTCGTCATCTCGGTCAGGTACTCGCGTAGCATCTCGTCGATCTGCTCCGGCGCGAGCTTCTCGGAGATCGAGGTGAAGCCGCGAAGGTCCGAGAAGAGCACGGTGACGAGGCGGCGGCTCGAGCCGAGCGAGCCTTCGCCGCGCCCGCGCACGACGGCGCGCAGGACGTCGGGCGAGAAGAAGCGCGCGAGGCGCCGCCGCTCTCGCTGCTCGCGCACGTACTCCGAGACCACCGTCGAGCCGTAGCCCAGTACGAGGGCGAGCGTGCCCCCCATGCCGCGGATCCAGACATCCCAGAGGCCGAAGGCCGCGAGCGCGCCGAGCGTCAGCGCGACCCAGACGAGGACCGTGGCACCGAGCGCGCGAAGAGCGCGCAGGCGTGCGACGAGCGCCGAGGCGAACAGCGCGGCGACGACGGCCAGGACGGTGCTCGCCCACACCGGGGCCTCGCGGATCGGGTTGCCGTTGACGAGCGTCTCGATCGCGTTCGCGTGGATCTCGACGCCCGGCATGTCGCCGCCCCGCGCGAAAGGCGTCTGGAAGTGGTCTTTCAGGATCTCGCTCGTCGCGCCGACCAGAACGATTTTCCCCCGAAAGACTTCCGGCTCGATCTCGCCATGCACCACCTGGTAGTACGAGATCCACTCGAAGGTTTTCGGCCTACCCCGGAAGTTGATGAGGATGGTCGACGCCTGCGGCAACGGCGTCGTCGGGAGGGCCGCCTTGGTCGCAACCTCGTGGAGCGCAGCGCTGAACCCAGACATGATCTCGTCGGGACCGGCGACGTGGATGGGCATGCGTCGCACGGTGCCGTCCTGGTCGGGCCGGACGTTCACGGCACCATACTTCGCGGCGCCCGCCCGAATTTCTGGGATCGGCAGGTTCGGCACGATGCGCTTGTAGACCGTTCCGGGCAAGCCGGGGATCGGTTGCTCGTCCTCCGTCGGCGCCGAACCGAGGACGACGTTGCCCGCCCGCGCGACCGCGGCGCCGAGCGCCGCGTCGTCCTTGGGCCCGCGCGACGACGGCACGTCGAAGATGAGGTCGAGGCCGATCGCGAGCGGGCGGCCCGCGCTGATCCGATCGAGGAGCCTCCCGTGGAGCGCGCGCGGGAACGGCCACTGTGTGTGGAGCTCGACGAACGACGACTCGTCGATGGTGACGATCACGATCGGCGTCGTAGGCGCGCGCGCGCCGCGCAACTCGAAGAGCTGGTCGAGCGACCAGGTCTCGAGCGGCTCAAGGAAGCCCGCCCAGACGAGCGCCACGGTGACCACCGCCGCGCCGGCACCCCCCCAAAGTTTCCGGAAGGCCTCCATCGACGTCACTCTATGCCATCGTTTCGTCGTTGACAGAAGGAAGTATTGCGCGGAGAATGCCCCGACCGAGCGGGTCGGGAGCAGGCGTCCAGTCGTCGCGATCTGGTCGGAATGGTCTCATTTGGGGGCGCTTATGCTCAGATTTGCTCGCCTGGTCACGGCTCTCTCCCTGCTTCTCCTCCTGCCGTGCCTCGCGCTCGCGCAGACCCGAGCCGGCGTCGTGACGAACCTCGAGGGCTCCGCGACGGCGGCGCGCAGCAGGGCGCCACAACCCGTGGCCCTCAAGTTCAAGGACGACGTCCTCCTGAACGACCGCATCGTCACGGGCGATCGCTCCATCGTCCGGATGCTCCTGGGCGGCAAGGCCGTCGTCACCGTCCGCGAGCGCTCCGCCTTCACGATCACCGAGGTGCCCGGCAAGTCCACGATCAACCTCGACTCGGGCAAGATCGCTGTCGCCGTCGCCAAGGACCGCATGAATCCCGGCGAGCTGCTCGAGGTCAAGACGCCGAATGCCACCGCCGCCGTCCGCGGCACCGTCTTCATCATCGAGGTCGTCCGCGCCACCGCCCAGGCGACTCCCGGCCCGGCCGGTGTGACCACCAACGTGTTCGGCTTCAGCGACACCGTCGACCTGAATTACTTCCTCAGCGGTCGGACCCTGGCCGTCGGACCCAACACCTTCGCGAGCGGGACCGGGAGCCAGCTGCCGAGCTTCGGCACCATGACTCCGGGCCAGGCGCAGAGCGCCACGTCGGGCCTCCACGTGCAGGGACAGAGCGTCGGCGATGGTCAGAACGCAGCGAAGGACAACGTGCTGGGCACGACCCTTGCCACCTTCGGCCAGGGCGGCGGGCTGCCGCAGCCGCTGGCGGTGGCCAGCCTGGTTAGCCAGAACCGGACTCTGTTGCCTACGCCGACCGCCCCCATCCTTCCGGCTGGCGTGAACACCAGCGAGGTGAAGAACGAGGAGGAGAAGAAGTCAGGCGGGGGGGTGATCTCGCTGCCACCGCCACCCGTGGTTCTGCCACCGCCGCCAGTGCCCGGGTTCAAGCCCCCCGGCACGCCGACCGGGGTCCTCGTGTTCGGTGACCGCGCCAGCGGGAGCACGCTCTCGTCCGACCTCGCCAGCTTCGGGCGCATCGTCAGTATGAACGTGGCGACGCTGCCCGCGGACCTCTCGACGTTCGGCACGATCTGGCACATGTCCGCGTTCACGCCATTGCTCCCGGATGAGCAGAAGCGCCTGGCGGCCTTCCTGGCGCTCGGCCGTGGGCTGCATCTCACCGGGGAGCGCCCGTGCTGCGAGGTGCTGAACGCGTCGCTGCAGAGTCTCGTGCGCTCCATCGTGGTCGACGGCGCATCGATCCGGATCGGCGGCCTCGGCGACATCGGCGGTCTCGACACGTTCAATCCGAACGCGAAGGGCACGATCACGACTACTCCCAATGTCCTCACGACCTGGACGGCGCTCGCACCGGGCGGGATCTCGGGAATCTCGGGCGCCAACGTCCTCGTCAGCGGCTTGCTCGGAGTGCCTGTGGGCGCCGTATGGGACAGCAGCGAGCTGGTCGGCGGCTCCGGGCGGCTGACATTGCTGATGGATTCGGATTGGATCTTCGGCGGGGCTGGCCCTGACCGACGCGCCGTCGTTCAGAACATCGAGCAGTACATCGACGACCCGCCGGCTCCGCTCAATCTGACAGGTCCGCTCTTCAGGTCCACGGGCGAGCGGCTCGAGACGGGGAGGACCTTCCTCCAGATCGTCGGCTACACCGTCACCGGTTCCGGGAGCGACCCGCTGCTCTGGCTCAGCGGCAGCCGGGTCACGACCGCGGGCGATCTCGTCAGGATGAGCGACAGCTCCGTGAGCACGGCGGGTAGCTTCAGCCGGCTCGACGGCGGCGCCGAGATCATCCAGACGAGCGTGGCGGAGCCCCTCGTGTCCATGCGCGGGGGCTCGCTCGACGTCGGCACTGGCGGCACGGGGCACCTCTTCGACCTCGCCGGCCGGCCCGCGAACACGCAGACGGACCCGGAGACTGGGCTCACGCTCGGCACCGACCGGCCGCTCCAGCCCGGTGCCGAGGCGCCGGTGTTCGAGGCGACCAACGCGACGGTGAACGTGCGCGGCAGCGCCTACCGTGTGGACACGGCGCTCCTCGAGGCGACGGCGCCGCTCCTCAACCTCGTGGGCGGCACCGCCCTGGCGACCGGCGCCCACGCCGTGGACCTCGTCGGCCGGGCGCGCGTCTCGATTCCGAACGACGCGATCGCCATGATCAACCTGAACGGCAGCTCGCTCACCGTGGCGAACGGCAATCTGGTCAACGTCGCGGGCGGCAGCCAGCTGAACCTCGCCGGCAGCCTCCTCGCCCTCGGCAATGGGAGCACGGTCAATATCTTGAACGGCCTGCTGCTCAACGTGACCGGCGGATCGAGCGTCAGCATCGGCGGCTCGCTCGTGAGCTTCAGCGGCGCCGGCAACCTCCTCAACGTGACGAACAGGCTCGCGCCGACCGCGATGCTCGGCGGCGTGCCGGTCTTCGGACCGACGGACAGCCTACGGATCAGCGGCGCGGCCCTCGCGGGCCTCGGCTCGGCGGGCGCGATCAGGATCAACGGCGTGGCGCTGACGCCGACGACACCGCTCTCGAGCCTCACGGGCAGCCTCGTGGCGGTCCAGGGCGGCGGCACGCTGAAGGTCGGGAACTGAGCCCGCGGCTCAGTACGACCAGGAGAGCACGAGCGAGAAGACGTTGCGGGTGTAGTCGAAGATTTCGAGGTTCGACCGACCCATCGTCGACTGGTACTCGCCGGCGAGGGTCAGGCTCGCTGGCAGCGGCACCTCGGCCCGCAGCACGTTCGTGATCTCCTCGTCCTGCCGCCGCCTCGTCCCCGGGGCGTAGCTCGGGAAGAGGGAGTTCTTGTTGCCGTACGCGCGCAGGTGGGCGTCGAGGTCGTACTTGAGCCGGACGGCCGCCCAGGGGAGCGTGTACTGGCCGCCCACGCTGAAGCGGTGTCCGAGGTACTCGTAGTTCGCGCCTCCCGTGTCGTCATAGTCGAGCTGCCAGCCCGCCTTCAGGAAGTGCTTGTCCTGCGCGAACCGCATGAAGTGCAGGAAGCCCGCCATGTAGTTGTTCGCGTCGCGCTCCTCCTGCCGGACGGGCCGCGGCTCTGTCGTCGCGGCGAAGTCCTTGTTCTGATAGCGCACGAAGACCTGCGTCAGGTGCATCTCGCTCCCGAGGACCACGAGGCTGGCGGTGCCGGTGTGACGCGTGAGGAACTCCTTGCCGTCGAGGGCGAGCGTGTCCCACGAGTACTGCGCGCCGAGCACCGCCGGATGCTCCCCGAGCAGCATCTTGCGCGCGACGCCGAGGCTCCCGAGATGGTCGATGACGTTGAACTTCGGAATGTCGTTGTTGTACGTCGTGAAGAAGGAATAGCCGAGCGTGGACTGCCACTCGTCCGTCTTCCACCAGACGTACTCGGCCCGCGCGCCGAACAGCTCGCCGAA
>QHSZ01000123.1 GCA_003220595.1 Candidatus Rokuibacteriota bacterium | reverse complement strand
AGCCCCTGCGCCACCCCGCCCTCGATCTGCCCCTCGATGTACGTGGGATTCATGGCGAAGCCGACGTCCTGCGCGACCACGTACTTGTGGAGCGTGACCTCGCCCGTCTCCGGATCGACGGAGAGGTCGACCGCGTGGGCGTGGAAACTCGGCGAGTGGAAGGCCGGATAGACGTGCCCCTCGACGCGCTTGGCGTCGTAGGCCGTCGGGGGCGCGATGAACGTGCCCTGCGCGATGAGGCCGCCCCCCGTCTGCTGCGACAGGCGCGCGAGGTCCGCGAGCGAGACGCGCTTGCCGTCCGCCACGACGTGCTTGTCGGCGAGCGCGCACGCCTCCGCCTCGACGCCGAGCTGGGCGGCGGCGAGCGCGAAGATGCGCGGCTTGAGGTCGGCGACGGCGGCCCGGCAGGCATTGCCCACGGCGAACGCGGTGCGGCTGCCCTGCGCCCCGAAATCGAAGGGCGTGGAAAAGGTGTCGGCCGACACCACGCTGATGTCCGCGAGGTCGACCGTGAGCTCCTCGGCCAGGACCTGGGCGGCGCCCGTCAGCGCGGCGGTGCCGATCTCGGCGGCGCCGGTGTTCAGCGCGACGGTGCCGTCGGGGTTGATCTTCACGTAGACGCCGGACGACCCTCCCGTGGTCGTCCACCAGCCGCACGCGAGGCCCTTGCCGCGCCACTTTCCCGGGCGCCGGTCGCTCCAGCCGATGGCCGCGGCGGCCTTGCGCAGGCACTCCTCCAGCCCCACGGCGTTGAGCACCTGGCCCGTCGGACCCTCGTCGCCCTCGCGCACGATGTTCTTGAGCCGCAGCTCGAGCGGGTCGAGGCCGAGGGCGTCGGCGATGATATCCATCTGCGACTCCACGGCGAAGTTCGCCTGGGGCCCCGACGGCGCCCGGAAAGAGCCGCAGTTGGTCTTGTTGGTGTAGACGGCGAACCCCTCGAGGCGCAGGTTCGGGATCTTGTACGGCCCCGCCAGCACCAGGGTCGCCACCGAGGCGACACCGGGACCGGAGCCCGCGAAGGCGCCGGTGTCGAACCAGATCCGTCCCTCCTTGGCCACGATGCGGCCGTCGTTGGTGACGCCCGTCTTCAGCTCCACCACCGTTCCCTGGCGCGGGTAGGCCGCGGTCAGCTCCTCCTCGGACGTCGTGATCACCTTGACGGCCCGTCCCGTCTTCTTCGCGAGGAACGCGGCGACGTGCTCGACGCCGACGCGCAGCTTGCCGCCGAAGCCGCCGCCGATGCCGGGGACCACCACGCGGATCTTCGACGGCGGCGTCTGGAGGATCTCCGCGAGCGTGTTCTGGACCTCGAAGGGCAGCTGCGTGTTCGACCACACGGTGACGGTGCCCGAGCTGTCCCACTGGGCCACCGCCGCCCGCGGCTCGGTGTAGCCCTGGTGGACCATGCCGGTGCGGAAGCGGTGCTCGAAGATGCGGTCGGCCTCCTCGAAGCCCCGCTCGATGTCGCCGACCACGATGCGCGCGCGATTGCACACGTTGCCGTCGCGGTGGAGGATCGGGATCGCCGTGTAGCTCTGCCACGCCTCGTGCACCAGCGGCGCCCCCGGCGCGAGCGCCGCCTCGAGGTCGAGCACCGCGGGCAGCGGCTCGTAGACCACCTCGATCGCGGCCAGGGCCGCCTCGGCCGCCTCGGGTGTGGTCGCCGCCACGGCCGCCACCGGCTGCCCCACGTAGCGAACTTTCCGGGCGGCGAAGATCGTCTCGTCCTTGAGGCCGCCGCCGTAGCGCACCTCGGGCACGTCGGCGGCGCCGATGACCGCGCGCACGCCGGGGAGCGCGCGCGCGCGCCCCACGTCGAGGCTCACGATGCGCGCGTGCGCCTGGGTGCTCCGGAAGACCTTGCCGACGAGCATGCCGGGCAGCGCGAAGTCCGCCGCATACACGGCCGTGCCCGTCACCTTGCCCGGCGCGTCGAACCGCGGGAGCGACTTGCCGACGACGTGCAGCTCCCTGGTCGCCATCCTCGTCACCTCCCCGCCGCGACGGCGCGGCCCGCCGCCACCACCGCGTCGGCGATCTTCTGGTACCCGGTGCAGCGGCAGAGGTTCCCCGCCAGCATCTCCCGCACCTCGGCCTCGGTGGCGCCGGGACGCTCCTCGAGGAACGCCTTGGCGGAGAGGATCATGCCGGGGATGCAGTAGCCACACTGCACGGCGCCGTGGTCGATGAACGCCTGCTGAATGGGGTGGAGCGCGCCGTGTTCCGCGACGCCCTCGATGGTGAGCACCGCGCGGCCCCGACACTGCACGGCGAGGACGATGCAGCTGTTCACCGCGCGGCCGTCGAGGAGCACCGTGCACACCCCGCACTCCGCCTCCAGACAGTTCTCCTTCGTGCCGGTGAGGCCGAGGTCGACGCGCAGCACGTCGAGGAGCGTGCGGTGCGGCTCCGTCAGCACCTCGTGGCGCTCGCCGTTGATGCAGAGCTCCAGGGCCACCTTGCTCATTCGAAGCGTTTCCGGCAGCGGGCCAGCGCGCGCGGGACCAGCGTCTCCACCAGCAGGCGACGGTAGCGGGCCGACGCGCGCACGTCGCCGATGGGCCGGCAGCCCGCCGCCGCCGCCCGACCGGCCTCGCGCATGGCCTCCGGCGTGAGCGGGCGCCCTTCCAGCAACCGCTCGGCCTCGCGCGCCCGCCACGTGGTCGGGGCGACCGCGCCCAGCGCGATGCGCGCCTCCACGCAGCGTTCCCCCGTCGCGTCGAGCGTGAGCCGGGCGGCGACGCACACGACGGAAATCTCCATGGCCCGGCGGCGGCCCGCCTTGAGGAAGGCGGTCGCCGTCCGCCCCTGGGGGACGGCGAAGCGCACGGCCGTCAGCAGCTCACCGGGCCGGCGCGCGGTCCGCCCGGGCTCCAGCAGGAATTCCTCGAGGGTCAGCGTGCGCTCGCCGTCGGCACCGACACACGTGATGGTCGCGTCGAGGGCGAGGAGCACCGGCACCACGTCGGCGGCGGGCGACGCGTTGATGATGTTGCCGCCCACCGTCCCCACGTTGCGGATCTGATGTCCGCCCACGACCTCGGCGCCCTCCACCAGGCCGCGCAGCCGACCCTGGAACGACGCACAGCGCTCGATGGCCCGGTGGGTCACCAGCGCGCCGAGGCGCACGCTGCCGTTCAGCTCGATGGCGTCGAGGCCGGGCACGCGATGCAGGCTCAGCACGTGGCGCGGCGCCACCTTGCCGCGACGCATCTGGATGATGAGGTCGGTGCCGCCGGCGAGGAAGCGGCCGTCGGCGCCGAAGCGCGCGCCGAGGTCGACGGCCTCCGCGAGCGAGACCGGCTCGTGGTACTGGAAGCTCACGCGTTCCTCCGCGCGGGGCGCCCGTCCCCGTTGGGCGGCCGGACTCCCAGGCCGAAGTCCCGCGCCGTCACCTCGTGTGGCCACAGCGCCTCCAGCTCGCGGGCCGCCCGCTGGACCCGCGGAGCGAGCCGCTTCAGTCGCGGGAGTGGGAGCCGAGACGACGGCCCGGAGACGGCGATGGCCCCGACCACGCGGCCCCGATGGACGATGGGGGCCGCGATCGCGCGTCCTCCCTCGTCGAGCTCGCCGTCGGTGATGGCGTAGCCGTCGCGACGGACGGAGCGCAGCTCCGCGAGCAGGCGCGCGCGCGACGTGACACGCGCGAGGCCCTGGCGGCGCATCACGTCGAGCGCCCGATCGTCCGGCAGACTCGCGAGCCACACCTTGCCGCTCGCCGTCGCGTGCGTCGGCGCGACCACGCCGACCAGCGGGAGGAGGCGCAGCGAGTGGCCCGGGCCCTCGGCCTTCGCCACGAACAGCACGTGGTCCCCCTCGATGACGGCGAGCTGCACCAGCTCGTCGGTCTCGTCCGCGAGGGATTGAAGCACCGGCATGCAGACGCCGGAGATGCCGACCCGCTGCGCGTGGCCGAAGGCGAGCGCCAGGAGGCGCCAGGTCAGGTGGAAGTGGCCGGCCCCGTCCCGGCGGACGAAGCCCTCGCGCTCCAGGGTCGACATGATCTTGGACAGGCTCGCCTTGCCGTAGCCGAGCTCCGCGCTGAGGCGGGTGAGCGCGATGCCGCCGGGGTGGTCCGCGAACGCCTTCAGCACGCGCAGGGCGCGCGCGACGGAGGCGACGGCCGTACCCGACACCGCGGAGGTCGCAGTACGCATTCTGGAAACCGGGTTTCTCATTTACAGCCTGCGGCCGATGGTTGTCAAGCCGTGAGTTGACACGTCGGGACCTTACGCCGACAATGGCCGCCGATCATGGGGTACACCGTCGCCCTCGACGTCGGCGGGACGTTCACCGACGTCGCCCTGGTGCACGAGGCGAGCGGCCGGCTCTGGGTCACCAAGACGCCGACGACGCCTCACGATGTGTCCGCCGGATTCATCGCCGGCATCGACAAGGCGCTGCGTCTTGCCGGCGTCGAGGCCGCGTCGCTGCGTCACGTCCTGCACGGGACGACGACGGCCACCAACGCGATCCTCGAGGGCAAGGGCGCGGCCACGGGCCTCCTCACCACCGCCGGCTTCCGCTACGTGCTCGAGATCGGACGCCACGACATCCCGCGGCGCGCCAACATGTTCGCGTGGGTGAAGCCGGCGCGCCCGGTCTCCCCCGAGCTGATCTTCGAGATCGGCGGCCGCGTCACCGTGGAGGGCGAGGAGCTCGAGCCCCTCGACGAGGCCGGCGTGCGGGCGGCGGCGCGCCGGCTGCGCGAGGCCGGCGTGAACTCGATCGCCGTGTGCTTCCTGCACAGCTACGCCAACCCTGCTCACGAGCGACGCGCCCATGCGGTGCTGCTCGACGAGCACCCCGACTGCGCCGTGTCGCTTTCCAGCGAGGTGCTGCCGGTGTTCCGCGAGTTCGAGCGCTCGATGGGCACGGTCCTCAACGCCTACGTGCAGCCGCTCGTCGCGGGTTACGTCGCGCGCCTGGTGGAGCAGCTGCGCCCGCGAGGGATCACGGCGCCGCTGTCGATCATGAAGTCCAACGGCGGCGTCATCGGCGCCGACGTCGTCCGCACGCAGGCGATCCACACCGCGCTGTCCGGGCCCGCGGCGGGCGTCATCGGCGTGCGACGGATCGGCGAGGCGGCCGGGTTCGCCGATCTGATCTCCGTCGACGTCGGCGGCACCAGCGCCGACGTGTGTCTCGTGCGCGGGGGCGAGGCCGAGGTGACCGTCGAGGGCCGCGTCGGCGCCTGGCCGCTCCACGTGCCGATGATCGACATCCACACGATCGGCGCGGGCGGCGGCTCCATCGCGCGCGTCACGGACGATGGGACGCTGACGGTGGGGCCCGAGAGCGCGGGGGCGCAGCCGGGCCCCGTATGCTATGGCGCCGGCGGCGAGGAGCCCACCGTCACCGACGCCCATCTCGTCCTCGGGCGCATCCCGTCGCATCTGCTGGGCGGTGAGATCCCGCTCGACGTCGAGCGCGCGCGCCGCGCCATCGAGGAGCGTGTGGCCCAGCCGCTGGGACTGCCGCTCGCGGCGGCGGCGCACGGCATCCTCGACATCGTGAACAACAACATGGTCGGCGCCCTTCGCCTCGTGTCGGTCGAACGGGGCTACGACCCGCGCGACTTCGTGCTGGTGCCGTTCGGCGGCGCCGGCCCCCTGCACGGTGCCGATCTGGCCGCGCTCCTCGCCATGCGCACGGTCGTCGTCCCGCGCCACCCGGGCGTGCTGTCGACGTTCGGGCTGCTCGGCACCGAGGTGCGCAACGACTACGCACGGACGAGCCTCCAGAAGCCGCCCGACTACGACCTCGGCGCCGTCGGCGCGGTGTACGCCGATCTCGAGGGCCAGGCGCGTGCGTGGCTCGCCGCGGAGGGCGTGGAACCCGCCGGGCACCGTCTCACTCGCCTGGCCGACCTCCGCTATCGCCATCAGGGCTTCGAGCTCACGGTGCCTTGGCCGGAGGCTGATCTCTCGGTGGACGCGCTCGTCGCGCGGTTCCACGAGCGCCACCGCCAGCTCTACACGTACGCGCTGGCCGACGCGCCGGTCGAGATCGTCACGCTGCGCGTGGCCGCCGCCGGCCGCGTCCGGCGCTTCACGCTTCCCTCCCTCGACCGCCGCGGCGCGGCTGCCGCCCAGCATCCCCGGCGTCGCGTCTATTTCGCGGGCGTGGGCTGGAAGGCCTGTCCGTGCATCGATCGCGAGCGGCTGGGCGTGGGCGCCGTGGTGACGGGCCCGGCGATCGTGGAGCAGCCCGACACCACCACCGTGGTGCCGCCCGGGCATCGCGCCACGGTGGACCGCGTCGGCAATCTCGTCATCCGGGCGGGTGCACGCCGGCCTCGCGGACCCCGCTACCAATGAGCCGAGCGCGACCCGCGCGGCGGCGGCGCGTGCCCGCGCTCGACCCGGTGACGCGCGAGATCATCCGGGGCGCCCTGCGGGCGGCGCAGGCGCACATGGAGGCGGTCATCGAGCGCACCGCCATGTCGCCGTTCATCCGCGAGAAGAACGACTACTTCGCCGGCATCCTCGACGCGCGCGGCCGCGTGGTGTGCGGCACCATGGTGCCGCTCTTCGGCAATCTCATGCAGATCATCTTCGAGCAGTACGCGCCCGACACGATGCGCCCGGGCGACCTCTACTGGTACAACGACTGCTACGGCTCGCGCGGCGGCGTCTCGCACTCGCCCGACATGGTTTTCGCGGCGCCGGTGTTCCACCGCGGCCGGCTCGTCGCCTTCTCGCAGACCTGGGGCCACTTCTGGGACATCGGCGGCATGCGGGCGGGCAGCATCTCGCCGGACGCGACGGAGATCTTCCACGAGGGCATCATCGTCCCCGCCGTCCGCATCTACCGCGAGGGCGTGCTGAACGACGAGGCGTTCCGCATCTTCCTCCGCAATTCGCGCTTCCCCGAGATCCTGAAGGGCGACATCCGCGCGGTGCTGGCCGGCTGCCAGCTCGGCGAGCGCCGCCTGCTGGAGCTGTTCGACCGCTTCGGCGCGGACACCGTGCTCGCGGCGTGGGCGCTCTTCGAGCAGCAGTGCCGCGACACGATCCGCAAGACGCTCGAGTCCCGGATCCCCGACGGCAGCTACGAGAGCGAGGACGCCGTGGACGGCGACGGCATGAGCGACCGGTCCTTCCGCGTGCGAATGCGTCTCACGAAGGAGGGCGGCCGCATCACGCTCGACACGCGCGCGAGCGATGACCAGGCCCGGGGGCCGATCAACTTCATCATGCACCCGAGCGTGCCCAAGCTGATCGTGGGCATCTACCTTCTCTCGGGCCATCCCACGATCTTGCTCAACGACGGCGCCCAGGACGCCATCGACGAGGTCCTCGTGCGGCCGGGCAGCATCCTGCAGCCCCACTGGCCGGCGTCGCTCGGCAACCGCGCTCACACGCTTGCCCGGGTACAGTCCAATGTCCTGGCGCTCCTGGCGCTCGCCACCGGAGGCGATGTGCCCGCGCCGAACTCCGTCTACAACATCTACTTCCTGCGCGGCTTCGACCGGGCGCGGAACGAGTTCTTCCTGTGCAGCGACGGCGTGGCGGTGGGCTATGGCGCGCGGCCGTTCGCGGATGGCCTCGACGCGATCTACTACGTGGCCCAAAAGAACTACCCCGCCGAGTTCATGGAGATGGTCTTCCCACTGCGCCTGCGTCGCTACGCGCTCCACCAGGACTCGGGCGGGCCCGGGCGCTTCCGCGGCGGCGCGGGCGTGATCCGCGAGATCGAGCTGACCGCCGAGGAGGCGATCGTGGCCCTCCGCCAGGACAACATCCTGTTCCCGCCAGCCGGCGTGAACGGCGGCCACGCGGGTCGACCGGGCAGCTGCGTCGTGAACCCGGGCCGACCCGACGAGCGGCGGCTGGCGCCGATGTCCGATGGCAACGGACTACGCAAGGGCGACGTCCTCCGTCTCTCCACAAGCGGCGGCGGCGGCTGGGGCCATCCCTTCGATCGGCCGCTCGAGCGCGTCCGCCGCGACGTCGTGGGCGGCTTCGTGTCGGTCGGCGCGGCCAGAGAGGATTATGGCGTGGTCGTCGACGAGAGCGGAACGATCGACGCGGCCGCCACCGAGGCGCTGCGGGCGCGGCCGCGCGGCCCGGTGCGCATGTTCCACCGCAACAGCTACTTCGGCCCGCCCGTGGCGCCGCTCCAGTGAGCGACGCGGCATCCCGAGCGCGCGCTGACGCCCGGTCGCGCGCTTGCCTGCGCCGGCAGCCGTGCCGTACAATCCCGCCACATCGCTGGCGTCCGCGACATTCCGGGACTCCCTGGAGGCTGCTCATGACCCACGGTCGTTCCTGGCTCACCGTCGTCCTCGTCCTCAGCATGCTCGCGGCGATCCCGTGGGCACCAGCCACCGCGCAGACCCGGTTCGTGTTCGCCAACGAGAGCCCGTACGACACGATGGACCCGCATGCGGCCTTCGACGTCGGGCGCGTGGCCGTGCGCCTCAACCTGTACGACGGGCTCTACCGCTGGCTCGACAATCCGCCGAAGCTCGAGCCGTGGCTCGCCGAGAGCCACTCCGTGTCCCCGGACGGCCTCACGTACACCTTCACGCTGCGCCGCGGGGCCAAGTTCCACGATGGCGCCGAGATCACCGCGGAAGACGTGCGCTACAGCGCCGAGCGCATCCTCGCCCTGAAGCAGGGCGCGGCCGCGCTCCTCGCCACGATGATCGCCCCCGGCGCGACGAAGGCCGTCGACCGCCACACCGTCCAGTTCACGCTCACGAAGCCCGCGGCGATCTTCCTGGCCGTCGTGCCGGAAGTGCACGTGGTGAACTCGGCCCTCCTCAAGAAGCACGAGAAGGACGGCGACTGGGGCGCGGCGTGGCTCACGAGCAACGACGCGGGCTCCGGCTCCTACATGCTCACCCGCTACGACCCCGCCGTCGGGTTCATCGGCAAGCGCTTCGCCGGGCATTTCATGCCGTGGGGGGCGACGTTCATCGACGAGATCGAGTTCCGGACCGTGAAGGAAGACAACACCCGCGTGCTGGGCATGATCAAGGGCGACTACCAGGGCACCGGCGGCTACCTGCCCAACGACCAGGTGAAGCGCCTGCGGGAGGCGTCGAACGTCAAGATCATCGAGCAGGAGTCGATGCGGATCATGATGTTCCAGATCAACAACCAGCGGGCGCCGCTCAACGACGTGCACGTGCGCCGCGCCATCAGCTACGCGTTCGACTACGACGGCTTCAACAAGGAGATCCTCGGCGGCTCCGTGGAGCGCAACCCCGTGCCCATCCCGAACAACATGTGGGGCGTGCCGCGCGACGTGAAGGGCTACACCTACAACCTCGACAAGGCCAAGGCCGAGCTCGCGATGGCGAAGCCCAAGGTCGATCGCCCGATCACCATCGGCTACCTCCAGGGCTTCAGCCAGACGGAGCAGGCCGCCACGGTCATGGCCAATGGCCTCCGCAAGGTCGGGCTCGAGACCAAGCTCACCAGCGAGGTGTGGCCGGCGATGGTCGAGCGCATGAAGAAGCCGGAGACGTCGCCCGACCTCGTCGTCTACTGGATCAGCACCTACTATGCGGACCCCAATAACTGGATCGGTGAGATGTTCCACTCCGGCCAGTGGGGCACGTTCAAGGCGTCGAGCTTCTACAAGAACGCGAAGGTCGACGAGCTGCTCGACGCCGCGCTCAAGTCCACCGACCGCAAGGCGCGGGAGAAGGCCTACCAGGACGCCGCGCGCATCGTCGTGGAGGACGCGGCCGGCGTGTGGGTCTACAACACCAAGTACTTCGGCCCGTGGGCGAAGAATCTCGAGGGCGTCCGCTTCAGCCCGATCGGCAACGGCCAGGAGATCCGCTGGCTGCATTACTCGAAGTAGCCGTCACCCGGTGCCGCGGGCGCGCCGAGCCATGAGGCTCCTCGCGCTCGCGCTGCACCGGCTCGCCTGGTTCGCTCCCACGCTGCTCGGGCTGCTCGTCGTCACCTTCGTCATCTCGCGGATCATTCCGGCCGACCCGGTGGCGCTGGTGGCGGGCGAAACGGCCACGCCCGTGCAGGTCGAGGCGCTCCGGCGCGAGCTCGGATATGATCGGCCGTTGCCCGTGCAGTTCGTCGACTACGTCGTGCGGCTCGTGCGCGGGGACATGGGCACCAGCCTCTTCACCCGGCGTCCGATCGTCGAGGATCTCCGGCACCGCCTGCCGGCCACCATCGAGCTGACCGTGGTGGCGATGGTCGTCTCCGTCCTCGCCGGCATCCCGCTCGGCGTCCTCTCCGCCCTCTGGCGCAACTCGCTGCTCGACCACGCCCTTCGCGTCGTCACCGTCTCCGGCCTCGCCATCGCGAGCTTCTGGCTCGGCATCATGCTGCAGCTCCTCTTCGCGATGCGGCTCGGCTGGACGCCGCTCAACGGCCGCCTGCAGGGCTTTCCCCCGCGAAGCCTCACGGGCTTCTACCTCGTGGACGCCTGCCTCACGTGGGATTGGGCCACGTTCGGCACCGCCCTGCTGCATCTGGCCTTGCCCGCGGCCACGCTGGCGTTTCCGGCGCTGGCCACGCTGGTGCGGTTCACGCGCGCCGGCGTGCTCGACGTCATGCAGTCGAACTTCGTCCTCTACGAGCGCGCGATGGGGTTGCCGCGCCCCCTGATCGTCTGGAAGTATATCCTCCGCTCCGCGCTCACCTCGACGGTGACGCAGATCGGCCTGCTGTTCGGCATCCTGCTCGCGGGCGCGGTGGTGACGGAGGCGGTGTTCGACTGGCCGGGCATCGGCACCTACGCGGTGAATTCCATCCTGCGCTCGGACTACAACGCGGTGATGGGCTTCACGGTCTGGGCCGGCGCGATCTTCATCGTCGTGAACCTGCTCGTCGACGTGGCCCATACCCTGGTCGATCCCCGAGAACGCACCACATGAGCGCCGTGTGGTTCGTCGTCACGCGGCTGACGCGGGATCGGTCGGCGCTGATCGGGCTGGTCCTGATCGCGCTGCTGGTGCTGTCGGCCGCGCTGGCGCCGGTGCTGGCGACGCACCCGGACGACGTGTTCGAGCTGCACCCGTCCGAGCGCCTCGCGGCGCCGAGCGGCGCGCACTGGCTCGGCACCGACCGGATGGGCGCGGACGTCTACAGCCGCCTGCTGTTCGGCGCGCGGATCACCATCCTCATCGGCATCATCGCGGTCGGCGCCTCGCTGGCCATCGGCGTGCCGATCGGGCTCGTCGCGGGCTACCACCACGGCTGGCTGAGCGATCTGCTCATGCGGGTCTCCGACATCTTCCTCGCGGTGCCGCAGGTGGTGCTCGCCATCGCCATCGCGCAGACGCTGGGCCCGTCGCTCCCCAACGTCATCCTCGCGCTCTCGGTCACGTACTGGCCGTGGTTCGCGCGGGTCGTCTATGCCGAGACGCGTGCGCTGCAGAAAGAGATCTTCGTCGAGAGCACGGCCGCCCTCGGCGCCTCGCCGTGGCGGCTCACGGTGCTGCACGTGCTGCCGAACATCGCCTCGCCGATCATCGTGCGGGCGTCGATCGGCATGGGATTCACGATCCTGACGGCGGCGGCGCTCGGCTTCCTCGGGCTCGGGCCCCCGCCGCCGACGCCGGAGTGGGGGCGGACGATCGCGGAGTCGCGCGAGTTCCTGCCGGACGCGTGGTGGTACGCGACGGCGCCGGGCTTGGCGATCTTCCTCACCGTCATGGGCTTCAACCTGCTCGGCGACGGCCTGCGCGATGTGCTCGATCCGCGGCTGCGCCGCAGCCGCACGGCGCGCGATGGCTGAGCTGCTCGCCGTCCGCGGGTTGCGCGTGGACTTCGCCACCGACCGGGGGCCGGCGCAGGTGCTCGATGGGATGAACCTGGACATCGAGACCGGCGAGGTGGTGGGGCTCGTCGGCGAGAGCGGCTGCGGCAAGACCACGCTCGCCCGCGCGATCCTCGGCATCCTGCCCGAGGGCGCCGCCCGCATCCGCGCCGGCGAGGTGCGCTTCAAGGGGACGGACCTCCTCCGCGAGGACCCCGGCGCCGTGAACGATCGCGTCCGCGGACGGGCGATCACGTTCATCCCCCAGGATCCGTTCACGTCGTTCAGCCCGGTGTTCCCCGTCGAGACGCAGATCATGGACCTGATGAAGTGGAAGTCCCCCCGCGCCAGGAACGGGGGCGGGCCGGCGTCGATCCTCGCGCGCTATCCGCGCGCGCGCCATCGCGCGGACCGCGAGGCGGTGCTGGAGATCCTGCGTGCCGTGCAGATCCCCGAGCCGGCGCGCGCGTTGCGCCGGCTGCCGCACGAGTTCTCTGGCGGCCAGCGCCAGCGCCTCATGATCGCGATGGCGCTGCTGCCACGGCCCGACCTGATCATCGCGGACGAGCCGACCACCGCGCTCGACGTGACGATCCAGGCGCAGATCCTCCGGCTGCTGCGCGCGCTGGTGAAGGAGCGCGGGGTGTCGGTCCTCTTCACCACCCACGATCTCGGGACCGCGCACGAGATCTGCGACCGCGTGGTGGTCATGTACGCCGGTCAGGAGATGGAGGCGGCGCCAACCGACGCCTTCTTCGGCCGCCCCGCGCATCCCTACACGCGGCGGCTGCTCATGAGCGTGCCGAGCCCCGGCGGCGAGATCCGCGACATCCCAGGGGAGGTGCCGAGTCTGGTGGCGCCGCCCTCGGGATGTCGCTTCCATCCGCGCTGCGACTACGCGACCGCGGAGTGCCGGGACGTCCGGCCGGCGCTGCGCGCGCTCGCCGGCGCCCACGGCGTCCGCTGCCACCATCCCGTCGACGCGCCCGCCGGAGCCGACCCGTGAGTGCGCCGGCCGCGCCGCTGCTGGAGATCGTCGACCTCGTGCGGCACTTCCCAGTGCGCAACGCCTTCGGCCGCCGCGTCGGCTGGCTGCGGGCCGTCGACGGGGTCTCGCTCGCGGTTCAGCCGGGCGAGACGCTCGGGCTCGTCGGCGAGAGCGGCTGCGGCAAGTCGACGCTCGGCAAGACGGTGATGGGCATCTACACGCCGACCGCGGGCGACATCCGCTTCGCGGGCCGCGAGATCGGGTGGCTGGCGAAGCGCGAGCGGCGCGCGGTGGCGAAGGATCTCCAGTACGTCTACCAGGACCCCGGCGCCTCGCTCGATCCCCGCTGGAAGGTCGTGCACCTGCTGCACGAGCCGCTCAAGATCCACACGGCGCTCTCCCGGGCCGAGCGGGAGCGCGAGGTGCTCGCGATCCTCGCGGCGGTCGGGCTTCCGGACGCGCACCTCGATCTCTACCCGCACGAGCTCAGCGGCGGCCAGCAGCGCCGGGTCGGGCTCGCGCGCATCCTGACGTTGCGGCCGCGCCTCGTGATCCTGGACGAGCCGACCTCCGGGCTCGACGTCTCGGTCCAGGCGAGCGTGCTCAAGCTCTTCCGGGGCCTTCAAGAAGCGTTCGCGCTCACGTACGTGTTCATCTCGCACGACCTCTCGGTGGTGCGCGCGATATGCGCACGCATCGCGGTCATGTACCTCGGCAAGATCGTGGAGCTCGGCCCGACGGTCGCAGTGTTTGAAAGGCCGCGTCATCCCTACACGCACTCGCTGCTGGCGGCGTTGCCGCGCATCGGCGGCCGCCGCGTCACGCAGGAGTTCGCCCTGGAAGGCGAGCCGCCCAACCCGCGCGACGTGCCGAGCGGCTGCCGCTTCCGGACCCGCTGCCCGCACGTCCAGGCGCGGTGTGCCGTGGAGGAGCCGCTGCTCCGCCCGCTCGACGGGCGCACCGTCGCCTGCCACTTCGCTTGACGGTCGAGCGAACGCCTAACACGGAGGCACGATCTCGAACTCTGCAGCCCAGCGGTCGAGGAAGAGCGCGATCATCTTCGTCCGCTCGAGCAGCGTGGCCGCCTCGATGAACTCCTCGTCGCTGTGCGCCCGGCTGCCCTTCGGTCCCATGCCATCCAGCGTGGGCGCGATGGCGGAGGTGTGGTTGCCGTCCGAGCCGCCGCCGGTCTTGATGGCCCGCACCTCGACGCCGAGGTCGCGTCCGACCGCGCGCATGATCTGAAGGAGACGCTCAGTGCCCGGCAGCCCGGGCGGCCACGGTGGAAAGTGGATCTGCCCGTGGAAGCGGGCCGTCGTGCCGGCGACGTGCGGCGCCTCGCAGATCCTCCGCATGGCGGCGATGGCGGCGTCAGCGTCCGCCTGGCTCCACGCGCGGAGATCGATCTCCGCCGCGGCGTGCGCCGCGACGACGTTGGGGCGCTCGCCGCCGCGCACGCTGCCGACGTTCACGGTGACGCCCGTGCCGAAGTCGGTCAGCGCGTGCAGCGCGGCGATCTTCTGAGCGAGGTCCCAGATGGCGCTCGCGCCCATCTCGGGCTGGAGCCCCGCGTGAGAGGCCTTGCCGCTCACCTCGAGCTGGAAGGTCCCAGCGCCCTTCCGCGCCATGACGTACTCGCCACCGGGCCGCGCGGGCTCGAGAATGCCCACGCTGTGCGCGCGCTTGGCCTCCGCCTCGATCACCGGCCGCGATGTCGGCGACAGCCGCTCCTCGTCCGCGTTGAACACGACGGCGACGCTCGTCTCCGTCCACGCGCGGCTGCGCGCCTCCCGGTGGGCGCGCAGGGCGTAGAGCAGCGCGGCGAGCCCGCCCTTCATGTCGTACACGCCGGGCCCCCACGCCCGCCCCTGCGCATCGATGTGGAACGGCCGCTGCTTGGCGGTGCCTGAACGGAACACGGTGTCGTAGTGGCCGACGAAGAGAAAGCGCTTGGGGCCCGTGCCCGGCTTCTCGCCGACGAGGTGGTCGCCGAAGCGCTCGGTGGCGACGCGGCGGAGCGCGAAGCCGAGGCCCTCCAGCCGCTCGGCGAGGATGGCGCCGGCGCGGTTCACGTCCAGCACGTCGTCGGTGCCGCTGTCGTGGTTCACGAGGCGCGCGAGAAACTCGATCTGCTCGTCGCGCCAGCCATCGAGGCGGTCCAGGAGGTCGCGCATGGCCGATATGGTAACCTGGGCGCCGCCAGGAGGGAGGACGCGTGCAGATCGGCGTGGACATCGGCGGCACCTTCACCGACATCGTGGCCCTGGACAACAACGGCCGGCTCGCGCTCGCCAAGGTGCCGAGCACGCCAAAGGATCTCCTCGACGGCATCGCCGCCGCCACCACCAGGGTGCTGGCGCTGGCGGGCGCCGCGCCCGGCGCCGTCGAGCGGTTCATCCACGGCACCACCATCGCCACCAACGCCATCCTCGAGCAGAAGGGGGCAACCACCGCCATCCTGACCACCGAGGGCTTCGAGGACGTGCTCGAGCTCGGCCGGATGAAGCGCTCGCGCATGTACGACCTCGACATGGACCCGGAAGTCCCGACGTTCCTCGCACCGCGCCGGCGCCGGCTCGGCATCCGCGAGCGGCTCGACGCGAAGGGCCGCGTGCTACTCCCGCTGCACGAGGAGGACGTGCGGGCGGCGGTGGCGAGCCTGCGCGCGCAGGGCGTCTCCGCCATCGCCGTCTGCTACCTGTTCTCGTTCGTGAACGCCGCGCACGAGCGACGCACGCGCGAGATCGTCGCGAAGCTCGCGCCGGAGATCAGCGTCTCCCTGTCGTCGGAGGTCGATCCGACGTTCCGCGAGTACGAGCGGCTCTGCGTGACCGCCTTCGACGCCTACCTCGGCCCGGTGGTGAAGCGCTACCTCGCCGGCCTCGCCGACACCCTGCGCGGCCTCGGCGTGCCCGGCGTGCCGCTGATCATGCGCTCGCGCGGCGGCATCGTGTCGGCGGCGCTCGCCGCGCAGCAGCCCGTCACGCTGTTCCTCTCGGGGCCCGCCGGCGGCGTGATCGGCGCGGGCTTCGCCGCCGAGCGCTCGGGCGTGCGCGACTTCGTGTCGCTCGACATGGGGGGCACCAGCAACGACGTGGCGATGGTGCGCGAAGGCAAGCCGCTGCTCGCCAGCGAGGGTGCGATCGGACCCTACCCCGTGCGTACCCCGATGGTGGACGTGAACACCATCGGCGCCGGCGGCGGCAGCATCGCGTGGATCGACGCCGCCGGCGGGCTCCGAGTGGGGCCGCGCAGCGCCGGCGCCGAGCCCGGCCCCGCCTGTTACGCGCGCGGCGGCGACGAGGCGACCGTGACCGACGCCAGCGTCGTGCTCGGCTACCTCAATCCCGCGCGCTTCGCCGACGGCGCCATGACGCTCGACGTGGCCGCCGCCGAGCGCGCGGTCGCCGCCATCGGCCGGCGGTTGGGCGTCGACCCGGTCGCCGCCGCCGCCGGCATCCATCGCGTCGTCAACGCGCGCATGGCGGACCAGATCCGGCTCGTGACGATCAAGCGGGGGTACGACCCTCGGCAGTTCTCGCTGGTGGTGCTGGGCGGCGCCGGCCCGGTGCACGGCGCCGCGCTCGCCGAGGAGATGGGGATGGCGGAGGTGCTGGTACCCGAGGCGCCGGGCGTGCTCGCCGCATTCGGCCTGCTCGCCGCCGCGATCGAGCACCACCACGCGCGGACGCTGCAGGCGCGCACCGACGTGGCCGACCTCGGCGCGATCAACCGCTGCCTTGCCGAGCTCGACGCCGCCGGCCGCGGGCGCATGCGCGAGGAAGGCGTGCCCGCGCAGGAGGTGCGCGTGACCTACGCGGCCGACACGCGCTACATGGGGCAGGCCTACGAGCTGGAGGTGCCGATCGCGGCGCCCGTCACCGCGGACGCCGTGCCCGGGATCGTGGCCACGTTCCACGCCGTGCACGAACGCGTGTACGGCTACGCGCGCACGCAGCAGCCGGTGGAGTTCGTCAACTTCCGGGCCGTCCACACGTTCCCGCTGCCACGGCCGGTGGTCGCGCCGGCGGCGCGGGCGCACGGCACGCTGGACGAGGCGCGGATCGGCGATCGGCGCGCGTACTTCGGCGCGTTCGTGCCGACCGCGATCTACGAGCGCGCGCGGCTGCCGCTGGGCGCCCGCCTCGCCGGCCCAGCCATCGTGGAGCAGACCGACACGACAACCGTGATCCCGCCGGACGTCACCGCGCTCGTGGACGAGGCCGGCAACCTTCGCCTGCGGAGAGACCGATGACGATCGACCCGATCCTCCTCGAGGTGCTGCGCAACCGTCTCGACGCCATCGCCGACGAGATGGAGCTGACGCTCCTCAAGAGCGCGGCCTCGCCCATCGTGAAGGAGGGGCTCGACGCCTCGGCCGCGCTCTTCAACACCCGCGGTGAGACCATCGCGCAGGCGGCCGCGATCCCGATCCACCTCGGCGCGCTGCAGTTCGCCGCGCAGCGCATCGTCCGGGCCTTTCCCCCGGACGGCATGCGGGACGGCGACGCCTTCCTGCTGAACGATCCCTACGACGGCGGCACCCACCTGCCGGACATCACGCTCGCGGTACCGGTCTTCGCCGACGGCCGCGCGGTGGCGCTGGCCTGCACGATGTGCCACCACCAGGACGTGGGCGGCCGCACGCCGGGCAGCGTGCCGACGGACGCCACCGAGCTCTACCAGGAGGGCGTGATCATCCCGCCCACCCAGCTCTTCCGCGCCGGCGAGCTGGACGAGAACCTGTTCCGCCTGCTCACGCGCAACGTGCGCCTTCCCGAGGTGTTCACCGGTGATCTCATGGCGCAGGTGGCGGCAGGACGGCTCGGGGGCGTTCGCCTGCGCGAGCTGTTCGCCGCGCACGGAGCACCGACGGTGGTCGCGTACATCGAGGAGCTGCTCTCGCGCGCCGAGCGCCTCACCCGCGCCCAGATCGAGGCCATCCCCGACGGCGACTACGCGTTCGAGGACTGGCTCGACGACGACGGTGTCGACATCGGTCACCCGGTGAAGATCGCGGTGACCCTGCGCGTACGCGGCGGATCGATGACGTTCGACTTCACGGGCAGCGACGCACAGGTTCGCGGTCCGTTCAACTCGGTGCCGGCCTCGACGATGTCGGCGGTCTACTACGCGGTGCGCGCGATCTCGGATGCGTCGATCCCCAACAACGGCGGCTGCTTCCGCGCGGTGGACGCGGTGCTGCCGGAAGGCACCATCGTGAATCCGCGGCCGCCGGCCCCGGTGAGCTGCCGCACGGCGACGATCAAGCGCATCGCCGACACGATCCTCGGCGCGCTCGTGGGCGCGCTGCCCGGCAAGATGCCCGCGGCGAACTCGGGCACGCTGCTCGTGATGGCGTTCGGCGGCCGCGACCCGGAGACCGACCGACCGTTCGTGGCGAGCGAGCTGGCCGCCGGCGGGATGGGCGCCCGCCCCAACAAGGACGGTATCGACGTCATCGAGACCGACGTCTCCAACTGCATGAACATCCCGGTGGAGTCGGTGGAGATGAACTTTCCGCTCCGCATCCCACGCCTGCGCCTGTGGAACGACTCCGGCGGCGCCGGGCGCTTCCGCGGCGGCCTCGGGCTCGAGAAGGTCTTCGAGGCGACGACGACGGACGTGATGGTGTCCCACCGGGGCGAGCGCTTCGCGTCGTCGCCGTGGGGGCTCGAGGGCGGCGCGCCGGGCGCCCGCGCGCACGCGTTCATCCTCAGAAAGGACGGCACGCGCGAGGACCTGCCCTCGAAGAAGATGATCGTCCTCCACCCGGGCGACCAGCTCTGGGAATACATCGCCGGCGGCGCGGGCTTCGGCGACCCGCGCGACCGGGATCCCGCGGCGGTACTCGCCGACGCGCTGGACGGCAAGATCTCGACGACGGCGGAGTACGGCGTCGTGCTGACCCCGGACGGCACGGCGGTGGACGAGGTGAAGACCAAGGAGTGCCGGGAGGCGCTGAGCAGGACGCGCGCGCGCTCCTGAGGTGGGTCGGGCCTTGAGGAGTCACGCGCCCGCCACGTCCTCCTCGGCGTCGCCGGACAGGGGCCGCGGCTCCGCCTCCGCCCGGAACGACACCGGCCGCTGGCGCGTGCGGTCGACCGTCAGGTGGAACACGTCGAATCGGTTGTAGTAGCCGACGACGTCATGAAACTGCTTCGGCTCCACGCACGCGCGGGTGTCGACGGAGGCGTAGAGCAGCCCCTCGCGATCCGCGAGGATGTCGCTCACCGGCTCCCCGGTCGGCCCGATGACGACCGAGACGGCGCGCGGACTCTCGTCGAGCACCCGCACCGCGTCCTTGCCGACCGTCGCCAGCTCCTCCCGCATGGCGGCGTCGAAGAACCCCGAGGCGACGATGTTGAACGCCTTCGCCTCGAACGAATGCGCGCCGGCGCGGATGCGGATGGCGGACGCGAGATCGTAGTTGCCGCCGCCGCGCGGGTCGCGCGTGGGCCACACGGGCGGATAGGTCGAGACGTGGATCTGTTCGCCCTGGGCCATCAGGGTGAAGCGCGCGAGGGGGTTGGTGTTCTCGCCGCAGATCAGCACGCCGATGCGGCCCAGACGCGTCTCGCACACACGCAGGCCGGCGCCGTCGCCATTGGCCCACGTCAGCTTCTCCCAGAAGGTCGGCACGAGCTTGCGGTGGTGGTTCAGGATCGCGCCATCCTCGCCGATGAGGACGTTGCTGTTCCAGAGACAGCCGACGCTGTCGGCGGTGCCCTCGTTGAAGCCGAGGGAGACGATGACGCCGTGGCGGCGCGCGGCGCCCGCGATGCGCGTGAGCTCGGGGCCGGGGCAGCGGATGCTGCTCGCGACCAGCCGCTTGAACCACTCGTGGTTGTGGATCGGCGCCACCACGGCGGACCAGAGCGGGAACGCGGGGACGTACGTCTCGGGGAACGCGATCAGCGCCGCCCCGTTCCGGGCGGCTTCCTCGATGAGGCTGCACGCCTTGGCGACGGTCTTCTCCCGATCGAGGAAGACGGGGGCCACGTGCGCGGCGGCGACCTTGAACGGTGTCATCACGCGCCCGCCTTCTTCCACGTCGACTTGATCCAGTTCACCGTCGCCGAGGGGTCGTTGTGGCCCTTGCCGGGCTTGGGCCACGTCGGCGGCGCCGTCATCGTGCCCACGGGGATCGTCATGATGCGCTCCGGGTCCCACACGGGAAACGGGTACTCGGGCAGGTTCTTGCTGAACCCCACCTTCACGTCCTTGAACGCGCGGTGGTCCTCCTTGCGGATCGCCACGACGCCGGCGGGCGCCTCGATGGTGAGACCCTCCAGCTCCTTGATGATGGCGTCGTCCTCCGGCCAGCCGCCGCCGATCTGGCGGTTGGCCTTTTCGACGGCGGTCTTGAAGAAGTAGAGGCCCGTGTACGCGGCCTCGGCGGCGTAGGACGGGTACTCGTTCCAGCGCTTCCGGTAGGCATCCACGAATCGCTTGTTGGCGGCCGAGCGATTCCCCGGCGGGTACGTGAAGTGGTAGTTGCTGTGCACGCCGGCCAGGGCGCCTTCCGGATGGTCCTTGCCGATCGCCTGGGGCACGACGCCGAAGTTGATGTTGCCCGCGAGCCTGGCGCGGCGGAACAGGCCGTGGCCGAGCGCCTGCTTGTAGAACGACACGTACATGCCGCCCCACATGGATGTCACGACGAGGTCCGGCTTGGCCCCGATCGTCTTGGTGATGTGTGAGGTGAAATCCGTGGTGCTCGGGAACGGCGCCCACACTTCGGAGACGATCTCCGAGCCGGGCAAGAGCTTCTCGCGCGCAGCGTCGAAGTGGAGCTGGAACCACCGCCCGAATGCGTAGTCCGGGTTGATCACGGCGATGCGCTTGACCTCTGGCCACTCCTTGGCGACGGCGAGCGCGGTGGTGACGCCGTCCGCGGACAGGATGTTGGTCATGCCGAACAGATAGTGGGGGTTCGGCACCTCGACCTCGAAGAGCTTGTCGATGCAGCCCTCGGTCATGAGCGTCAGCAGCTTCAGCTCCTCGACCACCGGGCCGACGGCCAGCTGATTGTGCGCGGCGATGACGCCCGAGAAGTAGTCGATCTTCTCGGAGAGCTTCATGCGCTTGACTTCCTTCACCGTCGCCTCGGGCCCGGCCGCCTCGTCGGCCGTGAGCGTCTCGATCTTGCGCTTGCCGAGCAGGCCGCCCGCCGCGTTGATCTCCTCGGCGGCCAGCGTGTGGCCCTTGAGCGACGGCAGCCCGAGGATGGCGCCGGGCCCCGACTGGATCGTGATGTGACCGAACTTCACCGGCGTCTCGGGAATGCGGCCCTTCGCCGCGTCTTGCGCCGCCGCCACGCCGGCGACCGCAAGATCGCCCAGCGCGGCGCCGCCGAGGGTGACGCCGAGCCCGCTCAGGAAATCACGCCGGTCCAGGTCGTCGGCCATCAGGTCCTCCTGCCTCGACGGAGACGCTTATTGTATGGATGCGATTCCGGCCCGCGGCCGGCTGCACCCGCCCGCGTTCGTCGGTCGCGCGCGCCTGCACCTCGTACCGGCCGGGCGCGTCGACGTCCCACGCGTACGTGAACGCCTGCCACTGGTGATCGGCGCCACGCGGCGCCACGCTCGCCGCCTGCCACGTGGCGGCGCCGTCGGTGCTGACCGCGACCGCGCGCACGGGCCAGTGGCTCCACGCCCAGCCCTTGATCGCGTGGCGCCCGCGCGTGAGCCTCGTGCCATCGGCGGGCTGCACGATCACCGCGTGCACGTCGAGCTCGCGCACCGGCTGCAGCTCGCCATCCACGCGCCGGTTGTAGAGCCGCGTGGTGAAGAGGCTCTCGGGACGCTCGGCGGCCAGCGTGACGCGCGAGAGCCACTTCACCGCGTTGGTGCCGAAGTAGCCCGGCACGAAGACGCGCGCCGGGAAGCCGTGCTCGGGCGTCAGTGGCGCGCCGTTCATCGCCCACGCCACCAGCACGTCGGGCTCCAGAGCGCGCGCCAGCGGCAGGTCCTTCACGTAGCGCTCGCTGTGCACGGTCGCGAAGGTGCCGGAGTCCAGCCCCTCGGAGCACACGTACTGTGCCTCGAGCCGCACGCCCGCGCGCGCCAGCAGGTGCGCCAGCCGCACGCCGCGCCAGACGACGTTGCCGACCCGGCGCGTCGGGACCTCCGGCTCCACGGGGTTGCCGAAGCACTCCAGCACCGCGGTGACCTCGGTCGCCGGTAAGGTCGTGAGCGCGGCGTAGTCCAGCTCGAGGGGCCGCTCGACCAGACCGTCCACCGTGAGCCGCCACTGCGCCAGGTCCACGCGGGCGACGCCCATGTGGGCGATGACGTAGACGTCCTCGCTCGGCGTGATCGGCGACGAGAGGCGATCGAGTGGCACCAGGCGGCGGTACGTCGCACTCGGGTCCATGACGACACGTGGCGCCTTCGACATCGTGGGACCGAATTATAGCCTACGCTCCGCCTCCCGTTACCAGCCGCCGCAGCACCCCCGACATCATCGGCATCTCCTCCACCCGCACGCGGAGCGTGCCGAGCGCGTCCTCCACCGCCGACGCCACCGCCGCCGCCACGGGCAGCGTGCCCGACTCCCCCACGCCCTTCAGACCGAGCGGGTTCAGCGGCGAGGGCGTCTCGAGGTGGTCAATCTCCATCGGCGGCATGTCGTCGCTGCGCGGCAGCGCATAATCCATGTAGCTCGCGCAGAGCGGCTGGCCGGCCGCGTCATAGCGGATCGCCTCGAACAGCGCGCTGCCGAGGCCGAGCGCGACGGCGCCCTGGAGCTGGCCCTCGACGATGGTCGGGTTGATGAGGCGGCCGCTGTCGTGGCTGATCCAGTAGCCGTGGATGCGCACCTGGAGCGTGTCGGGATCGACCTCGGCGAGGGTGACGTGGGCGCCGCTCGAGTACGCGATGTCGGGTGGCCGGAAGTAGTGCGTGACCTCGAGCCCGGGCGGCACGCCGCTCGCGGCCGGGGCGACCGCGGCGGCGGACGCGAGGCGGCCCAGCTCTATAAAACGCTCGGCATGCGCGCGGTCGGCGAAGCGCCTGCCGTGCTGCTGCACCTCGTCCTCCGCAATCCCTAGAGCCTGTGCCGCCAGCCGCATGCACTTGGCGCGTAGCTCACGCGCTGCCAGCGCGACGGCGCTGCCGCCGACGACGGCGGCGCGGCTGGCAAAGGTCCCGATGCCCTGCGGGATGCCGAGCGTGTCGCCGCTGATCACGCTCACCTCGTCCGGGGTGACGCCGAGCTCGCCGGCAGCGACCTGGGCCAGCGTCGTCTCCAGCCCCTGCCCCTGCGACGGCACGCCCGTGAAGACGGTGATGCGGCCGGCGGTGTCGGCGCGGACGGTGGCGCCTTCGAAGGGGCCCACGCCGGTCAGCTCGACGTAGCACGCGAGGCCGACGCCGAGCAGGCGCCCCTCCTGGCGGGCGCGCAGACATTCCTTGGCGAGCCGCTCGTAGTCCGACATCTCGAGCGCGCGGCGGAGCACGGCCGGGTAGTCGCCGCTGTCGTAGACGACGTTGCCGGAGCCACGATAGTTGCGCAGGCCGACGTCGTACGGCATGTCGGTGGGCTGCACGAGGTTCGCGAAGCGGACGGCGGCGCGGTCGCGTCCCGTCTCGCGCGCGATCAGGTCCATGACGCGCTCGATGACGAACACGGCCTGCGGCTGGCCGGCGCCACGGTAGGGCGTGACCGGCACGCGGTTGGTGTACACGCTGTCGAAGGTCACCTCGATGCTCGGGATGCGGTAGGGCCCCCCGAGCATCGAGGCGCTGAGCAGCGGCACGACCAGCCCGCGCGGCGTGTAGGCACCGGTGTCGTGGACGAACTGGTCGCGCAGCGCGAGCAGCCGGCCCTCGTCGTCGAAGCCGACCTCCACCGTGTGGATCTGCGTGCGCTCCTGCGTGGCCGTCAGCATGTGCTCGAGGCGGTCCTCGAGCCACCGTACCGGGCGGCCGAAGCGCATCGTCAGCAGCGGGATCAGCACATCTTCCGGGTACACGATGAGCTTGGCGCCGAAACCGCCGCCGACGTCGGGGGCGATCACGCGGACGCGGTGGGGCTCGAGGCCGAGCAGCTCGCAGACGAACTGGCGCACCTGGTGCGGCACCTGGGAGGACGCCCACACCGTCAGCAGTCCAGCCATCGAGTTGTACTCGGCGACGAGGCCGCGCGTCTCCATCGGCTGGCCGCCGGCCCGGCCGATGGTCAATGTCACGCTGGCGCGCCGCGGCGCCGCATTCAGCGCCGCCGTCACGTCGCCGCGCGAGAGCGTCACCCGGCCCGCGAGGTTGTCGGGAATGTCGTCGTGCACCCGCGCCGAGCCGGGCGCGGTGGGCTCCTGCACCGAGGGCAGCGGTTCCCAGGCAACATCGATCAGGGCTCGCGCGTCCTCGGCGGCATAGCGGCTGTCGGCCAGCACCACCGCGACGGCCTCGCCGACGAAGCGCGCGCGGTCGCCGGCGAGGAGGTGGAAGTTCTTGCCGCGCAGCCCCGCGTGCGGCGGCACGATGGGCAGCGGGCGCGCGGCGTCGCCGAGGTCGACGTAGGTCACCACGCCGGCGACGCCCGGCGCCTTCAGGGCGCGCTCGGCGTCGATGGCGACGATACGGGCGTGGGCGTGGGGGCTGCGCACGATGGCCGCGTGCAGCATGCCGGGGAGCGCGATGTCCCCGACGTAGCGCCCGCGGCCCTGGACGAGGCGCGGGTCCTCCTTGCGGAGGAGCCGGTCGCCGATGAACTTCACCGCCGCGCTACACCTTGCCCAGGCGCGGATGGTCGAACAGCTTCAGCTGCACGCCATAGGGCGTCATGCGCTTGCGGATCTTCTTGAGGAATTCCGGGAAGATCGCCATCTCGTCCTCGGGCGTGCTGCCGCCGAGACCGGCCTCGCAGGAAATCCTGTCGGCCTCGATCTCGGCCGGCGTCGCGCTGCCGCCCTCGAGGGCAAGCCATAGATTGCGGTAGCCGCGGAACTCCACCTGCTCGATCATCGTGGTGACGGCGGCCTCGATGTTGCGCACCGTCTCGGGCGTGAAGGACGACGCCCACGCATCCAGGCACTGCCAGCCGAAGGCGATGTGGCGCACCTCGTCGCGCAGGATGAGCTCCATCAGCCGGTGCACGGCGGGGTTGGTCGCCTTATGCACCGTCGCCTTGAAGACGTCGATGAGGATCTCCTCGGCCGCGCACACGAGACTCGCGAAGATGCCCTCGAGCGAGGTGTCGGGGTCGAAGGCCATGCGGCGCACGCCGTGGGTGCCAACGGCGCCGGCGGTAGGCGGGTTCTGCGGCTGCGGGAAGTACCGCCCGAGTCGCTCGGCCACGAGCCACGACGCCTCGGCGTGGCGCCCCTCCTCCATCGTGCGCATGGTGAAGAAGAATTGCAGGTCCGGCAGCCGCCGCTCGAGGCTGAAGCGCAGCAGGAGCGCCGGGCTCTCGGAGATGGCGCCGTACTCGCCCCACGTGCGCCGGCTCCAGTACATCTGCGCGGCCAGGAGCTGCTCGGCGCTGTAGCGCTCGGGGTGCAGCTCCTCCCACGGGATATCGGTCTGCGGATCCCACTCGAGCGTCTTCGCGCGCTGCCAGAGCTCCCACACGTCGGGCATCGCGGGCGAGAGCGGCAGTGGGTAGCGCTGCTCGGACACGTAGGCTGCGGTACGCTCCTTCTCGATGAGCATGGCGACTCTCCTCTTCCCCTATATAGTCCCGAGCTCGGGGTGGTCGACGCGCGGCAGATCGAGCTTCCAGGTCGCGAGCCGCTCGCGCACCTGGGCGAGCGTGGCGCGCAGGACGCTCCGCTCCTGGGCGGCTGTCGAGGCGCCGAGCCCCTGGCGCGCCGTCTCCTCCTCCGCGGCCAGCCACGGCTCGCGGCTCTTCTCCGGCAGCAGCCAGGCGTTGCGGTAGCCGACGAGGAGGACGTTCCCGAGTATGTCGCCCACCGCGGCGATCACCGCCGCGCGAGCGCGCGCGTCGAGCGCGGGCACGCGGCTCTCCAGGAACGCCCACGCGAACGTGACGTGCCGCGCCCGGTCGCCGGCGATGAGGCGCAACGCCGTCCGCACGACTTCGTCCTTGGCCTGGTGCAGGTGGCTCAGGTAGAGGTTCAGGTCGAGCTGGTCGTCCAAGGCTCCGAGCGCGGCGATGTACGCCTCCACGGGCACGTCGCTGTCCAGCGCGGCCTGGGCGAACGGGTGATTGCTGGCGCGCGCCAGGCCGGCCTCGCCGGGATCGGGATGGTAGCCGCCGAACCGCTCGGCCAGCATATGGCAGACCTCCAGGTGCTTGGCCTCCTCCGCGGGACGGAAGGACAGGAACAGCTTCGCGTCCATGCCGAGCGATCCGGATTCCAGGCAGAAGCGGATCAGCAGCGCGGTGCTTTCCGTCAGGCCGGGATAGACGCTCCACGCGCGGCGGCTCCACGTCCGGCGCGCTGCCTCGCGCGCCTGCTTGGAGTAGTGCGCGGGGTCGAAGCGGTCCCACGGGATGTCCGTCACCGGGTTCCAGTGGAAGCCCTTGGCCTGGCTGTAGAGCTCGCGGATCGCGGGCACCTCGGGCGCGAACTGCAGCGGGAAGCGCCGCTCGACGAACCGCTTCTCCTGCGCCTGGTAGGCGCGGAGCAGCCGCGCCGCGTGATCGCTCGTCTCGTTCATCCTTACCCTCCGAGATAGGCGGCCTTCGTGATGGTACCCGTCTCCACGGGCGCGCGTCAGGCGCCCGCGACGAGCGGCCGCCGCGCGAGCTTGGTCACCTGGTTGACGCCGACCTCGGCGAGGTAAAGGTTGCCTCGGGAATCGCCCCACACGCCGTGCGCGCCGAGGGTCACCGGCCGGCCCCGGGCCAGTATCCGGCCATCCGCCGAGTACATCGTGATGCGCGGGATCTGGTCGGTGACGTAGATCGTGCCGGCGCGGTCGACGTAGATGTCCATCGGGTGATAGAGGTCGGCCCACTCGCCGTAGAAGTCACCCTCCGGGCTGAAGAGCTGCACCCGGTTGTTCTCCCGGTCGGCGACCAGCACCCGCTCACGCACATCGACCCAGATCCCGTGCGGCGTGGTGAACTGGCCCCGTCCCGCGCCCGGCGCGCCCCATGAGCGGAGGTGCTTGCCTTCGGGCGAGAACCGGTGGATCGCCGAGTTGCCATAGCCGTCGGCGACGTAGATCTCCCCGTTCGGCGCCACCGCCACGTCGGCGGGATGGTTGAAGGGCGCCTGCAGCGACGGCCGGCCGCGCTGGCCGAGCGCAAGGGCGACCCTCCCCTCCGGCGTGAGCTTGAGGACCTCGTGCTCGTCACGGTTGCAGACGTAGATGTGGTCGTCGGGGCCGACGTAGATCCCGTGCGCGTCGCGCAGCCGGCCGCCGCCCCAGGCGGTGAGGAAGTTGCCGTCGCTGT
>QHSZ01000232.1 GCA_003220595.1 Candidatus Rokuibacteriota bacterium | reverse complement strand
CCGGGGGCTGGCGAAGGATAAGATTCATTTGCGTCAAGCTCTGAGTGCTGAGGGCATAGAAACGAGGTTCCGCGAATTTACTGTCGGGCCGGACGTGATAGCCAAATCCTCGACGCAACGCTGGCGAGTCGAGTGTGCGGGCGCAGGGAAAGGCTCAGCGCAATTGGAACGTACCAAGTATCAGCGGGCCTTCACTCAGTGCGCCCAACTCTTCAGGCCGTCAAGGCCAAATGGCAAGGAATACATCGCGCTCGCCCTCCCTCGGACCCCCGAGTATCTGCGGGAGGTGAAGCGGCTAACGCAGCCTCTGCGGCGCCGACTCAAGCTTTGGGTTCTGCTCTACAACAGCCATGACCGCTCGATCAAGCCACACCCTCCCAGCTATAGGGTGCTCGAACCACGAGTTGTGAGGCATCGTGTAGGATCCCGATAGGAAAGTTCTGCGATGATGAAATGGGCTTCCTCAAAGGCAGCCTGCATAGACGGCTTCGACCTGGATGACACCACTCCGAAAGCGAGGGCGGCGCGTGCGATGACAGGCCCCATCCCGGCGCGCTGGGCGCCATACCTGCTGAGCGTGCTCAGGATCGCCGCCGCCTTCTCCTTCATGACGCATGGCACGCAGAAGCTCTTCGCAGTGCCCGTGAACGAGCTGCGAGCGCCAGTGCCCCTGGCCTCACTGGTCGGGCTGGCCGGCGTGCTCGAGACCTTCGGCGGGTTCCTTCTCCTCGTCGGGCTTTTCACGAGGCCCGTGGCCTTCGTCCTCGCCGGTGAGATGGCGGTGGCCTACTTCCTCAGGCACGCGCCTCGGAGCCTTTGGCCGATCCTCAACGGGGGAGAGTTGGCCACGCTCTTCTGCTTCGTCTGGCTGTACGTGGGGACGGTGGGACCCGGCCCGTGGAGCGTTGACTCGCTCCGGCGCCGGGCCGGCGCAGGGCCGTAGCCGCTCCGGCTCCCGCCCCCCCGGGAATTGGGAGGCTGGGCTGGGTGTTGACTGCCCGCGTGGGAACGGCTACGACTCGCCGGCGGTCCCCAACAGAAAACGTCCTTGACCGGGCCTTCGGTCCCCAACGCATCTTGCACCCTGATACGGGTGCATATGGTCAGTGCACCGTTTGAAGGGTGCAAAAGGCATGACACGCGCACGTGCCCCAATCGCGGACCTCACGCCGGATGCTGTCGGTTCAAGGAAGGCCGGGGGCCGGCCGCCGGCGGGCGCCTTCAGGGTAGGGGCGCCGGCAGCTCCGACTTGCCCATCAGGTAGAGATCGACGCCGCGCGCGGCGGAGCGGCCCTCGGCGATCGCCCACACGATCAGCGACTGGCCGCGCTGCATGTCGCCGCACGTGAAGACGCCGGGCACGCTCGTCATCCAGCGCGCGTCCCGCCAGACGTTGCCGCGCTCGGTGAGCGTGACGCCGAGGTCGGCGAGCATCCCCGGCTTCTCGGCGCCCAGGAAGCCCATGGCGAGCAGGACGAGCTCGCACTCGAGCGTGAACTCGCTGCCCGGCACGCGCTTGAAGTCGAGGCGGCCGCCCTCGCGGACCATCTCGACCTGCACCGCGTGGAGCCGGCGGACGCGCCCCTCGGCGTCGCCCGTGAAGCGCTCGGTGGACACCGAGTAGACCCGCTCGCCCCCCTCCTCGTGCGCGCCGGACACGCGGAGGATGTTCGGCCACTGCGGCCAGGGGTTGTCGGGCGCGCGCGTGTCGGGTGGCCGTGGCAGCAGCTCGAACTGGTGGACCGAGACGGCGCCCTGGCGATGGACCGTGCCGAGGCAGTCGGCGCCGGTATCGCCGCCGCCGATGATCACGACGCGCTTGCCCTGGGCCGTGATGAACCGCTCGTCGGGGATCGCGTCGCCCTCGCAGCGCTTGTTCTGGAGGGTCAGGTACTCCATGGCGAAGTGGATGCCGCGGAGCTCCCGCCCGGGCACGCGGAGGTCGCGAGGCTCGCAGGCGCCGCCCGCCAGCACCAGCGCGTCGAACTCGCCGCGCAGCGCCGCGACCGGCACGGTCACGCCGACGTGGCAGTTCGTCCGGAAGGCGATGCCCTCCTTCTCCATGATCGCGAGGCGCCGCTCGAGGATGCGCTTCTCCATCTTGAACTCGGGGATACCGTAGCGGAGGAGCCCGCCGATCCGGTCGGCGCGCTCGAGGACCGTGACCACGTGCCCCGCGCGGTTCAGCTGCTGGGCGGCGGCGAGGCCCGCGGGCCCGGAGCCGACGACCGCGACCTTCTTCCCGGTCCGCACGGCGGGCGGCTCGGGCACGACCCAGCCCTCGTCGAAGGCCCGCTCGCTGATGCGTTCCTCCACGGCCTTGATCGTGACCGCGTCGTCGTTGATGCCGAGGACGCACGAGCCCTCGCAGGGCGCCGGGCAGAGCCGGCCCGTCCACTCGGGGAAGTTGTTGGTCGCGTGCAGGCGCTCGCTCGCGTCGCGCCAGCGGTCCTTGTACACGAGGTCGTTCCAGTCGGGGATGATGTTGCCGAGCGGGCAGCCCTGGTGACAGAACGGGATGCCGCAGTCCATGCAGCGCGCGGCCTGCTTCTTGAGATCCTCGACCGGGTAGGCAAGGTAGATCTCCTTCCAGTCGCGCAGCCGCTCCACCACCGGGCGGGTCGGCCACTTCTTGCGTTGGATCTCGAGAAAGCCGGTGACCTTACCCACTCGGGGTTCCGACGAGCTCGGCGAACGTGGGCTCGCGCCCCTCGGCGCGGGCGTGCGCCTCGGCCGCCAGGACGCGCTTGTAGTCCCGCGGCATGACCTTGACGAACCGCGGCTGCAGGCCGAGCCAGTCGGCCAGGATCTTCGCCGCGTAGGTCGAGCCGGTGTGCTGGACGTGGCGCTCGATGAGGCCTCGCACCAGCCCGATGTCCTCGGCGCGATCGAAGGGCTCGAGGTCCACCATGCCGAGGTTGCAACGGCGCTTGAAGTCGCCGTCCACGTCGAGCACGAACGCGATTCCACCCGACATGCCGGCGGCGAAGTTGCGCCCCGTCCGGCCCAGGATCACCACGCGACCGCCGGTCATGTACTCGCAGCCGTGGTCGCCGATGCCCTCGACGACCGCGTGGACGCCGCTGTTCCGCACGGCGAACCGCTCGCCCGCGACGCCGCGCACGAACGCCTCGCCGCTGGTCGCGCCGTAGAGGGCGACGTTGCCGATGACGATGTTCTCCTCGGGCACGAAGGTGGCGCGCGCCGGTGGGTAGACGCAGAGCCGCCCCCCGGAGAGGCCCTTGCCCCAGTAGTCGTTGGCGTCGCCCTCGAGCGTGAAGGTGATCCCCCGCGGGACGAACGCGCCGAACGACTGACCCGCCGAGCCGGTGAAGTGGACGCGGATCGTGTCGTCGGGCAGGCCCGCGCCGCCCCACCGGCGCGTCACCTCGTGGCCGAGCATGGTGCCGACGGTGCGGTGCACGTTCTGGATCGGCAGCGAGAGCTCGACGCGCTTCTGCCGCTCGATCGCGTCGTGGCACTTCGGGATCAGCAGCGTGCGGTCGAGGCCGCGGTCGAGGCCGTGGTCCTGGCTCGTCACGCAGTGCCGCGCCACCTCGGGCGGCACGTCGGGCTGGTGGAAGATCGCCGAGAAGTCGAGCCCGCGCGCCTTCCAGTGGTCGAGCGCGGGCGTGAAGTCGAGCCGGTCGGCGCGCCCGACCATCTCCGCGACGGTCCGGAAGCCGAGCTCGGCCATGTACTCACGCATCTCCTCCGCGATGAAGCGGAAGAAGTTCGTCACGAACTCGGGCCGCCCGTTGAACCGCTTCCGGAGCTCCGGATCCTGGGTGGCGATCCCGACGGGGCAGGTGTTCAGGTGACAGACGCGCATCATGATGCAGCCCAGGACCACGAGCGGGGCCGTGGAGAACCCGAACTCCTCGGCGCCCAGGAGGGCGGCGATCGCGACGTCGCGGCCCGTCTTCATCTGGCCGTCCACCTGGACGACGATCCGGTCGCGCAGCTTGTTCAGGACGAGGACCTGCTGCGTCTCGGCGAGGCCGAGCTCCCAGGGGACGCCGCCGTGCTTGATGGAGGTGAGCGGCGAGGCGCCCGTGCCCCCGTCGTGCCCCGAGATCAGGACGACGTCCGAGTGGGCCTTGGCGACGCCCGCCGCCACCGTCCCCACGCCGACCTCGGCGACGAGCTTCACGTGGATCCGTGCCGAGGGGTTCGCGTTCTTCAGGTCGTGGATCAGCTGGGCGAGGTCCTCGATCGAATAGATGTCGTGGTGCGGCGGCGGCGAGATCAGCTGCACGCCGGGCGTCGCGAACCGCACCCGCGCGATCCACGGGTACACCTTGGGGCCCGGGAGCTGGCCGCCTTCGCCGGGCTTCGCCCCCTGCGCCATCTTGATCTGGAGGTCGTCCGCGTTCACGAGGTACTCGCTCGTGACGCCGAAGCGCGCGGAGGCGACCTGCTTGATGGCGCTCCGCCGCCAGTCGCCGTTCGGGTCGCGCCGGTAGCGCGCCGAGTCCTCGCCGCCCTCGCCGGTGTTCGACTTCGCGCCCATGCGGTTCATCGCGATCGCCAGGGTCTCGTGGGCCTCCTGGCTGATCGAGCCGTAGGACATGGCGCCGGTCGCGAAGCGTCGGAGGATCGCCTCGACGGGCTCGACCTCGTCGAGTGGGACGGGCGTGGGCGCCGGCCTCCAGCGGATCAGCCCACGCAGGGTGGCAAGGTTCCGGCTCTGCTCGTCGACGAGCTTCGTGTACTCCTTGTAGACCCGGTACTGGCCAGCGCGCGTCGCGTGCTGGAGCTTGAAGACGGTGTCCGGGTTGAAGAGGTGGTACTCGCCGTCGCGCCGCCACTGGTACTCGCCGCCCCAGTCGAGATCGGCGTGGCCCACGGGCCTCACAGGAAAGGCGCGCTCGTGCCAGCGGCGGACCTCCTCGGCGAGGACGTCGAGGCCGATGCCCGAGACGCGCGAGGCCGTGCCGGTGAAGTAGCGGTCGACCAGGTCGCGGTTCAGGCCGATGGCCTCGAAGATCTGGGCGCCGCAGTAGCTCTGGAGCGTCGAGATCCCCATCTTCGCCATGACCTTGAGGATCCCCTTGTTAAGCGCCTTGATGTAGTTCCGGACCGCCTTCGCGTGGTCGATCCCGGTCAGGATGTCCTGGCGGATCATGTCGTCCAGGGTCTCGAAGGCCACCCACGGGTTGACGGCGCCGGCGCCGTACCCGATGAGCAGGCACATGTGGTGGACCTC
>QHSZ01000220.1 GCA_003220595.1 Candidatus Rokuibacteriota bacterium | reverse complement strand
GACGTTGTCGGGGCACTCGTCCCACACCGGGGGACTGCCGGGCAGGACCGCCGCCGCGGCGGAGGTCACCGAGGCCAGCGGCTCGTAGTCGATCCGCACGCGCTCGGCCGCGTCCTCGGCCTGGGCCCGCGTCGCGGCGACCACGAGGGCCACGGGGTCGCCCACGTACCGCGCGCGGTCCCGGACGAGGCCGTGGTGCGGTGGTGCCCACATCGGCGATCCGTCGGGCCGCGTGCGCTTGAGCGTCATCCGCATCGTGCCGAGGCCCTCCCGCGCGAGGTCTCCGCCCGTGACGATCGCGAGCACGCCGGGCGCCCGTCGCGCCGCGGAGGCGTCGATGCCCAGGATCCGCGCGTGCGCATGCGTCGAGCGCACGAGCACGGCGTGCGTCTGGCCGGGGAGGTTGACGTCGTCGTGGAAGCGCCCCTCGCCGCGCAGGAGCCGGACGTCCTCGAATCGCTTGACCGCCTGTCCGATCCCGAACTGCCCCACGGTGCGCGCTAGATTACGAGCGTGCGCTCACCTTCAGGCGCACGCCGGCCGCGCCGCGTGGCCACAGGGCATCCGCCTCGCCGAGAGGCACGGCCACGCTCCCGTCGGCCGCCTGGTCCTGCACGCGCAGGCAGCGCACGTCGGCGAGGCGAAGCTGCTCGAGGGCGCGCATGAAGAGCGGCGTGAAGCGCTCGGCGACGAACAAGAGCCGCAGCGGCTGGTCGGGCGCGATGCGCGCCGCCGGAAAGAGCCGCCGGACCGGGTCGGGATGCTCGCGGCACCACCAGTAGACCTGAGCGGCCCGTAAGAAAGTCCTGGAATCCGCCGCGCGGCCCACCACGACGAGGACGAGCGAGTTCGTGGCGTCCAGCGCCACGAACTCCACGCTCGCGCCGTCGACCGGGAAGCGAGACGCGATGATCCGGAGGCCGGGCTCGAGCGCCTCGGCGTGTTGCGCGACCAGCGTGGTGAGCCCGTCGGCGTGTGGCTCCACCATCGAGGTCGACAGCGAGGGAAGCGCCGAGGACGCACGCGTCGCGTGCGCGAGCGCCGGCTCCGTGCGCTCCCGCAGCAAGATCACCGGGACGGCGGGGCTCGCGGTGCGCACGCATCGCAAGGCCTCCACTTCGGCCGGCGCCGAGACGGCGAGGAGGACGAGATCGGGCGCACGCTCGGCCAGGCTGGTCCGCGCGTCGTCCGCGCGCACGGCGGTGTCGACGCGGAATCCCTGGCGCGTGAAATAGTCCGCCAGCTCGTCGAGCGCCGCGACGTCGTCGTCGATGATCAGCATGCGGGCGGCACGGTCATTCATCACGCTCACCTCGCGACGAAAGTCGGCCCTGGCATGACCCCACGGTAGCCGTCCGAGACCCCCTGCGGAATTCGGGGAAACCACCAGGCCGGACGGGGGAATACCCTCAGGCCGCGATCGTCGCGCGCCCGGCCGGCTCCTCAGGCGCTGGGGGAGATTCCGGCGACGTTTTGCATGTTTTGCCCAATTTCCGGAAAGCCCTCTGAGGCTCTTGATAGGCTATGGACCGAGTACTCGGTTGACGGTCTCCGGTTGATGGTCTACGGGGGACGGAGTGTGGGACGTCTGCTGGTCATAGTGGGGCGCGAGGAACCGGCGCGGTACGCATACTTGAGGCACGTCTTCGCCAGTGAGACCGTGGAGGTGATCGTCGATCGTCGACGCGAGGAACGGCGTCGCCGCGAGGCGGCGACCGCGTTCGACAAGCGACGCGCGGAGAGGCGTATCCGGAGCATCACCCAGGATCTCCACTCGCTCGGCTGGGCGCTGGTCCGCCGCTAACTCGACGATTCTTCGCTCGTCTCCGTTCGCCTGGCTCGCTCCCGCCCGAGCTCGCAGAAGCTCGACCAGCACGGCGAGAAAGGGCACAATGGTCCTCGCTGGGGTGAGACCCAGAAGGAGGACAAGCAATGAAGCACGTGGGGGCGGTCCTGCTCGCTCTGGTCGTGCTCGGCCAGAGCGGCGTCGCGTCGGCCCAGTCCGGCTCGAGCGAGAGCACGGGGCACCAAGTCCTGTATGGGGTGGGGAGCGCGCTGGGCACCGTGGTGTACTCGCCCTTCAAAGCCGGCTTCTGCCTCCTCGGAGGAGTCGCGAGCGCGTTCACGGCCATCGGGTCGACGACGACCGCCGCGAAGGTCGTCGGCGCGAGCTGCCGGGGCACCTGGGTCATCACGCCCGACACGCTCAGGGGCAAGGAGCAGGTGAAGTTCGTGGGTGACATGCCGGCGAAGTCGGGCGCCGTCGCCAAGCCCTAGGGGCGCCGGCGTCTGGTGCGGGGGGAGGGGCGCGTCCCTCCCCCCGTGTCGAGTCGCCATTCCGGTTGCTTGCGATGACGGTGCCCGCGGGGTGCTAGGCTGAGGTCGACGACATGGCTGCTCCTCGCGGCGTTCCCCGGGGACTTCTGGGGCTTCTGGCCCTCGCGGCCGTCTACTTCGCCGCCGCCAAGCTCGGGCTCATGCTGGCCTTCGTCCACGCGAGCGCGACGGCGGTGTGGCCCCCGACGGGTATTGCGCTCGCCTCGATGCTGCTGCTCGGCCCCCGCGTCTGGCCGGCGATCCTGCTCGGCGCGTTTCTCGCGAACGTGACGACGGCCGGGAACCTGTGGACGTCGCTCGGCATCGCGACCGGCAACACGCTGGAGGGCGTCCTCGGCGCGTGGCTCGTGACGCGGTTCGCGAACGGCTCCGACGCGTTCGAGCGGGCGCGGGACATCTTGAGCTTCGGCGCCCTGGCCGGGTTCCTCGCCACCACGGTGAGCGCGACGGTCGGCGTGACGAGCCTCGCCCTCGGCTCGTACGCGAGCTGGAACGACTCCGGCGCGATCTGGCTGACCTGGTGGCTCGGCGACGTGGCTGGCGCCCTCGTGGTGGCGCCCGTCCTGATCCTCTGGGGCCGCCGGGCGCCCGACCTCGAGCGCCGTGACCTCTTCGGGCTCGCCCTTCTGCTTGCGGCGCTGGCCCTGACCGGCGCGGTCGTGTTCGGGGATCTGCTCGCCCCGTGGGTCCGCAGCGAGCCGCTCGACTTCCTCTGCATCCCGGCGCTCATGTGGGCCGCGTTCCGCTACCGCCAGCGCGGGGCCGCGACGTCCCTGGCGGTGCTCGCGGGGATCGCAGTCTGGGGGACGCTGCACGGCGCGGGCCCCTTCGTGCGGGAGACGCAGAACGAGTCCCTCCTCCTGCTGCAGACGTTCCTGGTGACGCTCGCCTTGACGATCCTGCCCCTGGCGGCGGTGGTCAGGGAGCGCGCGCGCGCCGAGGAAGGGCTCGCGCGGCTCGCGGCCATCGTCGAATCGTCCGACGACGCGATCATCGGCAAGGCGCTCGACGGGACCATCACGAGCTGGAACCGGGGCGCCGAGCGGCTCTACGGCTACGCCGCCCGGGAGGTGATCGGGTGGCCGATCGCCCTCATCATTCCGCGGGAGCTCGACCACGAGCTGCCGACGATCCTGGACCGGCTCGAACGGGGCGAGCGGATCGACAATCGCGAGACGGTGCGGATGAGGCGGGACGGGCGACGGATCGACGTGTCCATCACGGTGTCACCGACGCGGGACCCGTACGGCGGGATCGCGGGCGCCGCCTCGATCGCCCGAGACATCGGACACCGCAGGGAGGTGGAGATTGCGCGGCGCGAGCGGGACGTGCTCCGCTCCGTCGCGGGGCTCACCGCCGCGGTGGGTCACGAGATCAATAACCCCCTGGCGGTCGTGATGGGACAGGCGCAGCTCCTGGCGCGGCAGGTGGGTGGGAACGAGCGGCGCCGAATCGACGAGATGCTCGACGCGGTCGAGCGCATCCGAGAGATCCTGGAACGCATGAAACACATCAACAAAATCGTGCTCCTGGACGGGTCCGAGCCCATGCCGGCCGTGCTGGACCGCACCGAGTCGGGCGCGCCCCCGGCCCTCGACGAGCGAGCCTGACCGGCGCGGGCCCAGCCTGAGATGCTTGGTTCCGTGGATCTCCCGTGCCCTAATCCGGTAAACACCTGATGGGCGACTTGTGCCAACACCCTTAAATTCGCTAAGGTGAACACATGATAGGAGGTGTCCGATGAGCAGTTCCCGGGATCTGGCAACCACAACCAGGTCGGAACCCCGCCTCGAGTCCACGGCCTCGCGACTACGCGAGCTCGTGGCGCACCTGCGCCAGCAGCGGGCGCAGCTGCGCGAGGAGTGGGCGCGACTGATCACCGAGGCCAAGCTGCTGACCGCGATGACGAAAGAAGAGATCTTCGCGGAGGCAACCTCGGTGTACGACAACTACGTCGAGGCCCTGGAGACCGGGACGTACGAGGCCCTCCAGACCTACGCGCGGAACCTCTCCGAGCGCATCATTCCCCGAGGCGTCGAGACGCACGAGGTCGTCGGGATCGTGCTCCTGCTCCGCGACGTGCTCGCGCGCTCGCTATTCGCGAAATATCACGAGGACTTCACCGAGCTGAACCGGATCCTGGACGCCTACGAGCCTGCGGCCAACCGCATCGCCATCACGGTGGCGGTCGGCTTCGTCCAGGAGCGCGAGCGTATCATCCGCGAGCAGCAGGAGGCCATCCGCGAGCTGTCGACCCCGGTGCTCCAGGTCCGCGAGCGCCTCCTCATTCTCCCGATCATCGGCGTCATCGACCCGCAGCGCGCGCGCCAGCTGACCGAGCAGCTCCTCCGGGGCATCCGGACCAACCGCGCCAAGGTCGTCGTGCTCGACATCACCGGCGTGCCGTACATCGACTCGCCGGTGGCTAACCATCTCGTGCAGACGGTCGAGGCGGCGCGGCTCCTCGGCGCGACCGTCATCGTCACCGGCCTCTCGCCCGAGATCGCCCAGACGCTCGTCAACATCGGTGTGGACCTGGGCAAGATGAACACCGTCGGCGACCTCCAGGGCGGTATCGAAGAGGCCGAGCGCCTGCTGGGTTACAAGGTCGTCCTGACGCACGAACCGGCGGGCGAGCCCGCGTAAGAAAGGATTCCCGATGCAGGTCCCCATCCTCAAGCAGGGACCCTATCTGATCGCGACGGTCCAGTCCGCGCTGACGGACGACGACCTCAAGCAGTTGCGTGACACGCTGGTGGATCAGATCAGTCAGGTCCGGGCGCGCGGCGTCATCGTCGACGTGACGGCGCTCGACGTGATCGATTCGTTCGCGACCCGGACCCTCCGCGACGTCGCCCACATGATCAGGCTGCGCGGCGCGGAGACCGTCATCGTCGGCATCCAGCCAGAGGTCGCGTTCTCCATGGTGAAGCTGGGGCTCACGCTGGAGGGAGTGGCGACCACGCTGGACCTCGAGGAAGGCCTTCGTTACCTCCAGCGCAGCGGCAAGAGGAAGGTTCAGGAGCATGAAGGGCGCCCTCATCGCTGATGAACTGCGCGTGTCCATTGATTCGGATTCCGACATCGTGTCCGCTCGGCAGAAGGGGCGGGAGCTGGCGGCGCAGTGCGGGTTTCCCTCCACCGAGCTGGCGGTCGTCGCCACGGCGATCTCCGAGCTGGCGCGGAACATCGTCCGGTACGCCGTCCGCGGCGAGATCGTCCTCCGGCTAATCGACAACCACGGCGGCAAGCGGGGCGTCGAGGTGATCGCGGCCGACGACGGCCCCGGCATCCCGGATCTCACGCTGGCCATGCAGGACGGGTACTCCACCTCCGGCAGCCTCGGGCTCGGTCTGCCCGGCGTGCGGCGGCTCATGGACGAGTTCGACATCGTCTCCGAGTTCGGCAAGGGAACGACGGTGACGGTCCGTAAATGGAAACGGTGAAGGCCGCGCTGATCGACTGGGCGGTGGCCGGGTCGGTCCTGCCCGGACAGTCCGAGTCTGGCGACCAGCACCTCGTCACGACGACGCGGGACGGCGCCCTCGTGGCCGTCGTGGACGGTCTGGGCCACGGCGTCGAGGCCGCCGCCGCCGCGCGCGCCGCAGTGCGCTCGCTGGAGCGCCACGGGGTGCAGACGACGACGATGATCTCGCTCCTCAAGGGCTGTCACGGCGCCCTGAGCGGCACGCGTGGCGTGGTCATGAGCGTCGCCTCGTTCAACGCGCGCGACGAGACGCTGACGTGGCTCGGCGTCGGCAACGTCGAGGGGCTGCTGCTGCGCGCGCAGCCGACCGTGATGCCCCGGCGCGAGTCGCTGCTCCTGCGGGGCGGAGTCGTCGGTGTGCACCTGCCGGCGCTCTCCGCCTCGATCGTCCCGGTGATGCGGGGCGACACGCTGATCTTCGCGACGGACGGGATCCGGAACGACTTCGTCCTCGCGCCGCTGGCCCTGGGCGATCGGCCGCAGCCCCTGGCCGATTACATCCTGACGCACTGGGGCCGGAGGACCGACGACGCGCTCGTGCTCGTCGCCCGGTGGATGGGGGCCACGGCGTGAACCCGGACGTGCGCGAGCTCGCGGCCGAGTACGCGCGCGCGCTGCAGGGGTACCTGGCCGGACACGGGGAGGCGGCGCTCCAGCAGGCGTACGAGGTGGGGCGGCAGACGCTGGCCAAGGGGCTCGGCGTGCTCGACATGGCGACGGTCCAGCACTGGGGCCTGCTGCGGGCCCTGGCGAAGAGCCGCACGCCCCAGGAGCGCTCGCGGGCCCTCCGCGCGGGCCAGAAGCTCTGCGTCGAGAGCCTGCTGCCCTTCGAGATGGCCCACCGCCGCGTCCAGGAAGTCAACACGGCGCTGCGCGATTCCGAGCACCGCTACCGCAACCTCGTCGACACGGCGCGCGACGTCATCTACACGCTCTCGAGCGACGGGAGGCTGAAGACGCTGAATCCCGTCTTCGAGACGATCACCGGCTGGTCGCGCACCGAGTGGCTCGGCAAGGCGTTCGCGCCCCTCGTCTATCCCGACGACCTCCCGCGCGCGGCCGCCATGGTCCAGGCCGTCCTCGCGGGCCAGGCCCCGCCGATGTTCGAGCTGCGGATCCTGTCCAGGTCGGGGAGCTACATCCCCGGCGAGTTCATGGTGACGCCGCAGATCCACGAGGGCCAGATCGTGGGCGTCCTCGGCGTCGCGCGCGACATCACCGACCGCCAGCGGGCCGACGAGGCGCTCCGTCACCTCAACGAGGCGCTGGAGGAAGAGATCAAGCGGATCGCCCACGCGCTCCACGACGAGGCCGGCCAGCTCCTCGCGTCCGTGCACATCGTGCTCGCGGACATCGCCCGCGAGCTCCCGACCAGCTCCTCGCAGCGCCTCGAGGAGGTGCGCTCACTCCTCAACAAGATCGAGGAGCAGCTCCGGCACCTCTCGCACGAGCTGCGGCCCACCATCCTCGACGACCTCGGGCTCCAGCCGGCGCTCGAGTTCCTGGCCGACGGCGTCTCGAAGCGCACCGGGCTCCGGATCTCGGTCGCGGGGACGCCCGGGTCGCGGCTCCCGCCGGCGACCGAGACCGCGCTCTACCGCATCGTGCAGGAAGCGCTCACGAACGTGACGAGGCACGCGCAGGCCGCCCACGTGGCGATCGCCTTCTCGCGCAACGGCCACGCCCTCTGCTGCTCCATCCAGGACGACGGCGCCGGGTTCGACGTGCCCACGACGCGGGCGCGGCGGGGCCAGCGGGGCCTCGGGCTCATGGGGATCCAGGAGCGGCTGAACGCCGTCGGCGGAACGCTGAACATCGTCTCGGAGCCCGGACGCGGGACCGAGCTTCTCATCACCGTGCCTGTGGAGGCTACCAGTGCCGACTCGCATTCTGCTCGCCGATGACCACCTGATCGTTCGCCAGGGCCTCCGGGCCATTCTCGAAGGGGAAGGGTTCGAGGTCATGGCGGAAGTGGGAGACGGCCAGGAGGCCACGAAGCTCGCCCGGCAGCGCTGTCCGGACGTGGCCGTCCTCGACTTCTCCATGCCGTCGCTCAACGGGCTCGACGCGGCCCGCGAAATTCTCAAGGTCTGCCCGCGGGCGCGGGCGATCCTCCTGACGATGCACACGGAGGACCACTACGTCCTGGAGGCGCTCCGCGCGGGCGTCAAGGGCTACGTCGTGAAGACCCAGGCGGCGGCGGATCTCGTGCGCGCGATCCACGAGGTGCAGCGGGGCATGGTCTACCTGAGCCCCGGTGTCTCGCAGACCGTCGTGCAGGCGTACCTGACCAAGTCGGACATCCCGCCCGACCCGCTGTCGCCGCGCGAGCGTGAGGTCCTGCAGCTGATCGCCGAGGGCAAGACGACAAAGGAGGTCGCCGGCCTCCTCGGGATCAGCTTCAAGACCGCCGAGTCCCATCGGATGCGGATCATGCGGAAGGTGGACGTGCACGAGACCGCCGGTCTGGTCCGCTACGCCGTTCGTCGGGGGCTGATCCAGCCCTAGTCGCGTCCCAGCTGTAAGGGTTCGGCCCGCTTCCCATCTAAGGGATTTTCCTGCATCGGTTTCCAGTGCGTCCCTGATTTCCCCCTCCCCCTGGTACCGGTACGCTCCCCGTGTAATGGCGATCAGGGTGCTTTTGGCCGACGACCACCAGATCGTTCGGCAGGGTCTCAAGGTCCTGTTGCAGCGGGAGGGATTCGAGGTCGCCGACGAGGCCGCGAACGGCCAGGAGGCGGTCCGGCTGGCGCGCGAGCGCTGCCCGGACGTCGCCGTGCTGGATTACGCCATGCCGGTGCTGAACGGCGTCGGCGCGGCGCGCGAGATCCTCCAGCTGTGTCCGCGCACGAAGGTGATCCTCCTCACGATGTACACGGAGGACCACTACGCCTTCGAGGCGCTCCGGGCGGGGATCAAGGGCTACGTGGTGAAGAGCGAGGCCGCCGAGGACCTCGCTCGCGCGATCCTCGAGGTGTCCCGGGGGAAGACGTACTTGAGCCCCGGGATCTCGCGCGCCGCGCTCGAGGTGTACGCGGAGAAGTCGGGGCTACCGCGCGATACGCTGACGCCGCGGGAGCGCGAGGTCTTGCAGCTCGTCGCCGAGGGCAAGACGACGAAGGAGATCGGGCAGCTTCTGGGGATCAGCTTCAAGACCGCCGAGTCCCACCGACTCAGGATCATGAAGAAGCTCGAGACCCACAACACGGCCGGCGTCGTCCGTTACGCGATCAAGCAGGGGTTGATCCAGGTGTGAGGATCAGGGGAATACCTGAGCCTCGGCCCGGCGATAGTCCTGCCACCGTTGAGGGGATCCCCTGACTTGGACGGATCCACGCGGCGACGTAGTGCGCACGACCGGGTCATAGGCCGTGCGACCGGCCCGTCGGTCGCACGGCGAGCGTAGATGACCGTATAGATGACGAGACTGAACGTGTGTGGTTCGACCTCGACGAGGGGCCCGAAACCGAAGGGGGCGAAGCCTAACCGATGAACGACGCTGCCGCGCTCGAGCTCGAGCCGCGGCTCCCGTGTGCCGCCGAGACCTCGGCGCCCGCGGCATGGTACGCGCTGTGGACGCGGAGCCACTGCGAGCATCTGGTGCGCGACCAGCTCGCGGCGAAAGGGTTCGACCTGTTCCTGCCGAAGGTCGACAAGTGGTCGCGGCGCGGCGGCGAGAGCCACGTGATCCACGTGCCGCTCTTCCCGGGGTACGTGTTCCTGCGCGGCGCGCTGGACAAGGCGAGCTACCTCGAGGTCGTGAAGGCGCGGGGGCTGGTCCAGGTCCTCGGCGAGCGCTGGGACCGGCTGGCGACGATCCCGCCCGGGGAGATCAAGGCGATCCGGAGCATCGTCGATGCCGGGGTTCCCGCCCTGCCGTACATCTACCTGCGAGAGGGTCAGCGGGTGCGGATCACGCGTGGGCCGCTGGCGGAGGCGGAAGGCATTCTCGTGCGCACCAAACCGAACCGGGGATTGCTGGTGGTGTCCGTGAACCTGCTGCAGCGCAGCGTGGCCACGCACGTTGACTGCACCTGGGTCGAGCCGGCATAGGCCCCCACGAGGACGAGCATCATGTCCTACGTCAGGCACTCGATCACCGCGAGTCTCGTCCTGTCGCTGATCTTCACCGGCTTCGTGGCGGCACAGGAACAGGCGAAGGAGCAGGCGAGGGAGCCGGCGAAGGCACGCCCCGGGACCACCGAGGCCGACGCCGAGTACAAGATCGGGCCCGAGGACGTCCTCGATATCGCCGTGTGGAACAACACCGCGATCAGCCGTATGGTGCCGGTTCGCCCGGACGGCAAGATCTCGCTCCCGCTCCTCAACGACGTGCAGGCGGCGGGCCTCAGCCCGATGCAGCTGCGTGACGTCCTCAAGAAAAAGCTCACCGAGTACGTGCCCTCGCCCGAGGTCTCCGTCATCGTGCGAGAGGTGCACAGCTTCAGGGTCTCCGTGATCGGCGAGATTAGGACCCCGGGCAACTACGAGCTCAGGAGCC
>QHSZ01000214.1 GCA_003220595.1 Candidatus Rokuibacteriota bacterium | reverse complement strand
GCCGTCGACACGCCATGCGAACTCGAGGCTCGCCACCGGCGTCAGATTGTCCCCGCCCGTGAAGTCGAACGTCGCCGCGTCCGGCATCGTCGCCGACGGCCCGCCGGTGATCCGCGTGTCCGGCGGCGTATTGTCCACGATGACGCTGCGGCTCACCAGCGTGCGGTTGCCGGCCCGGTCGATGGCGACAGCCAGGAGCGTCAGCGCGCCGTCGGCGACGCCCAGGGTGTTCCAGGTCGCCGTGGCGACGGCGGACGGCGCCGGCAACGGCGGCGTCACGCCGCCGCCGAGCCGATGAGCATCGACGCCGAGCGTGAGGGCGTCGAGCTGGCTCCGCGCGTCGCCCGCCTGGGCCGCGACCTGGACCGCCTGGCGGACGAAGGCGCCCGCGCTCGGCGCCTGGAAGGCGAGCGATGGCGAAACGCCATCGTGCGTGAGCCGGGCCTCGGCCGGGGCCGAGGTGAGACCGCGGCCGGCGTGGCCTGTCGCGAGCACTTGGAGGAGGTTCTCGGTGTCGAGTGCCGGCGCGACGGACAGAGCGAAGCGTCCCGTCGCGTCCGCAACGACCACGGACGGCGTGCCCCCGTTCAGAACCACGTCGAGACGGGCCGAGGGATCCGTCGTGCCGCCCACCGCCAGCGCGACCTGGTTCGTGAACGCCGGGAGCGCGGTGAGACTCGGTGGCGGCGGCGCCCGGAACCGGACGACCCGTCCCGAGCGGCCGTCGGCGACGTAGAGACTACCGTCGACGTCGAAGGCGAGCCCCTGCGGGTCGTCGAGGTCGGAAGCGAATCGCGTCAGCGTGCCGTCGGGATGGAGCTTGTCGATCGCGCCCAGCTCCTTCGTCGTCAGGTAGAGGCGGCCTGCGTGGTCGCGAGCGAGCCCGGCGGGCCGCCTGAGGGCGTCCGCGTGACCGAGCCGAGTCGTTGGCCCGGCGGTGCCATCGGCCAGGATGGGGATCTGGAGGACCACGCCGGATGCCTCGCGGTCTTCGTGCCCGTTTCGGATCGCCGCGTAGACGACGCCCGGGCCGACGGCGAGCCCCTGCAGCCCCGCGACGCCGTCGGCGAAGACCACCGGCCGGCCGTCGAGCCCCGCGGTGAGGATCACCTCGGGCTCGGCCGCCTCGTCGTCCGGCTCGCGACGACTGGGCGTGAGGCCGCGCGCTGCGACGAAGAGCCGGCCCGCATCGCTGACCGCGAGCCACCGGGGTTGGCTCACGTTGGTCATCATCGGAGTGCGGCGGCCATCGGCCTCGACACCGACGACGCGGCCAGCGCGCGCCTCGGCGACGAGCAACCGGCCGTCGAGATCGAGGGCGAGCCCGATGGGACGCTCGAGGCCGGTGGCCACGAGGGCGCGTGCGCCGTCGGGCGTGAGCCTCGTCACGGTGCCCGCCGCGGCGTCGGCGACGTACAGGCTGCCGGCCCCGTCCACCGCGACGCCTCGCAGGCTCCCGAAGCCCGCGGCCAGGACCTCCACCGGCGCGAGCGCTCGGATCAGGTGCTCGCGCGTGGCGCTCGCCGACGGGACCGACACCACCAGGAGCACGAGCGGCGCGAGCCTCCAGAGCCGGCCCGCGAGGCCGCCCCTGTCGACGCTTCCGGACACGGGCGTGACACCCATGGGGCGTCGACGGGCGCAAGACACGGGCCAGCGCGCCGGAAGCCGCGCGGGCGTCGTAAGTGCTCACCGGCACGCTTGGACGTTCCACCCCGACCCGAGGATTCGAGCGGCGACGTGCACAGACGATCGGGCAGGCGCCTCGGGCGCTGGGCAGTCGCGCGGCGGGCCCGAGCGCGGGACAGGAGTCTTCGGTCTACCCCGCCGCGGCCAGGATGCGCGTCACCTCGTCGCCGAGCGACTGGAGCGAGAGGTTCGACTTCACGAGGTAGCCCTCGATGCCGAGGCGGGTGACTTCCTGCACGTCCTGCTCGCGCGACGAGTTCGAGAGGACGAGGACGCGGAGCCCGCGCGTCGCCGCGTCGCTCCGGAGCGCCTTCAGGACGTCGAGCCCCGAGAGCTTCGGCATGAGCATGTCGAGCAGGATCAGGTCCGGCCGCTCGCTGCGGGCGAGGCGCAGCCCCTCCTCGCCGTCGACGGCCGACGTCACCGCAAACCCCCGCTGCTTGAGGCTCACCTCGCAGGCGCGCCGCAAGAAGCGGTCGTCTTCGACCAGCAAGAGTCGTTTCCCCGTGTCGCTCATGGGCCTCACTCGCTCAAGGGCAGCGTGAAGAGGAACGTCGAGCCCCGGCCTTCCTCGGACTCGCACCACACCCGTCCGCCGAGCCGCTCGACGATCAGCCGGACGAGGTAGAGGCCGAGCCCCGTGCCCTCCGTCTCGATCGTCGCCGCGTTCTCGGCGCGGAAGAACTTCTCGAAGAGCCGCGCCTGCGCCGCCGCGGGAATGCCGACGCCGGTGTCGCTGATCGCCCAGCGCGCGACGCCGTTCTCGCGGCCGATCCGGACCGTCACGGCGCCGCCGGCCGGCGTGTACTTGATCGCGTTCGACGTGAGGTTGAGGATCACCTGGCGCAGCAGCTGGGGGTCGGCCAGGACGCGCGGCGCCGTCTCGACACCCTCCACCGACAGCTGGTGGCCCCGGGCGCGGACGAGCGTCGTCACCTCGTCGAGCACGCTCCGCGTCAGGTCGGCGAGGCCCGTCGGCTGGGGTTTCATCTTGAGCGCCCCGCTCTCGAGCCGCGAGGCGTCGAGCAGGTCGTTGACGAGGCCGATGAGGCGCTCGGCCGAGTCGCTCGCGTCGCGGACGTAGCTCATCAGCTCCTCGGAGATGGTGGGCGTCTGCCCGGCCAGCTCGAGCATCCACTTGATGCCGGAGAGCGGCGTGCGGAGCTGGTGGGTGACGAACGACACGAAGTCCGACTTCAGCTGGCTCACCTGGCGCTCGTGCGTGACGTCCTGGAGTGTCAGCGTGAGCCCGATGGCGGCGCCGGCGGCGGCGCGCGTCGCCTGGCCGACCCAGTGGATGACCCGCCCGTGCCGCCGGAGGTCGAGGTCGCCCGCGCCACCGCGCTCCGGGTTCTCGAGGAGCCTGCGCAGCGCCGCGAGCCCGTGCTCGGCCTCGGGCGTCGTCGCGGCGAGCCGCGCGAGCACGTCGGCCAGCGGGGTGCCGACCGCGCGGCCCGCGTCGAAGCCGAGCAGCTCGCCCGCGCGCTCGTTGACGGCCTGGATGTCGCCGCTGCGACCGACCAGGAGGATGCCGTCCGAGGTCGAGTCGAAGATCTGCGCCAGGCGCACCCGCTGCGTCTGCGCCTCCTCGTAGATCTGCGCGTTCTCGAGCGCGGTCGCGAGCTGGTCGGCGTACGACGTCAGGAGGCGGACGACGGTGTCCGGGAAGAGCTGCGGGGTCTTGTAGTAGAGCAGCAGTACGCCGAGGGCGCGCCCCTGCTGCCCGAGGACCGGCAGCGCGGCGATGGACTTCACCCCCCGGGTGAAGTTCTCGGGGTGGACCATGTCGCGCCGCTCCTCCACGTCGCGAATGAACAGGGGCTGCCGCGTCTCGCGGACGTGGGCGGTGATCCCGCTCCGGCGCGCGTGCAGCTCGCGGCGCTGCGTCTCGGAGAGCCAGTGGCCGACGCTCCGCAGCACGCCGCCGTCGGCGCCGAGCAGGTTCATCAGCGCCGCGTCCGCGCCGAAGGCGTTCGCCAGCTCGAGGAGGGCGCCGGAGAGCATGCGATCGACGTCGAGCGTGCGCTGCAGGGCGCGTGTCGCCTGGTTCAGGAGCGCCAGGCCCCGCGAGAGGGTGCTGGCCTCCTGCTCCCGCTGCCGCGTCTCCTCGAGGAGGCGGACGTTCTCGAACGCCAGCGCCACGTGGTCGGCGAGCGTCGAGACGAGCTGGATCTCCCGCGGCGAGAAGTCGTGGGGGCTGAAGAAGTACTCCATGAGGACGCCGTGCACCTCGTCGCGGCTCATGATGGGCACGGCCAGATAGGACCGGGGCGCCTTCGCCTCCATCAGCACGCGCGACGCCGGGCTATACCCGAGGCTCGGGTCCACGGTCCGGTCCCGGGTCCAGACCGGACGGCGCTCCTTGAACGCCCGGCCGCCGACGCCCTCGCCGGCCTTGAGGAAGACCCCGCGCGTCAGGTCGGGATCGAGGTTGAGGCCGCGGCCGAAGACGAGCCCGTCCCGCTCCCGGTCGTACACGTAGATGCCGCTGGCCTCGCAGCCCGTCAGCTCGATGGTCTGCGTCACGATGAGATCGAGGACGCGGTCGCGGTCCAGGCTGGTCGCGATCTGGCGCGTGACGCCGTAGAGCTTGGTCGCCTCCTGCTCGCGCGCCCGGGTCTCCGCGTACAGCCGGCTCTCCTCGAGGGCGATCGCCAGGTTCTGGCATAGCGAGCTGAAGGGCTCGACGCTCCCGGGCTGGATCGGACGCCGGCTCGGCTTGTTGTCCGCGCTGACCACCCCGATCACCCGATCGCCCGCCACCAGCGGCGTGACGACGAATCGCCGCGACCTGAGGTACGCGTGCGCAAGGTACGCGCTGTCGAGGCGCCGCACGCTCCGGAGGTCCTCGTCGGACAGCACCGCCACCGGCCGGCGGCTCTCGAACGCCTCGTAGTAGGCGCCCGCGCCGGGCCCGAGCGGCAGGACGAGCACCGGGGCACCGTCGTCGCCCTCCGACGTCGCGAGCTCGAGGCCGGACCCGTCGGACGTGAGGAGGAACACGTTCACGCGGTCGAAGCCCAGCACCTCGCGCGCCGCGTGCACGAAGGCCCGGAGCCGCTCGTCGCGGTCCCAGGAGCTCTGCATTGCGATCGCCGCGCGATAGAGCCGGGCGAGGAGCTGCTGGCCCTCGACGGTCTCGCGGAACAGGCGCGCCTTCTCGATTGCCGTCGACGCCTGGTCGGCGAGCCCGGCCAGGAGATCGATCTCGTCGGGCAGGAAGTGGCGCGCGCCCTGCGTGTAGACGTTCAGCGCGCCGAGCACCCGCCCGCGGCTCTTGAGCGGCACGCCCACGAACCCGCGAAACCCGTGCTCGAGCGCGCTCCGCTTGTGGGCCGGGTCGAACGTCGTGTCCTGCGAGAGGTCCTCGACGACGACGGTCTCGCCCCCCGCGACGACCTTGCCGGTCAGGCTCTCGCCCAGCTTGATGCGCGGCCGGATCATGAGGGGCGCGGCCGACTCCGTCCGGGCGCCGACGACGAGGTCGTCGCCCTCGAGGAGGCGCAGGCCCGCCGCCTCGGCCTTCACGAGCCGGGCCGCCTGGTTGACGATCAGCGTGAGCACCTCGTCGGTGTCGTGGACCGCGGCGAGCTGGCGCGAGACTTCGTTGAGGACCTCGAGCCGGTGACGGTTCCGCTCCGCCTCCTCGTAGAGGCTCGCGTTGCGGAGGAGGAGCCCGACCTGCTCGCAGACGTGGTCGAGCATCCGGAGCTCGCGCTCCTCGAAGCGCCGGTGCGCCGTCCACCAGACGATGTAGAAGCCCCCGGCAACCCGGTCTTCGATGAGGAGCGGCAGGATGAGGCCGGACTGGTGGCGAAAGCTCCGGAACATCTCGTGGCTGAAGCGCGGGTCGCGCGCGACGTCGTCCGACCAGACCGGGCGGCGCTCGGTCCACACCGAGGCGTGGAACCCCTGCTCGCTGAGCGGGAGCGGCGCCGCCGCGAGCACTGTGAGGTACTCCTTCGGCACGTGGTACGCGGCCGTCGGCAGGAGCTGGTCGGTCCCGAGGTCGTGGAGATACGCGGCCGCAGTGTCCGCGCCCAAGAGCCTCGCCAGCGCCCGGCAGATTCGGCGGAGCGCCTCGCGGATATCGAGCGTCGAGCTGACGGTGCTCGAGATCTCGACGAGGGCCTCGCTCTCCGCGAGCCGGCCTCGGAGCTCCACCTGCAGCCTGGTGTTCTCGCGCAGGAGCCGCCGTCGCTCGAACACGCGGCGGACGATCCGGCCGAGGCGGGCGAGATCCACGGGCTTCGGCAGGTAGCCCACCGCGCCGCCCTCGATGGCGTCGATGACCGCATCGAGCGCGGCCTGCTCCGTGATGACGATGAACTCCGGCGGCGCGTCGAGCTGCTGGGCATCGCGCATGACGGCTGCGCCCTTGACGTCGGGCAGGGCGAGGTTGAGCAAGACCAACGCGACGGCGCCCTCGCGGATCCTCCGGAGCCCTTCGGCGCCGCTGCGCGCGACCTCCACGCCGTACCCCTCGCCCCGGAGGAAATCGCGCAACGTCTTGGTGACGTCGCGATCGTCGTTGACCAGGAGGATGAACTCCTCCCCGCTCATGTCTTCGAGGCTATCACCAAACGCCGCCGAACGCGCCGTTCTGCAGGAGCACGACGACGAGCCAGAGGAGCTGACCGCCGACGAACACGACGAGACCACGCTCGCGGCCGCCGGCGACGGCGGCGCGGTACTGCCAGACGGCGCCCGCGAGCGCGAGGAGCCCGAAGAACGCGCCGGGGTACGCGCCGAGGATTCCGTAGCGGAGCAGGAGCCCGCCGGCGAAGCTCCAGAGCACCCAAGCCCCGAGCCAGTGGGTGACGACCGAGACGAGGATCGCCGCCCGGGAGCCCGACCGGCCGGAGAGCCGGGCGAGCGCGACGGTCGCGATCCCGAGGACCAGGAGCGCGCCGACGCCCACGAGCGCCCAGCGCGTCACGTGCCCTTCCGGTACTCGGGCCGCCAGCGCAACAGCCGCGCCTCGACCTGCTTGATGCCAAGCGCCATCACGATGCCGATCACGCCGAGCGCCACGAGGGCCACCATCATGTCCGCCGCGTTCAGCGTGCCGAGCGACTGGATGATGAGGTAGCCGAGGCCGCCGCCCGACTCGCCGCCGAGGAATTCGCCGACCACGACGCCGATGAGCGCGAACGAGATCGAGGGCGTGAGCGACGCGAAGGTCCAGGCGAGTGCCCACGGCACGACGACCGTCCGCATGATCTGCCGCTCGCTGGCGCCGAGGAACCGCGCCGCGTGGACCAGATCCGGGTCCACCGTCCGCGCGCCCTGGAAGGTGTTGAAGAAGACGATGAAGAACACGATGGTCCACGCGAGCACGACCTTCGCGAGGAGCCCGAAGCCGAAGATCATCGTGATGAGCGGGACCAGCGCGATCCGGGGCAGCGAGTTGAAGGCGATGATGTAGGGCTCGAAGATCCGCGCGAGCCGGCCGTTCCGGCCGAGGACGAGCCCCGCCACGAAGCCCGTGGACACCCCGACGAGGAACCCCCAGAGGGTGGACTGCACGGTCGAGAGCGCCATCGCCCAGATCGACAGCCGCACCCGGCCCGAGGCCAGATAGACGAAGCGCTGGACGATGGTGGAGGGCCGGCTGACGAAGAACGGGTCGAGCCAGTAGAGCCCGGGGAGCTTCGAGACGGCCGGGACTCCCGTGAGCCACTCCCACGACCCCAGGAGGACCGCGAGGATCGCGAGCCGCCAGGCGAGCACGCGCGCGCGCTCGGTCATCTGAACTCCTCCCCCAGCGCGTGCCAGAGCTGGCCGTACTCGCGCGCGTACTCGTCAGCCTCGCGCAGCGTGATCACGTCGCGCGGGCGCGGGAGCTTCACGTCGTAGACGAGCTTGATCCGGCCGGGCCGCCGCGTCATCACGACGACGCGGTCGGCGAGCGTGATCGCCACGGAGAGATCGTGGGTGACGAACACGACGGTGGGGTGCCGGACCTCCCAGAGGCTCAGGAGCTCGGCGTGGAGGCCGAGCTTCGTGTGGGTGTCGAGGGCGCCGAACGGTTCGTCCATCAGGAGGATCTCGGGATCGACGACG
>QHSZ01000223.1 GCA_003220595.1 Candidatus Rokuibacteriota bacterium | reverse complement strand
CGCTGGAGAAGCGGCTCCGAGCGACCAACGCCATCGGCATCTTCACCAAGCTCTCGCTCAAGAATCAGGTCGATGACCTGGTGGCGCAGTTCCGGACGTTCCATCAGGGCGCCCCCGTGGCCGTCGCCAAGCTTCGAGAAGAGTACGATCTACTCCTGCTCAAGCTGCTGTCGGTCCTGCAGGACGGAGATCCGGAGCTCGCGCGTGACATCGGCGCCTCCCGCGAGGCGATCTGGGGCCTCCTCCTGGATCCGGTCAAGTTCAAGAAGGTGACCTCATGAGAGGAGAAGCGCCGTGAAGAAACGTGTCGGAGGCGTCCCCGTGATCGTCGCGCTGACGACGCTCTTCGCCGCGCCCTCACTCGCGGCGGAGGACCCGGCGGTCCTCAAGGATCTGACGGCCGTGATCGCGCTGCAGGGGCTCGCGTGCGGTCAGGTCGTCGGCGCCGTGCGGCAGGGCGAGCAAGACTATGTCGCGACGTGCCAGGACGGGAACCGCTATCGCGTGTTCGTCAACGCTCAGGGCCGGGTCGTCGTGGAGAAGCGGTGACCGGGCCCACAACGAAACGGCGGCCGGACGCCGCCGTTTCGTGATGGGAGCCGGACGACCGGGCCGTCAATCTTCTTCGCGCGGCACTCCGTATATTCCGAAGCAGCCGTTTGCGCAGCCGTCGATTCGGTTGTTGGCCGGCAGCGGCACGATCGCGTGGTTGTTATTGGGATCGACGGCCACCGAGTGCGCGGACCCGGTGGGCGGAGCAACCGTCGGCACGACCTGGAGCAACGTGTGGTCTTCCGCGTCGATGACGCCGAGCACCGGACCCTGGGGGTTGTTGCGGGATCCGGTGTAGTAGCGTCCGTCTCCTGGATTGAACCAGACCTCGTCGGAGCCTCCGACGCCGAACACATTCGTCGTGTCGCCCGTTCGGGCGTTCAGGATCACCTGCTTGGGCGTGGGATCCGGAGTGGGATTCGCCGGATCCCAATGATTGCCGTTCCGGTCGAACGTCTCGCTGCACCCGAGCAGCATATCGTTGCGAGGACCGAGGGTGAGCCCCGCCGGTTGGCAGCGATCCACCGGCAACAAGTCCACATGACCATTGAGCTTGATCACGGCGATCGCGCCGTTCGGGCCGCTGCCGTCGCCGGGGCCATTCACTTCCGGGATGGAGACATAGAATCTTCGAGTCGAGGGGTTCCAGATCGGCTGTTCCGCGCCGTTGGTCGCGAAGTCGAACGTGATGCGTTGGATGGGGAGGATGAACTTGCCCGTCTGCCTATTGACTCTGATCAGCGTGGCAAACGGGGGTGCGTCGGCGTTGTTCACCGCGAGGATGACCCCATCCTCCGGGTCGTACGCAAGCTCGTCGGTCCTGTTTTGAGACGTCGGGTCGGTCTTCAGCATGTCTGCAACCGCGTCCGTCCTGAGGTCGATCGACCAGACCGTACTCGGGGCGTCCGTCACGAAGAGCCAGTGTCCGGACACCACCACGCCATCCGGACCGGACGTGTTGTTGCTCCCGGTGAAACCCTTGAACAGCCCCTTCTGAATCTGCTTGAGGTAGATGTTCCTCCGCGTGTCGATGACGTCGATCGCCTTATTGCTGCGATCGGCGAGATAGAGACGCTGGGTTGCCGCGTCTTCCCAGGCGATATCGAACACCGCGAGCTTGTCGTTCGCGCACGTCGGACATGCGGTCGCTGGTATGACGCGGAGGAGCTTCACCGTTCCTCCTGCGTCCGCCCCGTCGGCGCGGCCCCCTCCGGCACCGAGCGTCAAGAGGGAAACGATCGCGACGAGAAACAACGAGATCACGAGCGAGCGCCTTCGCCTCATGGCAGAGCCTCCTCCTGTGGAACGTCGCTGTGAAGTGCGTGGGCCGCGGCCCCGAGGGGCCGCCGGTCCCGGGAGGTCGTTACGAGAGCGGGAGAGGAGGCGCTCGACAAGAGAGAGACTCGAGCGGATCGGCCGGGACGGTACGTGGTCCGCTTGGGATGATCGGGCAGGGACGGACAACGACCGGGCCGAGGGGATCGATGACACCGGACTCGAAGACGGTGACGGCGCTCGTGACGGCGAGCACGACATCGTCGTAGTCCGCGTCATCGTAAAAACCAGGGATCCACGTGGCGTCCGGCGGGCTGGCATGGGCGAGAGGTGCAAGCGAGAGCAGAGCGCCGAGCAGCACCACCACGATCGACGCCCTGCGGTCCATGGGCCCGGACAATACGCTCGTGGGAAAGCCGGCGCAACTCGGTTCTCGAGTCTGTTCTCAAAACGATTGCGGCACGAGCCGTGTGGTGGCTGGCGTTCCGGGAATCCGGGCTCGGGCCTTCCGGGAATCATCGAGCCCTCTTCGCGACGCACGTCTGCCTGGCCTCCAGCGGCGTGAAATCGAGGCCGAAAAGCGGCGTGGTATAGTTGGCTCGATGACCACCAAGCCCATTCCGATACAGGTTTACGGAATCAATCTCCTCGTTCGGCTCATGGCGGAAGGGCCTGCGGACGTGCGCGTGCACTGTCCGAAGGGCTCGCCGATCCGCTACGGCGAGGTGGTGGCGCGCGGCGACGGCTTCGACGAGGGCGCCAACGCCTTCCGGGACATGCCGGAGCTGAGCGCCGTCGTCGCGTTCGAGGAATCCGCCGAAGAGGTCGAGGGCCATTACTTCTACATCGCGGGCGAGGAGTACCGCGTCATCCGGCTGGACTCGGTCATCCTGTCCTTCCCGCACGAGTAGCCGTCCGTGGCCCGGAGCGGCGTCCTCCAGGCTGCGCTCGCCCGCATCGATCCCGACGAGCTCGTCGAGCTGACGCGCGAGCTCGTCCGGATCCCGAGCGTCGTGCGGCCGGGCGAGCCGGGCGCCGACGAGTCCGCGGTCGCCCGCCGCGTCGAGGCCTTCTTTCGGAAAGAAGGCTTCGCGCTCGAGATCCACGAGGTCGCGCCGGGCCGGCCGAACGTCGTCGCCTGGCTCGGCGAGAAGGGGAGCGGCAAGAGCCTTCTGCTCGAGGGTCACACCGACGTCGTCACCGAGGGCGCGGCGGCGGAGTGGTCGCACCCGCCCTTCGGCGCCGAGCTCGTGGACGGGCGCATCTACGGACGCGGGGCGGCCGACATGAAGAGCGGGCTCGCCGCCGCGATGCTCGCCGCCGCGGCGATCAAGCGGAGCGGCGCCACCTTCCGCGGCAAGCTCGTCGTCGGCGCGCTGGTCGACGAGGAGGGCGACATGCTCGGCGCGAAGCACCTCTGCACGACGCCGACCGGCCGCGAGCTCGACGCCGCGATCATCTGCGAGCCCGAGCAGAACGAGCTGTGCCTCGAGCAACGCGGCGTCGTCTGGGCCCGCGTCGCGATCCGCGGGCGGATGGCGCACGGCGCGATGCCCGAGGCGGGCGTGAACCCGATCGGCGCCCTCGGCGCGCTGCTCGCCGAGGTCCCGCGGCTCGAGCGGCGCCTGCGCGCGCTCTGCCGGCGGAGCCCGCACCTCCGCCCGGCGACGGTGACGCCGACGGTCGTGCGGGCGCCCGTCGAGGGCGTCCCGCAGTCGAACGTGATCCCGTCGGCCGCCCACGCGGTGCTCGACGTGAGGCTCACGCCGGGACCCGACGAGAAGGCGGTGGCCGCCGAGATCGATGCCGCGTGCGCGGCCGCGATGCGGCGGCTGCCCGGCGCCACGATCGAGTGGCAGCCGGTCAACGGCTATCGGCTCGCGACCCGGGTCGAGCGCGGCGAGCCGCTCGTGCGCGCCATGGTCTCGGGCGTGCGCCGCGCGACGGGCAAGCCAGAGCACTTCGGCGGCGTCCCCGGCTCGACCGACGGCACGATCCTCCGAATGACGCTGGGCATTCCGATCGTCACGTGCGGGCCCGGGAACCGGCTGATCCCCCACCAAGTGGACGAGTACGTCGAGGTCGCCGAACTCGTCGACGCGGCGCGCATCTACGTCGCCTCGGCGCTGACCTTCCTTTCATAGTGGCCGAACCCCTTCCGCGTCTCCGCCGGGTGGACGCCTTCCCCGTCGAGCACGAGGGCCGCTCCTGTATCGCGCTCCGCGATCCCGCGGGGTACACCGACGCGGTCGTCGTCCTGCCGCCGCCGCTGCTGGAGATCGTCTCGCTCTTCGACGGCGAGCACTCGGTCCTCGAGATCCAGGAAGCGATCATGCGACGCCACGGTGCGCTGCTGCCGCGCGAGCGCATCGAGGCGATCGCCGACGCGCTCGACGACCAGGGGTTTCTCGACAGCGCGCGCTTCGCCGAGCGCCGGGCGGCCGTGGACCGGGACTTCCTCGGCGCGCCGACACGCGCGGCGTCGCACGCCGGCGGCGCGTATCCGGCCGAGCCCGGGGCGCTCCGCCAGACGTTCGACGCGTTCTTCTCGCCGCCGGGAGGCCCCGGCCCCGTGGATGGAGCGGGCGCCGCGTCGTCGCGGGTGCGGGCGGTGATCGCGCCCCACATCGATTTCCATCGCGGCGGTCCCGCGTACGCCTGGGCGTACCGCGACGTGGCCGAGGGCTCCGACGCCGACCTCTTCGTCGTGTTCGGCACCTGCCACGCTGGGCTCCCGCACCCGTTCGCGATGACCCGCAAGGACTACGACACGCCGCTCGGTCCGGCGCCCGTGGCGCGCGACTTCGTCGAGGCGCTCGCGGGCCGCGCCGGGCAGGACTGCTTCGGCTCGGAGCTGGCGCACCGCGCCGAGCACTCGATCGAGTTCCAGGCGGTGTTCTTGCGTTACCTCTACGCCGGACGGCGCGACGTCGAGATCGTGCCTGTGCTGACGAGCTTCGCCCACGAGGCGCTCGCGCGCGGGCGCGGGCCCGAGGACGACCCGCGGGTGCCGCGCTTCCTGGAGGCCCTCGACGCGACGATCGCCGCGAGCGGCCGGCGGGTGGCGCTCGTCGCGGGCGCCGACCTCGCCCACGTGGGCCCGCGCTTCGGCGACCCGGAGCCCGTCTCGGCCGACGATCTCGAGCGGATCGGA
>QHSZ01000222.1 GCA_003220595.1 Candidatus Rokuibacteriota bacterium | reverse complement strand
GCGCGCGGCCGCGGGATAGCTGGGCAGCGGCGTCTGCGCGTACGCGGCCGGACTCTCGGGACGCGCGGCACGGATCTCCAGCGGCAGCGGAATGACGTCCGCCCCCGCGGCCGCGGTGGCGGCTGCGGTAAGGATCCACGCGATGAGGGGTAAGCGAATGGTCGAGGTGCTCGTAGCGTGTACGCTACTGCACAGGATATTGACAAGTCCAGAGCCCGCGTATTAGCGTCACGCCGCAGTGCGCTGAGGGGAGGGCTCATGAACGAGAACGCGCTCTACAACGTCCTGTCGGCCATTCTCATCGTCGCGCTCGTGTGCGACTTCGCCTGGGTGATCACGGCCGCGCTGAACGCCCACTGAGGTCGGCGATGTAGTGGGCGAGGTTCTCGATGTCCGCCTCGCTCAGCCGCTCGACCGCCATCGACATCGTGCCGTCGAGGTCCCCCGCCGTCTGCGCCTTGAAGCCACGAAGCAACTTCACGAGGTAGGTCAGGTCCTGGCCGACGAGGCGCGGCACTTGTTCGTGGCCGACCAGCCCGGGCCGGTGGCAGGAGGCGCAGTGGTGCTGCTCGGCCAGCCTCCCGCCGATGGCGACCTTCTCGGGGTCGGTCGGCGAGGGCCGCGGCCTGGAAGGCTGGGCCGCGTAGTAGGCGGCCAGGTCGGCCATGTCGGCGTCGCTCAGGCTCGCCGCGAATGCTGACATCTGGGGATCCTTACGGCGCCCGTCCCTGAACTTGATGAGCTGCCAGTGAGTGAAGATCGCCGGCTGGCCGGCGAGGGACGGAATCCCCGGAGTGGTCGCGTTCCCGTCCGGGCCGTGGCAGGTCTTGCACGGCTCGGCCTTGTGCCGGCCCGCGTCCAGGTCAGCGGCGTGCGCGGGCGCCCCGGCCGTCATCGCCAGGACGGCCGCGACCACCCAGAGCCCTGCGAGCGGCACCCGATGCCGTATCAGCGCTGATAGGTGATGCGGTAGATCGCCCCCGCGTAGTCGTCGGAGACGAGGAGCGAGCCGTCACGCATCTCCTGCACGTAGACCGGCCGACCCCAGATCTGGTCGCCCTGCAGCCAGCCCTCGGCGAACACCTCGTACTTGGGCACGTCGCCCGTGCGGAGCGTCACCATCATGACCCGGAAGCCGCTCTTCTGCGTGCGGTTCCAGGAGCCGCGCTGGGCGAGGAACGCGCGGTTCTTGTACTCCGCCGGGAACATCGCGCCCGTGTAGAAACGGACGCCGTTGCCGGCCACGTGCGGCCCCGTCTTGATCAAGGGCGGCGCGAACTCCGAGCAGGTGCGTGTCTTGCCAAACTCGGGATCGGGGATGTCGCCCTGGTGGCAGAAGGGGAAGCCGAAGTGCAGGCCCTTGCGCGGCGCGTGGTCGAAGCGGTCGCTCGGCACGTCCTCGCCCAGCCAGTCGCGGGCGTGCGTCGCGAAGTAGAGCTCCTTCGTCACCGGGTGCCAGTCGAACCCCACGCTGTTGCGGACGCCGTGCGCGTAGTACTCGAACCCCGTGCCGTCGGCGTTGACGCGCGAGATATTGGCGTGCGTGTCGGGCGGCAGGCAGATGTTGCACGGCGCGCCGATGTTGAAGTAGAGCTTGCCGTCGGGCCCGAAAGCCAGGTACTTCCAGCCGTGCGGCAGGTCGCGCGGCAGGATGTCGTAGACCACGGTCATCGCCGGCGGGTCGTCGAGCCTGTCCTCGATCCTCTCCATCTTGGTGATCCGCGAGACCTCGGCGATATAGAGCGTGCCGTTCCTGAAGGCCACGCCGTTGGGCAGGTTGAGGCCCTTGGCGATCGTCTTGACCTCGCGCGCGCCGCCCTTGTCGACGACCGCGTAGACGTTGCCGGCCACGCGGCTCGAGACGAACAGCGTGCCCTTGTCGCCCCAGGTCATGACGCGCGCATTGTGGATCCCGTGCGCCCACAGGGACGCCTTGAACCCGGGCGGGAGCTTGATCTTGTCGACCGGGATCTCGCCCGGCGCCTTGGGTGCCGGGGGCTGGGCGATGGGTGCCAGCGGCGAATCCTTCAGCTCGGGCGGCATGCCCTGCTTCCACGGCGGGTCGTCGGCGGACGCTGGGAAGGCCCCGAGGAGGAGCACCGCAAGCACCGCAACCACCGCGACGTGTCGCATGATGGACCTCCCTTGCAGGACCGGCCCGAGGGCTCCGGCCTCCCGGCGTCCCGAAATTGACCGTGAGGAGTGTGGGGGTGGATGAGCGCCCGTGTCAACCAGAGGCGGCGACGGGAAAATCCCCTACCCGCCCAGATAGAGTCTCCGGACCTGCTCATTGTTGAGCAGATCGGCGGAGCGCCCCTCGAGGGCGACCTGCCCGGTCTCGAGGACGTACGCGCGGGTGGAGATCTTGAGCGCCATCCGCGAGTTCTGCTCGACGAGGACGACGGCCACCCGCTCCTCACGGTTGACGGCGAGGATCGCGCGGGCGATCTCGCGCACCAGGTGCGGCGCGAGCCCGAGGGACGGCTCGTCCATCAGCAGGAGCTTCGGGCGCGCCATCAGCGCGCGGCCGATGGCGAGCATCTGCTGCTCGCCGCCGCTCAGCGTGCCGGCCTGCTGGCGCCGGCGCTCCTTCAGGCGCGGAAAGCGCACGAAGACCCGTTCGACGTCCTGCTCGATCGCGCGTCGGTCCCGCCGCGCGAAGGCGCCCATCAGGAGATTGTCGCCGACGCTCATGAAGGGAAAGACGTGGCGCCCCTCGGGGACCATCGAGATGCCGAGGCCGACGATCCGGTCGGGCGGCAGGCGGTCGATCCGATGGCCCTCGAACCAGATCTCGCCCGAGGCGATCGGCGCGAGCCCGGTGACGGCGCGCAGCGTGGTCGTCTTGCCCGCGCCGTTGGCGCCGATGATCGCGATCACGTCGCCCTGGTCCATGACGAGCGAGATGTCGGAGACGGCCCGGACCTTGTCGTAGTAGACGCTCACGCCGCGCACGGCGAAGTACATGCTAGATCCCGAGCTCGTCATCCTCACGCCCGATGTAGGCCTCGATCACCGCCTCGTCGCTCTGGATTTCTCGCGGCGTGCCGTCGGCGATCTTCCTGCCGAAATTGAGCACGATGATGCGATCGCTGAGGCGCATCACGGCGCGCATGTCGTGCTCGACGAGCAGGATCGTGACGCCCCGATCGCGGATACCTCGCACCATCGCCACCATCCGGTCAGTCTCCTCCGGGTTCATGCCCGAGAAGGGCTCGTCGAGGAGGAGGACCTTCGGGTCGCCCGCCATCGCGATGGCGATGCCGAGGGCGCGCAGGTGGCCGTGCGGCAGGTGCCGCGCCTCTTCGTGCCTCACCCGCGAGAGCCCGAGGTCGTCGAGGATCTCGTTGGCGCTGTCGCGGAAGGCCGCCTCGTCCTGGCGCGCCACGCGGGTATTGAGGAAGAGGCCGACGGAGGTCGCTCGACTGCGCAGGTGATGGGCGATGACGACGTTCTCCAGGGCGCTCATCTCCTTGAAGATCGTCGTCTCCTGGAACGTGCGGACCACGCCCTTGCGGGCCACCAGGTGCGCGGAGAGGCCCGTGATGTCCTCGCCCTGGAAGATCACGCGGCCGGCCGTCCGGGGGAGGAACGAGGTGATCAGCTTGAAGAGGGTGCTCTTGCCGGCGCCGTTCGGCCCGATGATGCTGAGCACCTCGCCCTGGTTCGCCTGGAACGTCACGTGGTCGACCGCCACGAGGCCGCCGAACCGTTTCGTCAGCTCTCGCACCTCCATGACGATCATGCGGTGTCGGCCTTCACACCAGGCCGCGCGGGGAGCCGCAGGCTCAGGAGCCCGTTGGGCAGCCAGAGCATCAGCGTGATCATGATCGCGGCGTACGTGAGCATCTGGTACTCGCGCAAACCATGGAGGAGCTCGAAGCCGAGGAACAGCACGAAGGCGCCGACCACGGGGCCCGACACGTACGAGAGCCCGCCGAGGAAGCAGTAGAGCATGTAGTAGACGGAATCCGGCACGCCGAAGCTCGACGGGTAGATGCTCTGCTGGGACACCGTGAAGAATGCCCCCGCGATGCCGGCGAAGGAGCAGCCGAGGGCGAAGGCCAGCACCCGGTACTTCGCCACGTTGACGCCGATGCTGGCGGCGAGCGCTTCATCCTGCCTGAGGGAGCGGAAGATCCACCCCAGGCGGCAGGTGGCGATGCGCGTGACCGTGACCAACCCGAGGACGAGCAGGATGGCCGCCAGGTAGTAGAACGCGAGATGGACGTTGAGCGCGCGGAAGGCGGGGACGAGCACGACCCCGGCGAGCGTCACCTCACCCGGTAACGGGATGTTCAGGATGCCGGTGGCGCCCTGGGTGATGCTCCCGCCGTTCAGGGCGGCTAGCCGCGCCGCTTCGGTCAGGGTCAGGGTGATCATCGCGAAGTACACGCCCTTCAGCCTGAGGATGGGCCAGCCGATCACCGCCCCGACGAGGGCCGCCACCAGACCGGACGCCGGAAGGCAGAGCCAGAACGAGACCCCGAGCTTCACCGACAGGATCGCCGTGGTGTAGCCCCCGACGAGCGCGAAGGCGGCCTGGCCGATGTTGATGCGTCCGATCGCGAACGTGAGCCAGACGCCGAGGCTGATGAGGCTCAACACGGAGGCGGTCGTCAGGACACCGAGCAGATAGCGCGACTCGCGGAACACGAGCGGCACCACCACGAGATAGAGCGCGAGCCCCGCGAGTGCGGCGACGACCCTGAGCCTCATGGCGCCGGGACGCGGCTCAACCCCACGGTTTCCCCATGATCCCCTGCGGCCGGAAGATCAGGAAGACGATGAGGCCCACCAGGATCAGGAGGTAGGTCATCGAGCCCGGGATGAAGAAGTAGCCGAGCGCCTCGCTGAAGCCGAGCACGAAGGCGCCCAGGATGGCGCCGGACACCACGCCGGCGCCGCCGATCATGATCATG
>QHSZ01000020.1 GCA_003220595.1 Candidatus Rokuibacteriota bacterium | reverse complement strand
CGTGCCGCCTGATCACGAGAGGAGACCCAGGACGGTCATGCCGCCTGTCACGCGGTCGCCGGTGCGCACCCGGACGTCGGTCCCCCGCGGCACGTAGCAGTCCGTCCGCGAGCCGAAGCGGATCATCCCGAACCGCTCGCCGGCCGCGAGCTTGTCCCCCGGGCCCACGCGGCAGACGATGCGCCGCGCGACGACGCCGGCGATCTGGACGACCGTCACGCGGGCGCTGTCCCCCTGGAGGTGGAGCGCGCAGCGCTCGTTCGCGTCCTCCGCCTCGGGCCGGTACGCGGCGAGGAAGCGGCCCCGCGAGTAGCTCGTGCCGGCCACGAGCGCGGCGATGGGCGAGCGGTTCACGTGGACATCGAGCGGTGAGAGGAAGATCGCCACCCGCACGGCCGGCCCGACGAACCGGTCCTCGGTCTCCTCCACCGAGAGGACGCGCCCGTCCGCGGGCGACAGCACGCCCCCCGGCACCAACGGCACGTCGCGCTCGGGATCGCGGAAGAAGCCGAGGGACGCGAGCGCCGCCGCCGCGAAGGGGACGGCCAGAGCGCGGCGGCCCATCAGCGCGAGCCCCGCGGCCACGATGCCCGGGGCCACGACGAAGGGCCAGCCCTCACGCGCGACCGGGAGCTTCGTCACGCTACATCCTCGGCGGCTTGATCCATGACATCATCGCTCGCAGCCGCTTGCCGACCTCCTCGATCGGGTGCTCGGCGTCGCGGCGCCGCATCGCGAGGAACCCCGCGCGGTTCGCCTGGTTCTCCAGCACCCACTCCCGGGCGAACTGCCCCGACTGGATCTCGGCGAGGATCTTCCGCATCTCGGCCTTCGTCTCCTCGCTCACGATCCGCGGACCGCGCGTGTAGTCTCCGTACTCTGCCGTGTCGGAGACGGAGTAGCGCATGTACGCGAGGCCGCCCTGGTAGAACAGGTCAACGATCAGCTTCATCTCGTGCATGCACTCGAAGTAGGCGACCTCCGGCTGGTAGCCGGCGGCGACGAGCGTCTCGAACGCCGCCTTGATGAGGTGCGAGATGCCGCCGCAGAGCGCCGTCTGCTCGCCGAAGAGGTCGGTCTCCGTCTCCTCCTTGAACGTCGTCTCGATGACGCCCGCGCGGGTGCAGCCGACGCCCCGGCCGTACGCGAGCGCCAGGTCGCGCGCCTTGCCCGACACGTCCTGGTGGACCGCGAGCAGCGCCGGAACGCCCGGCCCCTGGGTGAAGAGGTCGCGCATCACGTGGCCAGGCGCCTTGGGCGCGATCATCGTGACGTCCACCTCGGGCGGCGGCACGACCTGGTTGAAGTGGATGTTGAAGCCGTGGGCGAACATCAGCATCTTGCCCTTGCCGAGACCGCCCCGGATCTCCGACTCGAACACCTGGCGCTGGCTCTGGTCGGGCAGCAGGATCATGATGACGTCGGCCGCCTGGGCGGCCTCGTTCACGGTCGCCACGCGGAGCCCGTCCTTCTCGGCCTTCGCCCAGCTCTTCGAGCCTTTGTAGAGCCCGACCACGACGTTCTGGCCCGAGTCCTTCAGATTCAGCGCGTGCGCGTGCCCCTGGCTGCCGTAGCCGATGATCGCGAGCGTCTTGCCCTTGAGCAGGCCGAGATCGGCGTCCTGGTCGTAGTAGATCTTTGCGGGCATCTCGGTTCCTTTCGTCGGTGAATGTTAGTCGGCGAAGCCGACCACCTTCGGGTCATCCGCGACGCGCGCCTTCTTCGGCGCCTCGGCCTTGCGCGCTCGCGTCTTCGGCCCGCGCGCGATCGCGACCTTTCCCGTCCGGACCAGCTCCTGGATCCCCATCGGCCGGAGGAGCTCGATGAGGGCTTCGAGCTTGCCCTCGTCTCCCGTCGCCTCCAGCACGAACGAGACGGGCGTCACGTCCACCACCTTCGCGCGGAAGATGTCGGCGGTCCGCAAGATCTCCTCTCGGTGCTGAGGCTCCGCGTTCACGCGGATCAGCATCAGCTCGCGCTCGACGTGGTCGTCGTCCGTGAGGTCCGAGACCTTGATGACGTCGATCAACTTGTGGAGCTGCTTGGTCACCTGCTCGATCACGAACTCGTCGCCCCGCACGACGAGCGTCATGCGCGACACCGACGGGTCGAGCGTCTCGCCGACCGAGAGGCTCTCGATGTTGTAGCCGCGCGCCGAGAACAGGCCGGCGACCCGCGACAGGACGCCGAACTTGTTCTCGACCTGGACCGCGATCGTGTGCTTCCTCGGCTCGCTCCCGTTCTGCATCAAGTCGCTCGGCGGGGGGCTGCGCCCCCCGTCCGCCTCCCCCCCCGGGGAGCGCGCCGGCGGAGCCGGCGCTCGGAACTAGAACCCCGTCTGTGCACGTGCGGCTTTCTCCTTCGTGGACTGGTTCGGGTTCTCGAGGATCATGTCCGTGTTCGCGCCGCCCGCCGGCACCATGGGAAAGACGTACTCCCACTTGTCCACCCACACGTCGACGACGACGGGCCCGGGGGTCGCGAAGGCCTTCTCGAGAGCGGGCACGACCTCGGAGGGCTTGGTCGCCCGGATCCCGACGCAGCCGTACGCGTCGGCGAGCTTGACGAAGTCGGGGCTCGGCCCGAGATCGATCGCGCAGAAGCGGCCCTTGTAGATGATCCCCTGCCACTGGCGGACCATGCCGTGGCCGCCGTTGTTGATGATGACGGTCTTCACCGCCAGGTCGTTGTCGTGGCAGGTCGCCAGCTCCTGGCTGTTCATCGCGAACGAGCCGTCGCCGTCGATGTTGACGACGAGCCGGTCCGGGAACGCCGCGGCGACGCCCATGGCGGTCGGCAGGCCGTAGCCCATCGTGCCGAGCCCACCCGAGGTGAACCAGCGGCGCGGGTGCTTGAACTTGTAGTACTGCGCGGCCCACATCTGGTGCTGGCCGACGCCCGTCACGATCATCGCCTCGCCGCGCGTGAGGTTCGAGATCTCCTGGATGACATGCTGGGGCTTGATGACGTCGTCGTCCCAGTCGTAGTGGAACGGGTGCTGGCGCTTCCACTCCGCGAGCTGCGCGAGCCACTGCTTGCGCGCCTCCCGCGCGAGGGAGGGCGTGTCCTCATGCATCTCCTCGCGCACGGCCTCGAGGAGGGCGCGGAGCACCCGCCGGCAGTCGCCGACGATCGGGATGTCCACCTTGATGTTCTTCGAGATCGACGACGGGTCGATGTCGATGTGGATGATCTCGGCGTTCGGCGCGAAGGCGTCGACACGGCCCGTCACCCGGTCGTCGAAGCGCGCGCCGACCGCGATCAGCACGTCCGCGTCGTGGACGGCCATGTTCGCGTAGTAGCTTCCATGCATGCCGAGCATGTCGAGCGAGAGCGGGTGCTCCAAGGGGAACGCCCCGAGGCCCATGAGGGTCTGGGTCACCGGGATCTGGGTCAGCTCGGCAAGCTCGCGGAGCTCCACGTGTGCGTCGGACGAGATCACGCCGCCGCCGACGTAGAGCACGGGCTTGCGGGCGCGCACGAGCAGCTTGGCCGCGCGCTTGATCTGACCCGGATGCCCGTCGTAGTTCGGGTTGTACGAGCGCATCTGGACGCGGTCCGGCCAGACGAGCTCCGCCTCCTTCACCAGGACGTCCTTCGGGAGGTCCACGTGGACTGGGCCGGGCCGTCCCGTGGCCGCGATGTGGAACGCCTCGCGGATCGTCGGGCCGAGGTCCTTGCCGTCCTTCACGAGGAAGTTGTGCTTCGTGCACGATCGGGTGATCCCGACGTTGTCCGCCTCCTGGAACGCGTCGTTGCCGATGAGGTGCGTCGGCACCTGGCCGGTGAACGCGACGATCGGGATCGAGTCCATGTACGCGTCCTGGAGGGCCGTGACGAGGTTCGTCGCCGCCGGCCCGGACGTCACGAGGCACACGCCGACCTTGCCCGTCGCCCGCGCGTAGCCCTCGGCGGCGTGGCCCGCGGCCGCCTCCTGGCGCACGAGGACGTGGCGGAGCCCCTGGAAGTCGTAGAGGACGTCGTAGATCGGCAGCACGGCGCCGCCCGGGAGGCCGAACACGACGTCCACCCCCGCGCGCTTGATGCATTCCAGCACGATCCGCGCCCCCGACATTTTCACCGCACGCTCCTCCTAGAGCAGCCCAGCCGTCGCCAGGGCTTCCTTGATGTCCTCGATGGCGTCCCCGTCGGGCGTTCCGAGTGGCGGCCGACACGGCCCGCCGTAGAAACCCTGGAGATCGAGCGCCGCCTTGAGCCCACCGATCCCGTACCGCCCGGAGACGACGCGGTCGGTCGGCATCATCCGCGCCGCGATCTCGCGCGCTTCGTCCCAGCGCCCGCCGCGCGCGAGCCGGTAGACGTCGCAGAACTCGCGCGCCGCGACGAGGCCGAGCGCGAGGATGCCGCCCGACGAGCCGATGGCCAGCGAGGGCAGGAGCGCCGACGCCGCGCCGACGAGCACGTGGAAGCTCTTCGGCGTCTGGTCGAGGATCTGCGCGGCCTGCGGGATGTTCCCCGAGGAGTCCTTGATGCCGCAGACGTTCGGATGCTGCGCGATCTTCGCGACCGTGTCCGCCTCGAGATTGATCCCGGTGTTGAGCGGAAAGTTGTAGATCACGACGGGAATGGGCGACGCCTCGGCCACGGCCAGATAGTGGCGTACCTGTGCCTGCGCCTGGGAGAAGCCCTTCGTGAAGTAGTGCGGGGTGATGACGATGGCCAGGTCGGCGCCGACCTCGGCCGCGCGCTTCGTCTGGCGGATCGAGTGGAGCGTCGAGTTGGCCCCGGTCCCCGCGATGAACGCCTTGTCTCTTGGAATGGCCTCGCGGGCGGCCACGAGGACCTGGTCGCGTTCGGCCTCGGAGAGCATCGGGAACTCCCCGGTCGAGCCGAGCACGACGTAGCCGGCGAGCGCCGTCGCGTTCCACTTCCGGAGGTTCGCCTGGAGCCCCTCCACCGCGACGTCGTCGCCGCGGAACGGCGTCGTCACGGGAACGAAGACGCCTTCGAGGTCACGCATGGGAGGCCCCCTCCGATGCCTGCCGCTCCTTGATGCGGGCCTGCGCAGCGCTGAGCCGCGCGATGGGGATCATGAACGGCGAGCACGACACGTAGGTCATGCCCACCTCGTGACAGAACTCGACCGACGAGGGCTCGCCGCCGTGCTCGCCGCAGATGCCGATCTTGAGGTCGGGCCGCGCCCGCCGGCCGCGCTCGATGCCGATCTTGACCAGCTCACCGACGCCCTCCTGGTCGAGCACGGAGAAGGGGTCGGACGGCAGGAGGTTCTTCTGCAGGTACTCCGGCAGGAACTTCGCCACGTCGTCCCGGCTATAGCCGTACGTCATCTGCGTGAGGTCGTTGGTCCCGAACGAGAAGAACTCGGCGGTCTTCGCGATCTTATCGGCGATCAGCGCCGCGCGCGGCACCTCGATCATCGTGCCGATCAGGTACTTCACCGGCACACCCATCTCCGCGACGATCCCGTCGGCCACCTTCTTCGTCTGCTCGTAGGTGAGCTGCATCTCGCCCACGGTGCCCGTCAGCGGGATCATGATCTCGGGCTCGACGTGCACGCCCTCGGCCGCCACCGAGCACGCCGCCTCCATGATCGCGCGCACCTGCATGCCGTAGATCTCTGGATACGTAATCCCGAGCCGGCAGCCGCGGTGACCCAGCATCGGGTTCGCCTCCTGGAGCGAGCGGACCTTCGCCATCGTCGCCTCGAGACGCTCCCGTCCCATGTGGCGCGCGTCCAGGCGCGTGTACTCTTCGAGGAGGTCCGTGTACTTCGGCAGGAACTCGTGGAGCGGCGGGTCCAGGAGGCGGATCGTCACGGGCAGGCCGTCCATCGCGCGGAAGATGCCAACGAAGTCCTCGCGCTGGAACGGCAGGAGCCGCTTCACCGCCGCGTGCCGCGCGGTCGCGTCGCTCGCCATGATCATCTCGCGGACGATGGGGATCCGGTCGGCGGCGAAGAACATGTGCTCGGTCCGGACGAGCCCGATGCCCTCGGCGCCGAACTCGCGCGCCTTCTTCGCGTCCTCCGGCGTGTCGGCGTTGGCCCGGACGCCGAGCGTCCGGATCCTGTCCGCCCAACCGAGGAACTCCTTGACCTCCACGGTGAGCTGCGGTGGGATGAGCTTCACGGCGTCGACGATGACCTCGCCTGTGTCGCCGTCGATGGCGATCAGGTCGCCCTCGCGGATCGTGCGGCCCCCCGCCTCGAACACCCGCCGCTCCTCGTTCACCACGATGTCGCTCGCGCCGACGACACAGCACTTGCCCATGCCGACGGCGACGACGGCCGCGTGCGAGGTGCGCCCGCCGCGCGCGGTGACGATGCCCTCGGACGAGTACATGCCGGCCACGTCCTCGGGCGACGTTTCCGGGCGCACCAGGATCACCCGCTGGTCGTTCCGGGCCGCTTCGACCGCCCGGTCGGCGTTGAAGACCACGTGCCCCACCGCGCCGCCCGGCGCGGCGGGCAGACCGCGGGCCAGCAGACGCCCGTCGGCGAGCGCGCGCTCCTTGTCCTTCGGATCGAGGACCGGCAGGAACAGCTTCCCGAGCTCGCGGGGCGGGACACGAAGCAGGGCCGTGTGCTGGTCGATCACGCTCTCGCGCACCAGGGCCACCGCGACGCGGACGGCGGCGGCGGCCGAGCGCTTGCCGGCGCGCGTCTGCAGGAGGTAGAGCTTCCCTTCCTGGACGGTGAACTCGAGGTCCTGCATGTCCTTGTAGTGCCGCTCGAGGCGGTCGGCGATCGCCAGCAGCTCGTCGTAGATCGTCGGCATCCGCCGCTTCAGGTCGTCGATGTGCTCGGGCGTCCGGATGCCGGCCACGACGTCCTCGCCCTGGGCGTTCGCGAGGAACTCGGCGTAGAAGCTACGCTCGCCCGTCCGCGGGTCGCGCGTGAAGCCGACCCCCGTCCCCGACGTCGCGCCCAGATTGCCGAACACCATCGCCATCACCGTGACGGCGGTCCCCCAGTCCGCGGGGATGCCGTGGATCCGGCGGTACTCGGTCGCCTTCTTGGCGAACCACGAGTCGAAGACGGCGGCGATCGCCAGGCGCAACTGCTCCCTGGGGTCCTGGGGAAACGGCGCGCCGGTGCGGGCGCTCACGATGTCCTTGAACGTCTGGGTCAGCTTGCGGAGCTCGTCGGCGGGGATCTCGGGGTCGGTCCCGACGCCGAGGCGCGTCTTCACGGCGTCGAGCTCGGCGTCGAAGGCGTCGCGGCGGATGCCGAGCACCACGCTCGAGAACATCGTGACGAAGCGGCGGTAGCAGTCCCAGGCGAAGCGCTCGTTCTTCGTCCACGCGGCGAGCCCGCGCACCGTCTCGTCGGTGAGGCCGAGGTTGAGGACCGTCTCCATCATGCCCGGCATGGAGGCGCGCGCGCCCGAACGGACGGAGACGAGGAGCGGACGCTCCACGTCGCCGAACTTCAATCCGCTGGTGGTCTCGAGCTGGTCGAGGTACTCCTTCACCTGCTCCCAGAGCCCCTCGGGCGGCCGACGGCCCGCCTTGTTGTAGTGCGACCAGGCCTGCGTGGTAATCGTGAAGCCGGGCGGCACCGGAATGCCGAGGTTGGTCATCTCCGCGAGCTCGCATCCCTTTCCGCCCAGCAGGTTACGCATGAGGGAGGAGCCCTCGGCCTTGCCAGACCCGAAAAAGTAGACGTACTTGGTCATAAGCCGAAAAAGTCTTTTAAGACTACAGGATGGAATGCACTCCCGTCAATCTTTCTCACACCTTCTCCACTCGGGAACCCTCCGGCGACCGCGTGAAACAAAAACGGCCACGGGTCGTTTCACCCGTGGCCCCAGAGTGTCCATCGCCATCGCCACGGGCCCGTCTCCTGCCCGTGGCATCCGATGTCGCGTTACTTCGCGGATGCTCCGGGCAGGCCCGGCAGCGCCAGGAGAAGAATCTCCGGCGACAGCACCCGCGAGGTGATCAACGTCATGGTGAGGGCAGGATACGGGGCGCGCGCTCACCTGTCAAGACCGCCTTCCCTTCCCCCGCTGGCGCTGCCTCTCCCGGCCGAGCACGAGCCCCTCCACGGCCTCGACGTGGTCCAGCATCGCCTGCCGCGCCGCGCGCTCGTCGCGTGCCGTGATCGCCGTGAGGATGCGCCGGTGATCCTGGTGCGACCGCGTCGGGCGGCCGGGCGTGTTGAGTGACTCCTCGCGGCTCTGCGTCAGCAGGTCCATGATCGCGTGGGCGATCCGCGTGATTGCCCGGTTGTGCGCCGCGGCGCCGATCGCCGTGTGAAAGGCGGCGTCCTGGGCGAGGCCCGTCTTGCCCGCAGCGATCTCCTTCGCCTGCTCCTCGAGGATCCGCTCCATCTCCTGGATCTCGTCGCGGGTCGCGCGCGCGGCGGCGAGCGCCGCGAGGGCGGGCTCGAGGAGCCGGCGGGCTTCGAACAGCTCGACGATCGCCTCGCGGTGCGACGTCAGGAGCAGCGCCAGCGGCTCCACCAGCGCGTCGATGGAGACCTCGCGGACGAACGTCCCCTCCCCCGGCCGGATCTCGATGAGGCCGAGGCTCTCGAGCGCGCGCAGCGCCTCGCGCACCGAGGTGCGGCTGACGACGAACTTCTCGGCCAGCTCCCGCTCGGGCGGGAGCTGGTCGCCGCTCTTCAGGCGGCCCTCGGTGATCATCTGCTTGACCTGGCGGACGATCTCCTCGTAGATGCGCGTCGACTTGATCGGCGCGAGGTCCACCGCCCGCTCGCCCCCCCGCTTCGGCCCCTCGGTGGTCATCCGAGTTTCTCCCTGACGCGTACGCGACGATGGCGAAGCCCGCGGGCGAGCCACCAGCCGAGCGCCGTGACGGCGGTGCCGAGCGCCAGGGGCACGGGCCGGTGGAGCGCGCCGGCCGCATCACCGAGCCACTGGTGGACGAACGCATCCTCGAGGATCATCTGCCCCGCGACGTAACCCAGCAGCCCGCCACCGAGCCAGACGATCCACACGTGACGGTTCATCAGGTACGCCAGGAGGCCGGCGCCCCAGACCACGATGGGCAGCGAGAGACCGACGCCGAACATCACAAGCAGGAGGTCGCCGTGCGCCGCGGCCGCGATCGCCAGCACATTGTCGAGGCTCATCGTCACGTCGGCGATGATGATGATCCAGATCGCCTCCCAGAGGGACGTCCCGTGGCGCACCTCACCCGCGCCCTCGCCCTCCGGCCGCATGAGTCGGGCCGCAATCCACACGAGGAGGAGACCGCCGACGAGCTGGAGGAGCGGCACCTTGAGGAGAAGGCTCACCAGCCCGACGAAGACCAGTCGGAGCGCGACCGCGCCGGCCGCGCCCCAGATCTGGCCGAGCACGCGCTTGCGCCTCGGCAGCGCGCGGACCGCGAGCGCGATGACGAGGGCGTTGTCGCCGGAGAGGACGAGGTTCAGAAGCGAGATCCCCAAGAGACGGATCCAGAACTCGAGATCGGCGAGGACCATCATGACGCGCCCTGGGCCGGGACGACAGCGCCGCGCAGCCGGCGCCACCAGGGCGTCAGCACCGGAAGCGCGAAGAACAGGAGCGCCACCGCGGTGATCGCTCCCGCGATCGGGCGCGTCACGAAGATCGCGAGTGAGCCCTGGGACATGATGAGGCTCTGACGGAGCGCGTTCTCGGCGAGGTCGCCGAGGACGAGCGCCAGGACGAGCGGCGCGAGCGGGTAGTCGAGTTTCTTGAACACGTAGCCGACGAGGCCGAAGATCACCATGTACCAGATGTCGATCATGTTGCTGTGCACCGCGTACGAACCGACCGCGCACACCACCACGATCACGGGCGTCAGGATCGCGAACGGTATCCTCAGTATAGCCGCGAAGAACGGGACGAAGGCGAGCACCATCAGCACGCCGAGGATGTTCCCCGTGTACATGCTCGCGATGAGCCCCCACACGAACTCGGGCCGCTCCTTGAAGAGCAGAGGCCCCGGCTGGAGGCCCCAGATGATGAGGCCTCCCAGCATCACCGCCGCCGTCGGCGAGCCCGGGATGCCGAGCGTCAGCATCGGCAGCATCGCCGCCACGCCGGCGGCGTGGGCGGCGGTCTCGGGCGCCACGACGCCCTCAAGCTCGCCGTGCCCGAACCGCTCCGGGTGCTTCGAGAACCGCTTGGCGAACGCGTAGCTCATGAAGGAGGCGGGCGTTGCGCCACCCGGCTTGAAGCCCATCCAGAAGCCGATGAACGAGCCGCGCACGAAGGTGCGCGCGTAGCGCGGCAGGATCCTCCACGTGTCGAGGACGACCCGGAGGTTCATGCCCGTGCGGGCGCTGCGGAACGAGAGACCCTCTTCCACGGAGAGGAGGATCTCGCCGATGCCGAACAGGCCGATGACGGCGATGATGAAGTCGAAGCCCTTCATGAGGTCCACGAGGCCGAAGGTCATCCGGAGCTGCCCGGTGACGATGTCGAGGCCGACCGCCGCGAGGATGAACCCGAGCAGGATGGAGACGAGCGACTTGAGCGGGCTGCCGCCCCCGAGTCCGACGAAGCTCGAGAAGGTCAGGAGCTGGATCGCGAAGAACTCCGGCGGGCCGAACTTGAGCGCGATTTCCGCGAGCAGCGGCGCGAAGAACGTAATCAGCACGATCGAGAAGAAAGCGCCGACGAACGACGACGTGAACGCGGCGGTGAGCGCCTGACCCCCGAGGCCCTGCCGCGCGAGCGGGTAGCCATCGAAGGTGGTCGCGACCGACCACGGCTCGCCCGGGATGTTGAACAGCACCGAGGTGATCGCTCCGCCGAACAGCGCCCCCCAGTACAACGACGTCAGGAGGATGATCGCCGAGGTCGGCGGCATCGTGAACGTGAGCGGCAGCAGGATCGCGACGCCGTTGGCGCCGCCCAGGCCCGGAAGCACCCCGATGATCGTTCCGAGGGTGATGCCGACGACGGCGACGAACAGGTTGTAGGGGGTGATCGCGACGTGGAAGCCGAGGAGGAGGTTCTCGATCCCCATCGCTTACTGGCCGAGCCACGCCTCGAGCGGGCCCTTGGGCATTGGCACCAGAAACCACTTCTCGAAGATGAAGAACGTCGCCAGCGGGAACAGGATCGCGAGGGCGAGCACGGCGAGCCACGAGTGGCGGCCGATCCAGCGCATGTAGAATCCCGTGTAGAGCCCCGCGGAGACGTACAGCCCGAGCCACTGCGTGAGGACGACGAGCGCCACCGCCGGCCAGAGCACCTTCAGCACCGGTCCGGCCTGCGCCCGCGTGACGAAGGGCGCCAAGCCCGCGCGGCGCGCCGCTTGGACGAGGATGACGGCGCAGGCGGCGATCAGGAGCACGCCGAGCCAGAACGGGAAGAACCCGCTCTTGGGACCATCGGTGCTCCAGCCGACGCCGAGCCGCGAGGCGTCGAAGACGACGATGGCGCCCAGCAGCATCAGGAAGGACGCGGTGACGAGATCCGCGATGCGCATGGGGCGGCGTTACTTCTTCAGGAGCCCCCCCTTCGCCATGAGCTCTTTGTGGAGCTGCTCGTTTTCCTCCACCCACTTGACGTACTCAGCGCTCGTGGCGAACGCGGGCTTGAGCGCGCCGTCCGTCAGGTACTTCTGAAACTCGGGCGTGTCGTACACCTTCTTGAGGAACGCGACATACCAGTCCACGGCTTCCTTGGGCATGCTCGGGGGACCGAAGATTCCCCGGAGCATCACGTAATGCACGTCCGCGCCGAGCGCCTCCTTCACGGTCGGAATGTCCTTCCACTCGGCGACGGGGATCCGCTGGGTGTCGAACACGGCGAGCGGGCGGACGCGGCCGGCCTTCCAGTGGCTCGCGCACTCGATCGGATTGTTCACGGTCGAGTCGACATGGTTGCCGACCAGGTTCACGCACACCTCGCCGCCGCCCTTGAACGGCACGTAGATGAACTTGAGCCCGAGCGCCTGCTCGAGCTGGATGGTCAGGATCTGATCCTCCTGGGCGGAGCCGGTGCCGCCCATCTTGAACGAGGTGGGCTTGTCCTTGACCGCGGTGACGTACTCCTTGGCCGTCTTGTACGGCGTCTCGGCGTTCACCCAGAGGATGAACTGATCGAGGGCCATGCGTGCCAACGGCGTGAGGTCGCGCCAGCTGAACGGGATGCCCGTGTGGAGCGGCGTCGTGAAGAGGTTGGAGAGCGTGATGATGATGGTGTGGGCGTCGCCCTTCTTGCCCTTGACGTCCAGGAAGCCCTCCGCGCCGGCGCCGCCTCCCTTGTTGACGACGATGATCGGTCGCGGCGAAAGCTTGTGCTTCTCGGCGATGCCGGAGATCAGGCGCGCCATCTGGTCGGCGCCGCCGCCCGTCCCCGCGGGAACGACGAACTCGATCGGCTTGGTCGGCTCCCACGCGGCGCCGGCGGGCACCGCCGACGACGCGACGAGGCACAGCGCGAGAGCGGTCGCGAGTTTCATGGCCCGACTCCTTGCGGCGCGAGGCCGCAGTGTCTCCCGATGCCCTGCGACGTCCGGTGCCGACTGACGGTCGACGGCGGGTGAGAAACGTCGGGCCGGAGCCCCGGGTTCCGGGGTCCGGCCCGGGCCGCGTCTATGCGACGGCCTCGCGATCCACGCGGTGCGCTACTTGGTGTCGAGCGCGGCCCTCGTGGCATCGAGGCGCCGGAACGGGATCACGGCCGGGATCTCCCACTTCTCCCACGTCTCGTCCACCTTCTTCTGGAAGTACTCGAGGTCCTCCTCGGTGAAGTGGGCGAACCGCCCCTGCTTGAGCAGGTACTCGCGCACCGGCTTCCGCGCGCGGCCCTCGACGATCGCCCGGGTCTTGCCGTAGTACTTCACGACCCCGTCCTCGACCTCGTAGAGCGGGAAGAGCCCGGTCTCGATCGCGAGCTCGCCCAGCTCGTGGGAGAGCATCGGGTCGTAGTCCCAGCCCTTCGGGCACGGGTCGAGCGAGTGGATGAAGGTCGGGCCGCCGATCGTCAGCGCGCGGCGCACCTTGTTCATCATCTCCACCGCGTAGGACGCGCAGACGGTGGCCACGTAGCGGCACTCAGGGTGGCCCGCCGCCATCATGCCGGCCATGTTCTTCTTCCAGCGCGTGTGGATGATGCGCTTGGCGCGGCCGGGGGGGCTGAAGGTGGTGTGCGCGCCGTAGGGCGTCATGCCGGAGAGCTGGATGTCGGTGTTGGCGTACGACTCGTTGTCGTAGAGCAGGATGAGCGAGTTGTACTCCTTGTGCGTGAGCGTCGCCGAGATGGCGCCCAGGCCCATGTCGGCGCCGCCGCCGTCGCCGCAGAACGCGATGACGTTGATCGGCTCCGACTTCATCTTGCCCTTGCGCATGAGGGCCTTCAGCCCCGCGGCGGTCCCGAGCGCGGCCGAGCCGGAGGATCCCAGCTGGGTGTGCATCCACGGCACCACCCAGGGCGTCGTGTAGTACGTCGTGTTGGCGACGTACATGCAGCCGGTCGAGCCGAGCACGATCGTGCGCGGGCCAGACGCCTTCACCATGAGCTTCATGACGAGCGCCGACTCGCAGCCCTGACAGGTCCGATGGCCGGAGGTGAAGTACTCCTCGAGCGTGACCTTCTTCACGCCACGGAACGGCTCGAGGATCTGGGTGGCGTTGGTGAACGTCGTCGTCTCAGCCATGGCCGTGCTCTCCTATTCGCGAACGCCGAGCCAGTGCGTCGTCGCGTCCGACTTGCCGGACTTCGCGGCACCGTAGCACATGTCCGTCGCCTTGTAGACGTCCTCGAGCGTGACCTCGCGACCGCCCAGGCCGCAAATGAACGAGAGCAGAGGCGGCCGGCGCTCGGCGTTGTACAGGGCGGCGCGGATCTCGTTGGCGACCACGCCCGACCCGAACGGCGAGCCGAAGGAGTAATCGCGGTCGATGATGCCGAGCGCCCGCGCCTTGGACAGCGCGGCGACCAGCCGATCGGTCGGGAACGGCCGGAACCAGCGCAGACGCACGAGGCCGACCTTCTTGCCCTTGGCGCGCATCTCGCGGATCGCGACCTTGATGGGTAGCGAGATCGTGCCCATCCCGACGAGGATGATCTCCGCGTCGTCCGTCATGTACTCCTCGAACCACGGGTTCTCCGGCCCGCGGCCGAAGACGCGCCGGAAGTCCGCGTAGGCTTCCTCGATGACGGTATAGGCGCGCTTCATCGCCTCGTTGTTCTGCCGCCGGATCTCGATGACCCAATCCTCGTTCGCCTGCGGGGCGACCGTGATCGGGTTGTCCGGGTGGAGCAGCAGATCGCCGCGGTCGTAGCGAGGCAGGAACCGGTCCACCTTCTCCTTCGGCGGCACCATCGTGAGCGCCTGGGAGTGGGTGAGGAACGCCCCGTCGGCCGAGATCGCGAGCGGCAGGAAGACGCGCCGGTCTTCGGCCACCCGGTAGGCGATCAGCGTCGTGTCCAGCGCCTCCTGCGAGGTGTCGATCCAGCAGAGCAGCCAGCCCACGTCGCGCACGACGAGCGCGTCGTTATGCTCGACGCCGAACGCCCCCGGGTCGTCCAGGGCGCGGTTGCCCACGAGGGCGACCATCGGGACGCGGAGCGGCGGCGTGACGACGAGGCACTCCATCGCGTACATCCAGCCCACGCCGGAGGACCCGCAGAAGACGCGCGCGCCGACGGTCGACGCGTGCTTGACGATCTCGAACTGGCTGTGCTCGCCCTCGGCCACGATGTACTCGGCGACCAGCTCGCCGTTGGCGATCTTCTTCGCGATGGCCTGCATGACCGTATCGTAGGGCCGGATCGGGTAGGCCGTAACCACGTCGAGGTCGGCGAGCACGAGGGCCTCGGCCACGGCCTCGCTGCCCGAGATCAGGAGCTCCTTGTCGTCCGTCGCCGCCGGAGTCGCCTTGGTCGCCACCGCCATGTCAGTCCCCCTCACGAACCATCTCACCGCTCGCCTCGGGCGGCGGGGCCCCAGCCCCGCGACGCCCTGCAGCTCGCACTTCACGAACCATCTCACCGCTCGCCTCGGGCGGCGGGGCCCCAGCCCCGCGACGCCCTGCAGCTCGCACTACGCCGTCTTGTGCTGCGCGTTCTCGCCCGGGATGCCCGCCGTGATCTCGACGCCGCCCGAGTCCAGGTCCGACTTCAGCTCCTCCTCGTACTGGCCGCGGAAGCGGAACCCGTGGGAGCGCACCGTGGCCTTCTTGTCGCCGATCTTCTGGGTCATCCAGGTCTGGTACGCGCCCTTGTCCTTCCGCCACATCTCCCACTGGCTCGCGTTGTCCTCGAACACCGACTCGTTGACCATCGTGATGCACTGCTCGACCGGGCAGACCGCCTCGCACACGCCGCAGCCGCAGCACGCTTCCATATTGGCGTCGTAGGTGCCGTCGGGCATGACGTCGAAGCACGAGTCCGGGCACTGGATCCAGCAGAGCGTGCACTTCACGCACGTGTCGAAGTTGATGACGGGCCGCATCGAGCGGGTCGTGTACTTCTTGAAGTACGGGTTGCGCTCCGGCACGTATCCCTTGCCGTCCTCCTTCGGCTTGCCCACGGGGATGGCCGGAATCGTCACGCCCTCCCGCATCTCCCACCACTTGGGCATCTCGAACGAGTACGGGACCTCCGCGTTGCCTTCGGTGATCTTCACCTCGCGCGTCTCGAGACGCGCGTACGCCTTCTTCGCCGACTCGATCTTGAGGTCCGAGCCCCACTCCATCTCCCTGATCGCCTCGCAGACCCCGTCGAGCGTCAGGAAGGAGGGCGCGATCTTGGCGAGCGCCCCGAGGATACGGACCTCGGTGTGGTCCTCCTTGTAGACCCAGAGCCCGGAGAACGAGGCCTTGGCCCGGATCAGCGAGAGCTTGTACGGTGCGTCCTTCTTGTGGATGTCCCGGAGCAGGTCGTCGACGCGCTGGACCGACGTCATCAGCACCGTGCCGTTCGGCACCGTCAGCCGGTTGATGGGCTGGAGCCCATACCAGGCCCACGACTCGACACCCTTGGCGAGCGTGTCGTCCACCACGATCGTGACGTCGACATGCTTGGGCTCGTAGCGGGCCATGTTCTGCTCGAGCTCTTCCTTGGTGTCGGCGACGATCGCGAAGTCTTTCGCGGGGATGCCGTTGCGCTGCGGGCTGTCGCCGTAGCGGCCAAACGCGATACCCCAGCGTCCCGATTTCCGCGCCGAGAGCACGATCCCGCGCACGATGCGCGCGGCGAGGTTCTTCTGGAAGATGCCCCGGTAGACGACTTCGCAGATCACGGCTGCCATGCGCACCTCCTCACCCGTCTGCCGGGCGCCGGCGTTAAGCCGGTGGTCGGCTGGTCTGACCGGAGAATACTCCCAGGAGGGCGCAGGCTGTCAAGGGGGTAAAGCCCGAGGAGCCAGAATTTGCCGGAAAATGCCGGCGGGTCAGGGGCTTGCGTATCCCCGGCTCAGGTTCCACTAAACCTTTTGGACCTCGATCGTCCAGGCGAGGGCGTCGGCCGCGCGGCCGTCGTTCGGGCGGCCCCGGCGGCGTAACTCTCCGATCAGGCGCTGCCGCGTCTCCGCGGGCCGGTTCTGGCCGAGCTTGAACTTGGCGCGGCAGCGCGTGATCTCGAGGCGCACCGCCGCGAGCGTCTCGAGCGCGCCGCGATAGAGCGGATCAGCCGGGTCGAGTGCCGTGTAGCCACCCTCCGGCTGGTAGCGCGCGAGGAGCCGGCGCTGCTGGGCCGCGACGGCGACCGGATCCTCGACCACGGCGGCGTTGCACTCGAAGATCACCGTCCGATGGTACGCGGTCGCCGAACCGGCGTACTGCGGGTGCACCCAGTAGGAGGGGATCACACCCAGGATCTCGTCCACCTCCACGAGGCAGCGGGGCCGCGACGTCAGGTCCTGCACCTGCTCGTCGACCCGCACCAGGTGGAGGTCGAGGGTCGCGCCCTCGTACACGAACGGATAGAGCCCGAGGTGCGGCGTGCCGTCCGGGCCGAGCGTCACGAGGCGGCAGAGCTCCTGGCCCTCGACGAACCGGTCGATCTCGGCGCGCGGGATGTTCGCGTAATAGTCGTGGAAGATCACGCCGCCACCCGCGCGCGTGAGACGACGTCGCAGAAGTACCGGTGCACCGCCGGATCGTCGGTCAGCTCGGGGTGGAACGTGGCCACCAGCACGCTCCCCTGGCGCGCCATCACCGGCTCACCGTGGTGCTCGGCGAGCGTCTCCACGCCGACGCCGACCCGCCGGATCCGGGGCGCGCGGATGAAGACCATCTCGAGCGGGTGCGCCCGGCCGTCGAGCGTGACCGTGCCCGACGCCTCGAACGACTCCCGCTGGCGCCCATAAGCGTTGCGCTCGACCGTGACGTCGATCAGGCCGAGCGAGAACTGCCGGGGGCTTTCCACCTCGCGCGCCAGCACGATGAGCCCGGCACAGGTGCCGAAGATGGGCCGGCCCGCCGCGTGGAATTTCTCAAGCGCCGGGACGAACGCCCATTCGTCCATGAGCTTCAGCAGCGTCGTCGACTCGCCCCCGGGGATGATCAGCCCGTCGACCTCGGAGAGCTCCTCCGGCCGCCGCACCTCCACGGCCTCCACGCCGCACCGCCCGAGCGCTGCCGCGTGGCGGGCGAAGTCGCCCTGAAGCGCGAGGACCCCGATCCTCATCCCCTGGACTCGCCCCGCGCTACCAGCCGCGCGTCTGGAGCAGATCCTTCTCCGCGAGCTTCGACGTCTCGATCCCCGGCATCGCCTCGCCGAGCTCCTCGCTCACGCGCGCGAGCACGTCCGCGTCCTTGTAGTGGGTCGTCGCCTGGACGATCGCCTTGGCGCGCTTGGCCGGGTCGCTCGACTTGAAGATGCCTGAGCCCACGAACACCGCCTCGGCGCCGAGCTGCATCATCAGCGCGGCGTCGGCCGGGGTCGCGATGCCCCCCGCCGAGAAGTTCGGGACGGGGAGCTTGCCGGCCTTCGCCACCCACCGCACCAGCTCGTAGGGCGCGCCGAGGGTCTTCGCCTCGGTCATCAGCTCCTCCGGAGAGAGCGTCGTGAGCCGCCGCATGCCGGACACGAGCGCGCGCATGTGGCGCACGGCCTCGACGATGTTGCCCGAGCCCGCCTCGCCCTTGGTCCGGATCATCGCTGCGCCCTCGCCGATCCGCCGGAGCGCCTCGCCGAGGTCCCGCGCGCCGCACACGAACGGCACGCGGAAGGCGAACTTGTCGATGTGGAAGTGCTCGTCGGCCGGCGTAAGCACCTCGGACTCGTCGATGAAGTCGACGCCGAGCGACTCGAGGATCTGCGCCTCGACGAAGTGGCC
>QHSZ01000213.1 GCA_003220595.1 Candidatus Rokuibacteriota bacterium | reverse complement strand
CCTTGTTCGCGGCGAGGACGACCGGTCGGTCGGCGCGCCGGAGCACGCCTGCGATCTCGAGATCGAGCGCGGTTGCGCCGGTTCGCGCGTCCACCACGAACAGGACGAGGTCCGCCTCCTCGACCGCGACGAGCACCTGCTTGCGCACGGCCTCGACGAGCGGCTCCTCGGGGGACGGGTCGAAGCCCCCCGTGTCGATCACCGTCGCCTGCCAGCGCTCGAAGCTCACCTGCCCGTACAACCGATCGCGCGTCACCCCCGGCACGTCGCGCACGATCGCCCGGCGCCGGCCGACCAGCCGATTGAAGAGCGTGGACTTGCCCACGTTCGGGCGGCCGACGATCGCGATGACGGGCGGCTCGCCGCGCGCGGCCACGGCGGGGGACTCAGGCGTCGCGCAGCGCCGCGAGGAGCGCGGCCGCCGACGGCTCGACCACGCGGACGGGGGCGCCCAGGTCCCGCGCGAGGTCCGCCGGGGTCAGATCGTCGAGGAAGACGCCGTCCACATCGCGCACGGCGGCCGCCGGCACCAGCACCGCACGCCCGAGGTCTCCGAGCGTCGCGAGGTGGCGCTGGATGTCGCGCCCCGTGAGGAGCCCCGCCACGGCGATTGCGCGCCCGAAAAACTCGTTCGGCACGGCCGCCACACGCACGCCCGGCCCGGCGAGGCCGCCGCCCTCGAGCAGCGCGCGGAGGCGCGGCGCAAACATCTCGCCCGTGACGAGCGTGACGGGCGGGGCGACCGCGCGACGCCGGCGGCGCCCGAGGGCCGCGCGGAACTCGTCCTCGAAGCGCCGCACCAGACCGACGCCGTCCTCGGCGATCGAGAAACCCTCGTAGGCGTCCGCGGGCGGAGGCTCCCGGCCGGCGAGGAGGTGGATCTCGTCGGCGAGAAAGACGAAGCGGCTCCCCAGCTCGGCCCGGAAACGCTCCTGCCAGCCGCCGACGGTGTCCACGAGCCCGCGCGCCTCGTCGGGCCGGAGGCCGCGGAGCGAGGGGAGGCGCTCGCGGTGGCGCGTGAGCCCGACGGGCACGACGGCGGTCGTCGCCACCGCGGGGTGGAGCGGGGCCAGCTCCCCGACGGTGCGCGCCAGGTGCGGGCCGTCGTTCCAGTCGGGGCAGAGGACGATCTGGGCGTGCATCCGGATGCCGGCCTTGGCGAGCCGCTCCATCCGCGGCAGGATCTCCGCGGAGCGGCGCGGCTCGCCGAGCAGCCGGCGGCGGAGCGCCGGGTCCGTCGCGTGGACGGACACGTAGAGCGGCGACAGGCGCTGCTCGACGATGCGCGCCAGGTCCGCCTCGTCGAGATCGGTCAGGGTGATGTAGTTGCCGTGGAGGAACGAGAGCCGGAAGTCGTCGTCCTTCACGTAGAGGCTTCGCCGCATTCCCTTCGGCAGCTGGTGGATGAAGCAGAACACGCACTTGTTGGCGCACGTCGCAATCTCGGCGGCCCGGGGCGCCACGAGCTCGAGGCCGAGCTCCGCGCCGCGCCGCCGGAGGGCGAGGGCGAGCGCGTCGCCGTCGCGCAGGACCTCGAGGACCAGACGCTCGTCACCCGCGTGGAACTGGAAGTCGATCGCGTCGCGGAGCGGGTGGCCGTTGATCGCGAGGATGTGGTCGCCCGCCACGAGCCCCGCCGCGGCGGCGGGCGTGCCCGCGCGGACCACGGCAACGACCACTCCGCTCGCCTCCAGCGAGGATTGTTGGACTTCGCTCGCCTCGCACGCTGGGGCCCCAGCCCCACGACGTGCTGCGGCTCGCCCTGCCCCGGGGCTATCGCAGGAACGCGCCCTCACGGGACCCCTCCCGCTCCTCGTCGTGCGTGGCGTTGAGGAACCGCATGCCCTGAACGAGATACTGGAGGCCCGAGACGACCGTGAAGAGCGCGGCGAGCCAGAGCGCGACGCGCGCCGCCAGGCCGGGCGCGACGTAGGGGGCGAGCAGCCCGCCGAGAACCGTGAGGATCTGCAGGAAGGTCGCGGCCTTGCCCGCCCACGTCGGCCGCGGGTGGACGCGGCCGCCCAGCATGAAGATGAGCACGGTGCCAAGGGCCAGGATGACGTCGCGGCTGATCACGACGGCGGCGATCCAGAAGGGCAGCGCCTTGAGGTAGGTGAGCGTCACGAACGACGCGGTCAGGAGGAGCTTGTCGGCCATCGGGTCGAGGAACGCGCCGAGCCGGCTCTGGCTCCCCCGCCGGCGCGCGATGTAGCCGTCGAGGAGGTCGGTGAACGCCGCCGTGGCGAAGACGACGAGCGCGGGGCCCGGCTTCCGGTAGACGAGCAGGGACACGAAGACCGGCACCATCACGATGCGGAGCAGCGTCAGCCAGTTCGCGAGTCCCATCGGTGAGCGCTCAGTCTATCACCTGGACCGGTGGTGAGCCCGTCACGCGGTATGCCCCGAGCGCGCCCAGGACCTGGCGCGGCAGCTCCACCTCGAGCCGCACCGCGTCGGGCTCGTCGGCACGCGCGAGCACGCGGCCGCGCGCATAGCAGAGCGCGAGCGCCGCGCCGTCACCGTGCGGAATGCGGAGCGTCGCCGCCCCGGCGGCCGGCAGCGCGGCGTCGACGGCCGCGAGGAGCGCGTCGATCCCGGCGCCGGTGGCGGCGGAGATCGCGACGCCGCCGAGCCGCGCGACCAGCGGCTCCACCGGCGCGTCGAGCCGGTCGCTCTTGTTCAGGGCCAGGACCGTCGGCCGGTCCGCGACCTCGAGCTCCTCGAGGAGGTCGCGGACCGCGCGCAGGTGCTCATCGAGCGCCGGATGGCTCGCGTCCGCGACGTGCAGGAGCACGTCGCCGTCGGCCAGCTCCTCGAGCGTGGCGCGGAAGGCCGCCACCAGCTCGTGGGGCAGCTTCCGGATGAACCCGACCGTGTCGGTGAGGATGAACGGCTGCCGTCCCGTGGGCTCGACCAGGCGCGCCGCCGGGTCGAGCGTCACGAAGAGGCGGTCCGCCGCCGTGAGCTGCGAGCCCGCGAGGCGGTTCAGGAGCGTCGTCTTCCCGGCGTTCGTGTAGCCGACGAGCGCGACGACCGGCATGCCCGTGCGCCGCCGGCCCGCGCGCTGCAGACGCCGGTGCACCTGCACGCGCTCGAGCTCGCGTCTGATCTGCATCACGCGGCGGCGGATGACGCGACGGTCCGATTCGAGCTGGGTCTCGCCCGGCCCCCTCGTGCCGATGCCGCCGCCGAGCCGCTCGAGGTGCGTCCACTGCCCGACGAGCCGCGGCAACAGATACGTGAGCTGCGCCAGCTCGACCTGCAGCTTGCCCTCGCTCGAGCGCGCGCGCTGGGCGAAGATGTCGAGGATCAGCGCCGTCCGGTCGATGACCTTCAGGCCGAGCGCCTCGGAGATGTTGCGCTCCTGGCTCGGCGAGAGCGGGTCGTCGCAGACGACGAGGTTGGCCGCCCGCGCCTGCGCGGCGCGCCCGATCTCCTCGATCTTCCCCTTGCCGAAGTAGAGTCCCGGTGTCGGCGACGCGCGCTCCTGGACGATGCGGTCGACGACGCTCCCGCCGGCCGCCGCGACGAGACCCGCGAGCTCCTCGAGCGACTCCTCGATCTCCCAGCGCCGTTGCGCGGGCCGCTTCACCGCCGCGATCACCGCGCGCTCTCTCTGCGGCCGTCCGTTCGCCCCGTTCTGTGGGCTACGCCTCACGCGAGCACACCCTCCTCCGAGAGCCTCGCCTCGATCCGGCGAGCCGCGCCCTCGATCGCGCCCTCGGCGCCCACGTCGATCCACTCGACGTCCGGCTCGCGCTGGAACCAGGTCCACTGGCGCTTCGCGTAGCGGACCGTGTCGCGCTGCATGCGCCGGAGCGCCTCGGCCGGAGACAGGACGCCCCGCGCCACCCGGACGAACTCGCGGTAGCCGATGGACGAGAGCGAGGGCAGCGCGGGGTCGTAGCCGCGCGCGAGCAGCGCCCGCACCTCGTCGAGGAGCCCCGCGCCGACGAAGGCCGCCGCCCGCGCGTGCAGACGGCGTGCGAGGCTCTCGCGCTCGGCCGTGAGACCGACGTAGAGGACGTCGTACGGCCCCTCGGCACGCCAGGCGCGCTCGGGCTCGAGCGCCACGCTTCCCCTGGCCCGCACGATCTCGAGCGCGCGCACCACGCGGACCTCGTCGTTCGGGTGGAGCCTCTGCGCGACCTCCGGCGCCGCGACCGCGAGCCGACGGTGGAGCACGACGCGCCCCTCCCGTCGCGCGAGCGAGGACAGCTCACGGCGGAACGCTGGATCGGCAGCCGGTGCTGCGTCGAGCCCTCGGACCAGCGCGCGGATGTAGAGCCCGGTCCCGCCGACGATCACGGGGAGCCGCCCGCGCGCGTGGATGGCCTCCACGAGCCCTGCCGCGTCGCTCCGGAACCGCGCCGCCTGATAACGGTCGTCCGGCTCCACGGCATCGATCAGGTGATGGACGACCGCCAGGCGCTCCTCGCGCGTCGGCTTGCCGGTCGCGGCGTCCATGCCCCGGTAGACCTGCCGCGAGTCGGCGCTGATCACCTCGATCGACGCCCGGCGCGCCAGCGCGACCGCCACCGCGGTCTTGCCGACGCCCGTCGGCCCCGCGATGACCAGCACGCAGGGCTTCTTGCGCTCCCGCATGCCTTCCAGTGTACTCGGCTCGACCGTGTTACGGCTCGGCACGCGCCGCTCGGCTTGCACTACCATCTTTCGGCCACTACCATCTTTCGCTCGCCTCGGCCGGCGGGGCCCCTGCCCCGCGACGTCCTGCGGCTCGCACGGCCACTACCAGTTCCGCTTCAGCTCGCGGCGGATGTCGGCGAGCGACACCCGGCTCACGATCGGCCGCCCGTGCGGGCAGAAGTAGGGCGTCTCCGTTGCCCCGAGCTCGGCCACCAGGCGCTCCATCTCCTCCCGCGCCAGCGGCATGTTCGCCTTCACCGCCGCACGGCACGCGACGAATGCGAGCGCACGGTCGACGGCCGGCTCGCCCGCCTTCGGCCCACCGAGTTCCTCCACCGCGGCCTGGATGAGCCGCTTGGGCTCGTCGCCCTTCAGGAGCGCGGGCACCGCGCTCACGACGACCGCATCGCCGCCGAAGCCCTCGAAGGCGAACCCGAGGCGCTCGAGCGGCGCGCGCCAGCGCTCGAGGAGCGCGCGCCCCGCCGGGCCGAGGTCCACGGGCTCGGGGAAGAGCAGCGCCTGCGACGCCGGCGCGCCGCGCTCGAGCTCGCGCCGGAGGCGCTCGAAGATCACCCGCTCGTGCGCCACGTGCTGGTCCAGGAAGAAGACCTCCGCGTCGGAGGCCGAGACGACGAAGGTGTCCTGCACCTGGCCGAGCACCCGGCCGAAGAGGGGGCGCGCCTCGCCCGGCGCCTCGCCGAAGAGCGCCGGCTGCTCCGCCACGGCCGCGAGCCCGGCGCCGCGGAGCTCGGGCAGCCCCCCGGTCCC